>JBJMIO010000221.1:0-11948 GCA_045806765.1 Marmoricola sp.
GATCATCGGCCTGTGGCACTCCGGCGGTGCCCGGCTGGCCGAGGGCGTGCTCTCGTTGCACGCGGTCGGTGAGATCTTCCACGCGATGACCCGTGCCTCGGGACAGGTCCCGCAGATCTCCGTGGTCCTCGGCCCGGCCGCCGGCGGAGCGGCGTACGGACCTGCGCTGACCGACGTGGTGGTCCTGGGTCCCGAGGGACGCATCTTCGTCACCGGCCCGGACGTGGTCCGCTCGGTGACCGGCGAGGACGTCGACATGCTGCGCCTCGGCGGACCCGAGCCGCACGGACGCCGCTCCGGTGTCGTGCACGTGCTCACCGAGTCCGAGGCCGAGGCTCTGGCCAAGGCCCGCGCGCTGGCGCACCTGCTCGGCTCCCAGGGCACCCTGGACGTCGCCGCGGTCGCCGACATCGACCTCGGAGCGCTGCTGCCGGAGAACTCCAAGCGCGCCTACGACGTGCACCCGCTGGTCGAGAACGTGCTGGATCCCGGCACGACCGTGGAGCTGCACGCCAAGTGGGCGCCGAACATCGTCACCGCGCTCGGTCGCTTCGGTGGCCGTACCGCCGGAGTGATCGCCAACAACCCGCTGCGCCTGGGCGGCTGCCTGGACTCCCTCTCGGCGGAGAAGGCGAGCCGGTTCGTGCGGATGTGCGACGCGTTCGGCATCCCGCTGATCGTGCTGGTCGACGTGCCCGGCTACCTGCCCGGTGTGGGCCAGGAGTGGGACGGCGTCGTACGTCGCGGCGCCAAGCTGCTGCACGCCTTCGGCGAGGCGGTGGTGCCGCGGGTGACCGTGGTGACCCGCAAGACCTACGGCGGCGCCTACATCGCGATGAACTCGCGCTCGCTGGGAGCCACCCGCGTGCTGGCCTGGCCCGACGCCGAGGTCGCAGTGATGGGCGCGGTCGCCGCGGTCCGGATCCTGCACCGACGCAAGCTGGCCGACGTCTCCCCCGAGATCCGCGCCCAGGTCGAGGCCGAGCTGGCCGAGGAGCACGCCCGGATCGCCGGGGGCATCGCCAAGGCCGTCGAGATCGGCGTGGTCGACGAGGTGGTCAGCCCGTCCGCCACCCGCTCGGCCATCGCGCACGCGATCGCGGGGGCGGGTCTCGTGCAACGGGGCGCGCACACCAACATCCCGCTGTAGATTCGGCCGCCCCAGTACCACCGATCCAACGAGGCGGGACGACGTGAAACGAGTTGTACAGGCAGGAGTCGTCGCCGCGGCCCTGGTGACCCCGGCCCTGGCAGTGCCCCTCGCCGGCGCCACGACAGCGCCGGTGGCGCGCGCGGCCACGAGCAGCGGCTACCGGTGCCAGGTCGACACCCTGGGCAGGACCGTGCACGGGCGGATCGAGTTCCGCCGTACCGTCAACGCGCAGGTGACGGTCAGCCGGACCAGCACCCGCACCTTCGCGTGGAAGCCGTTGTCGTGGGGTCTGGTGTCCTCCAACACCTATCCCGGCCACGAGAGCGTCGAGTGGACGGTGCCGTCGAGCGACGGCAAGGTCCGCCTGGTGAGGACATCGTGGAGTGCGGGCAACGGCGCGCTCGGCGTCACCGTCGAGCGGACGATCGGGAGCGGCTTCCCGCACACACTGGTCGCCTCGGAGGGCCGCCAGCTCTTCTGGATCGCGGCCGACGGCGACGTGCACCACCAGGCCTGGAACGGACGCCACTGGTCGGCTGCCGGAACCTTCGCCGTCTCCCTCCCCGGAGCGAGAGCGATCACCGCCAGCGACACCCCCGACGGCATCGGGGTCTACGTGACGGACGGCGCCGGCGCCTTGCACGTCCTCAACCGCGGTCAGCATCACGTGCTCGCGCAGCACGGCTTCTCGGCGGTGACGGGGATGAAGGCTGGGGTCTGCATGTCGCCCGATTACGCGTACGAGCGCGACTCCATGGGTCTGATCACCGTGAACCGCCGCACCGGGGCAGCACGCTTCTCGCGCCACCTGCACCCCGACAGCGCCGCCGGAGGCTCGATCACCGGGTCGGTAGCCGTGCGCCAGGGTGGCTGGACCTGGGCCTGGCTCGGCTGACCCCCGTTTGCGATCGCGCTCAGACGACCTGGTGCAACCACCGCACCGGGACACCGTCGCCGGCGTAGCGGAAGGTCTCGAGCTGGTCGTCCCACGGCTTGCCGAGGAGGCGGTCGATCTCGAGCTCGATGGTGGTCTCGCCGAGGGCGGCCTTGATCACGGCTGCCTTGAGCCGGTCCTCGGGGATCATCAGGTCGCCGTGCAGGCCGGTGACGGCGTGGAAGACGCCGAGGTCGGGGGTGTAGGAGAACCGGGCGCCCTCGGTGCCGCTGGTCGGCTCCTCGGTGATCTCGAAGCGGAGCTGGTTCCAGCCGCGCAGGGCCGAGGTCACGCCGGCCGCGGTGCCGGCGTCGCCGGTCCAGGAGTACTCGGCGCGGTAGGTGCCGGCCTGGGCAGCTTGCGGGGTCCACTCGAGGTTCACGGCGTTGCCGAGCACGCCGCCGACGGCCCACTCGACGTGCGGGCACAACGCGGACGGGGCAGAGTGCACGTAGAGCACTCCCCGGGTCGTAGTACGTGTCATTGCAGACCTCCTCTGACTCCGGCGTTGAGCTACGCCTTCCCCAGCGGGCTCGATCCTCGTCAGTGAGGTCTGTGACATGTGTGAACTTGTGTTCCCATTGTGACCCAAGGAGCGGGCGCGCGCCAGTGGAACACGACCAGGTTCAGCCCTTTCGGGTGCCCGAAACCGCCCGTTTCCGCACCGTTTTGCGTGGGCCGAGCTCCATCAGGGTCTCCAGGACCTCTGTGGCCACCCCCATGCCGCCCAGGTGGGACTCGCCGTGGATCGTGGAGAAGACCGCGTCGGGCAGCCGCTCGACCATGTGGACGCCGTGCGCGTGCGGGATGATGTGGTCGTCGTCGCCGTGCCACCAGCGCACCGGGACGCTCACCTCGGCGGCCTCGAAACCCCAGTCGCGGGTGAACAGGATGATGTCGGCCAACGGGGCACCGACCTGGAAGCGGGCCCCGTTGATCAGGTCGTCGAGGAACATCGCCTTGAACTCCGGGCGCGCGAGCAGCTCACGGTCGCCGCGCGGCTGGAACGCGCCGTACGTGCCGATCGCGGCACCGGCCAGCGGCTTGACGAGGTGGATCGCGGCGGCGAGCGCGTAGCTCAGCGGCAGCCGGATCGCACCGAGCACCGGGGCGGCGTACGGCGCCACCTCGACCAGCCCGCCGCGGATGGCGTCAGGCC
The DNA here is from genome assembly GCA_045806765.1 of Marmoricola sp. Classification (GTDB taxonomy): domain Bacteria; phylum Actinomycetota; class Actinomycetes; order Propionibacteriales; family Nocardioidaceae; genus Marmoricola. The sequence continues at coordinate 3,247 of JBJMIO010000221.1, forward strand.
CGCGCGTCGGCGCGACTCCCCCGAGCACACCGACGCCGTGCACCCGGTCGGGCATCGCGGCACCGGCCGCGAGGGCGTAGGGGCCGCCACCGGAGAGCCCGATCACCCGGAAGGTGTCGACGCCGAGGTTGTCGGCGAGCACCTCCAGGTCACCGGCCCAGTCCAGGACGTTCTCGTAGAGGTGCGGCGTGGAGGTGCCGATGCCGGGCCGGTCGATGCCGATGATCCGTACGTCGTGGCGCTCGGCGAACGCGCGCGCCTCCACCGGGACCTGGCGGCGGCCGCCGGGCGTGCCGTGCATCCAGATCACCGCGGCACCGCGCGGCGTCCCGAACTCGGCGAACGAGAGCCGGCGGCCGTCACGGACCGCGACGGAGCCCTCGAGGCGGGGACGTTCGATGTCTGCCATGCCGTGATCCTCCCAGGTCGGACGCCGAATCAGAACTTGTTCCAGTGTGGGACCGCACACCTCGGCGAGGCTCAGGCAGGCTCGGCCTCGGCCCGCACCGCCGCCACGTCGACGATGTTGGCCGGCACCCGCATCGCCCCGTGCAGCTGTCCGTCAGCGGTGATCTGCGGGCCGTCGACCACCGTGCACAGCACGCAGGTGATGTTGTCGCGCCCGCCGCGGGCCAGGGCTGCGGCCAGCAGGCTCGCCACCGCCTCGTCGTCCGAGCTGCCCAGCAGCGTCCGTGCCAGCTCGGCGTCACCGACCAGGTCGGTCAGCCCGTCGCTGGCCAGGACGATGCGGTCACCGGGCACCAGCGCCAGCTCGATCAGGTCCGGCTCCCCGTCGACCTGGCCGTTGACGGTGCGCAGCACGACGTTGCGCCACGGGTGGTCGGCGACCTCGCTCGGCTGGAGACGGCCCTCGTCGAGGAGGTCCTGGACGTAGGTGTGGTCGCGGGTCACGCGGGTGAACGCGCCGTCGTGGACGACGTAGGCGCGGGAGTCACCGAGGTGCGCGAGGGTGAAGCGGGAACCGTCGGTGACCACCGCGGTCAGCGTGGTGGCCATCCCGGTCCGGTCCGCGTCGGCCATCACGCCGGCGTGCACCTGGGCCTGCGCCAGCCGGACACCGTCAGCCAGGACGGCCGCGGGGTCCTGGCCAGTGCGCATCATCGCGGTCGCGGCGACGGCGTACGCCGTGGTGGCCGCGGCGACCTCCCCAGCAGCTCCTCCACCGACCCCGTCGGCGACCACGAGGCAGTACGGGCCGACGAAGGCGGCGTCCTCGTTCCCGGTCCGCACCAGGCCGACATGGCTCTCGCCGAGCCCGGAGAACCGCAGCATCGGGCCTCCTGTCGTCGTGGCGTGCGGGTGGTGGTGCAGAGTGACATTCCGACCCTCTCACGGTTGCCCGTGACCCGTCCCGGAGTCGGACCCGCAACAATGGGGCCCATGGAGTGGCTCCTGCTCGGCATCTCGCTGGCCCTGGTGGTCGTCTGCGGGCTGTTCGTCGCGGCCGAGTTCGCGCTCGTGACCGTCGACCGCGCCGAGGTCGAGCGGGCCGCAGGCGCCGGTGACCGTGGCGCCGAGGGTGTCGTGACCGCGCTGCGCTCGCTCTCCACCCAGCTCTCCGGCGCCCAGGTCGGGATCACCCTGACCAACCTGGCCATCGGTTTCCTCGCCGAGCCCGCGATCGCCAAGATCGTCGAGGACCCGCTGCGCAACCTCGGCCTGGCGCACGGCGCGGTCGAGCCGACGTCGGTCGCGATCGGCCTGGTGCTGGCCACCTTCGCCACGATGATCTTCGGCGAGCTGGTCCCCAAGAACGTCGCCATCGCGCTGCCGCTCGCGACCGCCAAGGCGACCCAGGCCTCGCAGCGGATGTTCACCGCGGTGATGTGGCTGCCGATCAGGATCCTCAACGGCTCCGCCAACGCGCTGATCCGTTCCGTCGGGGTCGAGCCCCAAGAAGAGCTGCGCTCGGCGCGCTCGGCCGAGGAGCTCTCCTCGCTCGCCGGACGCTCGGCATCGGTGGGCACGCTCGACACAGAGACCGCCCACCTGGTGCAGCGCTCGATCGCCTTCGGCCCGCGGACCGCCGGGGAGATCATGACGCCGCGGATCCGGATGGCCACGGTCGACATCACCGACCCCGTCTCCGAGATCATCGACCTCTCCGCGGCGACCGGCTTCTCCAAGTTCCCGGTCACCAAGGGCAGCACCGACAACATCGTCGGCTCGGTGCACGTCAAGCAGGCCGTCGCGGTGCCGCGTCACGACCGCGCCTCGACGCAGGTCCGCGAGGTGATGGTGCCGGCCACCGTGGTCCCCGAGTCGTTGCGGCTCGACCCGCTCCTCGTGCTGCTGCGCGGCGAGGGCTTCCAGATGGCGATCGTCTCCGACGAGTACGGCGGCACCGCCGGCGTGGTCACCCTGGAGGACGTCGTGGAGGAGATCGTCGGCGACATCGCCGACGAGCACGACCGGATCGGAGCGCGCCTGCGCCGGCGACCCGACGGATCGTGGATCGTCTCGGGCCTGCTGCGCCCCGACGAGGTCAAGGACGCCACCGGGCTCGACCTGCCCGAGCACGAGGACTACGACACGGTCGCCGGGCTGCTGGTGCGCGAGCTCGGCAAGATCCCCGAGCGCGGCGACGAGGCCGTCGTACCGCTGCCGGTCGTGCAGCCCGAGGACGACGACGAGGACCCCGTCCAGGAGTCGGTGGTGCTCCGCGTCGAGCGGATGGACGGCCTGCGCGTGGACCGGATCTCGCTGCGCCTGCAGACCGAGGTGCCGGCATGATCCTCGCTCCGCTCGTCAACGACGCCTCGCCTCCTCAGCCTCGAGCAAGCTCGGGCGTTCGGAGGCTCGCGTCGTGAGCGCGCAGGCCTCCCTCGTCCTCGGCGCCGTGCTGCTGCTCGGCAACGCGTTCTTCGTCGGCGCCGAGTTCGCGCTGGTCTCGGCGCGGCGCACGCAGATCGAGCCGCGCGCGCAGCAGGGCTCGACGCTGGCTCGCCAGACGATCCGCGCGATGGAGCAGGTCTCGCTGGTGATGGCTGCGGCCCAGCTCGGCATCACCGTGTGCTCGCTCGGTCTCGGTGCGGTCGCCGAACCGGCGTTGGCCGACCTCCTCGAACCGGTGGCGAAGGCGGTCGACCTGCCTCACGGAGCGGTGCACCCGATCGCCTTCGGTGTCGCCTTGGCTCTCGTGGTCTACCTCCACGTCGTGCTGGGCGAGATGGTGCCGAAGAACCTCGCCCTCGCCGGACCCGAGCGCGCAGCCCTGGTCTTCGGTGCGCCGATGGTCGTCATCGTGACCTTCCTCAAGCCGGTCGTCTTCGTGCTCAACGCGACCGCGAACGGGATCCTGCGCATGCTCGGCATCGAGCCGCAGGCGGAGATCTCGTCGGTCTTCACCCGCGAGCAGGTGGAAGCGCTGGTCGACGAGTCCCGCGCGGAGGGCCTGCTCGAGGAAGGTGAGTACGCCCGGCTCTCCGGCGCCCTCGGCTTCACCGCGCGCACCGTCGACGACGTCTACCTGCGCCTCGAGGGTCTCCAGACCGTCGCGCGCGGCGCCCGCGCCACCGAGGTCGAGGCGATCTGCGCCGAGACCGGCTTCTCGCGCTTCCCCGTGGTCGGCGACTCCGGCGCACTGATCGGCTACCTGCACATCAAGGACGTGCTCGGCCACGACCCGCACGGCCGCGCGCAGGTCGTCGAGGACCGCTGGATCCGGTCGTTCGCCAACGTCCGCGAGGACGACAGCCTGGTCGCCGCGCTCCAGACGCTGCAGTCCCAGGGATCGCACATGGCGCGCGTGGTGGACCACGAGGGCCAGGTCGTCGGCGTGGCCACGCTCGAGGACGTCATTGAAGAGCTGGTCGGCGAGATCCGCGACGCCGCTCACCACTGACCCTTCGAGACGGTTGCTGCGCAACCTCCTCAGGGCCCCAGGGGCTATCGCGTCGGGGTGACCTTCGCGAACTCCTGGACGCTCTCCCAGTCGTACTCCCCCGCGTCGGTGCCGACGCCGCCGGCGACCTGGGCTGCGGTCGCGCAGCCGAGACGGGCGGCTGCCGCGAGGTCGAGGCCGAGGGCGCGGGCACGCAGGAAGCCGGCCGAGAAGGCGTCACCGCAGCCGGTGGTGTCGACGACGTCCACGACGTACGCCGGGACCTCGTGCTCCTCCTCGGCGGTGACCACGACCGCGCCGCGCGAGCCCTGGGTGGCCGCGACGCAGGAGGCGCCGGCGGCGACGAGCGCTCGAGCGCCCTCGATGAGGGTTGCGGCGCCGGTGAAGCCGAGCACCTGCTCGTCGTTGGGCAGCAGGTAGTCGGTGTGCCGTAGGCAGTCGGCGATCCAGGCGAGCAGGTCCGGGTCACCGGGAGCCAGCACGTCGACCGAGGTGGTGCAGCCGAGCTCGTGTGCGGCGGCCAGCAGCTCGCCGGCAGCAGGGCCTCCGAGGAACTCCGGACCGCCGAGGTGCACGTGGGTCAGGCCCGGGACCGAGGCGAGGTCGATGTCCTCGAGCGTCAGGGTGCCGTTGGCGCCGATGCAGTGCCAGGCCGGCCGGTCCCCGTTCGGGCGCACCGGGATCACGCTCGCCGAGGTCTGCACGTCCGGCTTGGTGACCAGCCGGCTGGTGTCGAGACCCTCGGCGTCGAGCAGCCCGCGCAGGGTGGCGGCGATCGGGTCCGTGCCGAGCGCACCGATGCAGTGCACCTGGGCACCGATCCTCCCGAGGATCACCCCGGTGCCGCCCGCGGTGCCGGCCGGTGAGAAGCGGATCGTGTCGACGACCGCGCCGTCGGACCCCTGCGGGATCGCCTCGACGCGGAGCACGTGGCTGTCCAGGACGTGCACGCCGACCACGGCGATCACGGGGGCGGAGCTCGGCTGGGTCATCGGTTCTCCTCGCTGGGGGTGAGGTTCTGCGTCGCGCCGTACCTGCGTGCGATGGCGGCCTCGATGACCGCGAGCTGCTGGGCCTCGTCGAGGACCCGGGGCTCGCCGAGGCCGGCGGCGTCGAGGAACAGCCGGCTGCACCACTCCAGGAGCAGGGCGTTCTCGACCGCGGCGGCGACGTCGTTCCCGTGCGTCACGGCACCGTGGTTGGCCATCAGCGCGCCGGACCGGCCCTCGAGCGCGGCGAGCACTCCGGTGGCGAGCTCGGAGGACCCGAAGGTCGCGTACGGCGCGACCCGGATCGCACCGCCGAGCGCGAGCTGCTGGTAGTGGATGACCGGCAGTTCCTCGCGCACGCAGGCGATCGCGGTCGCCGCCGGCGCGTGCGTGTGCACGACCGCACCGGGTCCCGAGGACAGCACCGCGAGGTGCAGCTCGAGCTCGGAGGTCGGCACGAGGTGGCCCTCGACGACCTCGCCGCCGGCACCGACCACGGTCACCTGATCAGGGGTGCAGCGACCCAGCACGGCGCCGGTCGCGGTGACCGCGACCAGCCCGGTCGCGGCGTCGCGTGCGCTGACGTTGCCCGCGGTGCCGATCAGCAGACCGGCCTCGGCCAGCGTCCGGGCGGCATCGGCGACCTCGGCGCGCAGACGGGTGGTGCTCACGCGCGGATCCCCGCGACACCGGCCTCGGTGGCGAACCCGCGCAGGTAGCCGGCGACCATCGCGATGCCTTCCTCGATCACGAAGGCATCGCCCGCCGGATCGCGCTCGAAGGCGAGCTGGAAGACGCGGTCGCCGATCTCGACGGCGAGCTCGGCGGCGGCGAGCGGGAGGTCCGGGCGAGCCAGACCCGCGGCGATCGCGAACTCGCGGAGCTCGGCCGCCGTACGCCGGTTGTGCTGGCGCCCGAACTCGTGGACCGCGGGGTTGGTGCGTCCGCGCAGCCAGATCTCGACGAAGTCGCGACGGCGGTCGTAGACGGTCAGGTAGGCCCGCATCGTGGTCTCGACGAGCGTGGTCACCGAGAGCACGTCGAGCTGGGCGAGGTCGACCCGGACCTGCTCGTCCATCTCGGCGGTGTCGCGCTCGACGAGGGCGAGCAGGACCGCGTCGCGGTCGGAGAAGTACTGGTAGAGCGAGGCCACCGGGATGCCGGCGCGTGCGGCGATCGCGCGCGTGGTCAGAGAGTCGACACCCTCGGCCACGACCACCTGGGTGGCGGCGTCGAGGATCTTCTCGACCTTCTCCCGCGAGCGGGCCTGCGCCGGGGTCCGACGTCGTACGCCGGATACCGGACCCTGGGTTGACAGGACAGCAGCCATGGCCGGAGGCTACCATCGGAACCTGAATCTGACACATGTTCGTGTTTAGGAGAATCATGAGCTTCGACGTCGACCGCCGCACCTTGTTCAAGGGCTCGGCCCTGGCCGGCCTCACCACCGGGCTGGGCACCCTCGCCGTCGGCGCGTTCGAGGCGGAGTCCACGGCGGCCACCTTGCACGGGGCGCTGCCGAAGAAGGTCGACGTGGTCGTCGTGGGCGGCGGGCTCTCCGGCCTGGTCGCCGCGCTGAAGGTCGCCCGATCGGGGCGCTCGGTGCTGGTCACCGAGGCGCGGCACCGCGTCGGCGGACGCCTGCTGAACCACGAGCTGCACCACGGCGGGGTGGTCGAGGCCGGCGGCGCTTTCGTCGGACCGACCCAGAACCACATCCTCGCGCTGGCCAAGGAGCTCGGCGTACCGATGTTCCCGGAATACCTGGCCGGCAAGAACGTCTACATCGGCGCCAGCGGCAACACCCAGCTCTACACCGGCACCATCCCGCCCGACCCCACGATCCTCCTGGACGCGGCCGTGCTGCTGAAGAAGATCGACGACTACGCCGCCGAGATCGCCGTCGACGCACCCTGGACGCACCCGAAGGCAGCCGAGTGGGACTCGATGACCCTCTCGGACTTCATCAAGAAGAACACCCTGAACTCCAAGGGCCTCGAGGACCTGATCCGCTGCTGGACCCAGCCCGGCTTCGGCGCCGACCCGCACCAGCTCTCGCTGCTCTTCGTGCTGCACTACGTGGCCTGCTCGGGCGACGAGCGCCACGTCGGCACCTTCGAGCGCAACTCCGACACCGGTGACGGCGCCCAGCAGCGGCGCTTCGTCGGCGGCTCGCAGCTGGTCCCGCTGAAGCTGGCCAAGAAGCTCGGCGACCGCGTCGCCCTCGGCGCCGCGGTGCACCGCATCGTGCAGGCGCACGGCCACGCCGCGGTGCACACCACCCGCGGGATCGTGCAGGCCAAGAAGGTCATCGTCGCCGCTCCCCCGCCGCTGGTCCTCGACATCGACTGGTACCCCCAGCTGCCCGCCCGCCGGCACGCGCTGCTGACCCGGATGAAGATGGGCCACCTGATGAAGGTCGACGCCGTCTACGACAAGCCGTTCTGGCGCGCCGACGGCAAGAGCGGCTCCGGCCTGGCCTACTCCGGTCCGACCCGGGCGGTCTTCGACAACAGCCCGGCCGACGCGCACCTCGGCGTCCTTCTCGCCTTCGTCGGCGGCTCGACGCACGACACGTACGCCGCGATGCCGTTCGCCCAGCGCCGCCAGGCGATGCTCGGGGGCTTCGCGCAGATGTTCGGCGACAAGGCGCTCGAGCCGATCGAGTACACCGAGCACGACTGGGTCAAGGAGACCTGGACGCGCGGTGCCCCGGTGCCGATCTACGCGCCGGGCACGATGACCGCGTTCGGGTCCGCGATCCGCCAGCCGTTCGGCCGGGTGCACTGGGCCGGCACCGAGACGTCGACCTACTGGACCGGCTACATGGACGGCGCCGTGCGCGCCGGCAAGCGGGCTGCGACCGAGGTCCTGGACCAGCTGTGAGGCTGCGGCTCGGCAGGACCGGCGTCGCGCTCGCCCTGGTGGCGCTCGTGGTCGGCTCGGTGCCCGGTACGGCCGCGGGGTCAGGCACCGCCCGGGCCAGGTGGAACACCCGCGTCTTCGCCTCGGTGCCCAGCCCGGGCTTCCCGGCGTACGTCTTCCGGCACACCAACGGACGCATCTACGCCGCGACGTACCACGGTCCCGGCGCGGCCCCGAACCGCGACCGCGTCTTCGAGTGGACGCCCGGCGGCACGCTGCTGCGCTCCTGGGCCGTGCCCGGGCAGAAGGACGTCAACGAGGCCGGGGTCCAGGTCGCCAACCAGGACGCCCGCGGACGGCTGGTGCTCCTGGAGTCCTCGACGGCCTCCGTGCTGACCCTGGACACGCGCACCGGTCGCTTCCGGCGCCAGGCGGTGATCCCCGACGTACCGATCTGCACGAAGTCGCGTACCTCCGGCTGCTCGCCGAACGCCAAGGACGCCGCGCCCGTCCCGAACTACGCGACCTGGGGTCCCGACGGCGCGCTCTACGTCAGCGACTACGGGCAGGCGGTGATCTGGCGGATCCCTGCGACCGGCGGCCGGCCGCGGATCTGGTTCACCTCCCAGCAGCTCGACTACCTGGAGTTCGGCACGACCGGTCTGGTCTACCAGCCGGGGCGGAACGCGTTCCTGGTCGGGCAGTAGACGACCTGCACCAGCCTGCAGGGCCGCCTGTACCGACTGCCCGTGACCGCGTCCGGGAAGCCGGGGACGTTGCGGACGATCTGGCGCTCGCGGGCCGGCGAGCTGCCGGACGGTTTCGGGGTGGCGCGTTCGGGACGGATCTACGTCGCGAACGTCGGTCTGAGCAACCAGCTCGTCGAGCTCTCGCCCGAGGGCAGGGAGCTGGCCCGGTTCCCCCACACGGTCTCGGGGAACAACGGGTCCCCGGTGCCGTTCGACGGGCCGTCCAGCGCGACC
>JBJMIO010000222.1:0-5004 GCA_045806765.1 Marmoricola sp.
CTCCACACCGTCGGCTTCATCCGGCGCTGCATGTCGGCGGTCCAGGCGGCCTGCGCCTCGGCCCGCGGCTCGACGGCGCCGATCGCACCGGCGTCCATCTGGCGCAGCGCGTCGAGGATCTAGGCGATCTGGCTCTCGATCATGAACACCATGCTCGAGTGCCCCAGGCCCGTGTTGGCGCCCACGATCTGGAACAGGTTCGGGAAGCCGTGGGTGGTGGTGCCCTTGTACGACGCCATCCCGTGCTCGGCCCAGATGTCGCCCAGGGTGCGCCCGGTGCGGCCCTTGATGTGGTGCGCGATCGGCTGGTCGGTGGTGTAGAAGCCGGTCGCGACGACCAGCACGTCGATCTCGCGCGCGGTGCCGTCCCTGGTCACCACGCCGGTCGGGGTGATCTCGGCGATGCCGTCGGTGATCACCTCGACGTTGTCCTGTGCCAGGGCGGGGTAGTAGGTGTTGGAGATCAGGATCCGCTTGCAGCCGATCTGGAAGTCAGGGGTGACCTTGGCGGCGAGCTCGGGGTCCTTGATGCCCTTCTTGATGTTGCCCAGCGCCATCGCCCGCGCCGGGGTGAGGATCTTGGGCACCTTCACGAAGCCGGGCACGTAGGTCTCGCGGCCCCAGTAGATCGCGGTTCGGTAGAGCTTCTGCAGGCCCGGGACGAAGCGGAAGCCGAGGCGCTCGATCCCGGTGTAGGCGCGGTCGTGGCGCGGCATCACCCACGGAGCGGTCCGCTGGTAGACGTCGAGGTGGGCGACCTTCTGCGCGATCTCGGGGATCACCTGGATCGCCGAGGCGCCGGTGCCGATGACCGCGACTCGCTTGCCGGTCAGGTCGACGTCGTGGTTCCAGCGGGCGGTGTGGAAGATCTCGCCGCCGAAGTCCTCGATGCCGCTGATCTCGGGGAGCTTGGGCTCCGAGAGGCCGCCGGAGCCGGAGATGACCACGTCCGCGTTCACCGTGCCGCTGCTGGTGACGACCGTCCAGGTCTGGTCGGTCTCGTCCCAGGAGGCGTCGAGCGCGGTGACCCCGAAGTGGAAGCGGTCCAGCACGCCGGCGCGCTGGGCGACGTCCTGGAGGTAGGCGTGGATCTCCGGCTGGGGGGAGAAGGAGCGCGACCAGCTCGGGTTCGGCGCGAACGAGAACGAGTACAGCTGGCTCGGTACGTCGCAGGCGGCACCCGGGTAGGTGTTGTCGCGCCAGGTCCCGCCGACGCTGTCACCCTTGTCGATGACCGCGAAGTCGGCGTACCCGGCCTCGTCGAGCTTGATCGCCGTCCCGAGGCCGGCGAACCCCGCCCCGATGACGAGCACGCGGACGCGCTCGGGGAGGGCGGTGGGCGTACCGGTGGTCGCAGAAGTCATAGGGATGATCCTAACCCCTGTTGAACGAGCGTCAATAGCGTTGTTGACCCAGGTTCAGTAATGTGGGCCACATGACCACGGCAGGATCGCGCACCGGCTCCTCGCGAGCGCGCCTGCGGATGTCCCCGGAGAGCCGCCGCGAGCAGCTGCTCGAGCTCGGCACCCGGCTGCTCTCCACGCGCACCCTGGACGAGATCTCGATCGAGGTGCTGGCCGAGGAGGCCGGGATCTCGCGCGGTCTGCTCTACCACTACTTCGGCAACAAGCAGGAGTTCCACCTCGCCGTGGTCCGTCGTGCCGTGGAGGACCTGGTCGCGATCACCGCCCCGCGCGACATCGAGGACCCGCTCGAGCAGCTCGCCGTCTCGATCGGCGCCTACCTGGACTACGTCGTGGAGAACCACACCGGCTACGTCTCGCTGGTGCGAGCCGCAGCCGGGGGGAACGAGGAGCTCCGGGCGATCTACGAGGGCGCCCGACGGGCCCTGACCGACCGGATCTTCGAGGTCACCGGTCCTGAGGGACTGGCCGCGCTCGGGGTCACCGACTCCGCCGCGATTCGCCTGCTGGTCAACGGCTGGGCCGCGATGCTCGAGACCGTCATCCTCGACTGGGTCGCCGACCCGCGCGGGGTCTCCCGTCAGGAGCTGCTCGAGCGGCTGGCCCGCGCACTGCCGGCGATCGTCCTGGCCTGAACCGCACGGGCCCGGGCCCGCAGGCGCCGTACGCCGCGCAGGTCGTCCAGCGCTGTCCTGATGATGGCCACCCGGCTGTCCGGGTCGTCGACCCACGTGACCGGGACCTCGTGGATGCGCATCCCGGCCCACTCGGCCAGGGTGAGCAGCTCGGTGTCGAAGAACCAGGTGCGGTCCTCGACCTGCGGCAGCAGCCGGGCCGCGACGTCGGCGCGGATCGCCTTGAACCCGCACTGAGCGTCGCTGTAGCCGACCCCGAGGGCTCCGCGCAGGATCAGGTTGTAGCAGCGCGAGATCACCTCCCGCTTCGGCCCGCGGGTCACCCGGGCACCTGCGGCCAGCCGGGAGCCGATCGCGAGCTCGGCCCGGCCCGCGACCAACGGGGCCACCAGCGGCAGGAGCGCGTCCAGGTCGGTGGAGAGGTCGACGTCCATGTAGACCAGGACGTCGGCGTCCGAGGCCGACCAGACGTGGTCCAGGGCCCGACCGCGTCCCTTCTGCTCCAGCCGGACCCAGCGCACCTCGGGGTGCCGCGCCGCGAGCCGGGCCGCGATCAGTGGCGTGGCGTCGCTCGAGGCGTTGTCGGCGATGGTGATCCGCGCGGTCCACGGCAGGGTGCGCAGGTGGGTCAGCACCCGCTGCACGCTGTCGGCGAGCTGGACCTCCTCGTCGTGCACCGGGATGACGACGTCGAGGACGGGGGAGTCGAAGGTGCTCATGAGGATGCTCCGCTCAGGTCGTAGAGGGTGATGCCGTCCACCGTGGTGGCGGTGTAGCTGGCCTCCACCCAGGCACTGATCGCCGAGCTGGTGCTGCCGCTGGCGTTCGGCCCGCCACCCATCCCGCCACCGGCGATGAAGTAGTGGATCTTCCCGGCCGCGACGTACTCCTGGAACTGGGCCAGCGTCGGGCTCGGGTCGGACCCGTTGAACCCACCGATCGCCATCACCGGGAGCCCGGTGGCCAGCTGGTAGCCCGACGCGGTGTTCGAGCCGATCGCGGCCGCGACCCACGTGTAGTCCGAGGAGCCGGTCTCCAGGAGCTTGTTGATCGCGCTGCTCGAGGTCGACCCGTTGAGCAGACCGCCGGCGTTGCTGCCGGTCCCGGTGCCGGTGCCAGTGCCGCCCGTGGTGCCCGTCGGGGGACCGCCGAAGCCCTGCTGGCCGGTCGGGGGCTGGCCTCCCGGCCCGCGCATCCCGCCGGGAGCTCCCATCCCGCCCGGTCCGCCCATCGCGCCGGTGCTCGGCCCGGCGGTCGGGATCGAGCCCGTGTGCGACGTGCTCGCGGTGTCCAGGGCGTACGCCGCCGGCCCGGCCAGCGCGCTGAGCAGTGCAGCACCAGCGATCACGGTGGCCCAGCGCCGTCCGAGCCGGTGCGTCCCGAGCAGGCCGGCCGCAGCGCCGAGCCCACCGACGAGCACCAGCGGACGCAGCCACGGCACGAAGTCCGCGGACCGGCCCAGGAGCACGAAACCGAGGATCCCGGTGGAGCCGGCTGCCACGGCGAGGACGCCACGGGCGACCAGGTCGTGCCGGTCGCGCCAGATCGCTGCCGCGCCGATGCCGACCAGGGCGGCGATCGCCGGGGCCAGCGCCACGGTGTAGTAGGCGTGGAAGATGCCGGCCATGAAGCTGAAGGTGAGCGCGGTGGTCAGCAGGGTCAGGCCCCACAGCAGCACCGCGGCCCGGACCCGGGCGTCACGCCGGGCGACCCACAGGGCGCCGAGGCCCAGGATGAGCGCTGCCGGGATCAGCCAGGCGATCTGACCGCCGATCTCGGCGTTGAACAGCCGGCCGATGCCGGTCGCGCCCCACTGGGAGCCGCCGCCGGGACCACCGTTGCCGCCGACCGAACCGGTCTCGTTGCCCGAGAGCCGGCCGAAGCCGTTGTAGCCGAGGGTGAGCTCGAGGATCGAGTTGTGCTGCGAGCCGCCGATGTAGGGGCGGCTCGAGGCCGGCCACAGCGCCACGATCGTGACCCACCAGCCTCCTGCGAGCACCATCGAGGCGAAGGCGGCGAGCAGGTGCACGAAACGCTTGCCGATCGGCGTACGCGCGCAGACCAGGTAGACCAGCGCGAGCGCGGGCAGCACCAGGAAGGCCTGCAGCATCTTGGCCAGGAACGCGAAGCCGACCAGCGCCCCGCCGAGCACCAGCCAGCGCAGCGGCTTGCCGGCCGCCTCCGCCTTCTTGGACTCCTCCACGGCACGCAGGGTGGCCACGCCGGCTCCGGTGAGCAGCAGGACCAGCATCGCGTCCGGGTTGTTGAAGCGGAACATCAGCACCGCCACCGGGGTCAGCGCCATCACGGCGCCGGCCAGCAGGGCCGCGAGGTCCGAGCCCGTGGTCCTCTTGACGGTGCGGTGGATCAGCGCCACCGTCGCCACGCCGAGCAGGGCCTGGGGCACCAGGATGCTCCAGCTGGAGAGCCCGAAGACCCGGACCGAGAGCTCCATCGGCCACAGCGCCAGCGGTGTCTTGTCCACCGTGATCGAGCTCGAGGCGTCGGAGCTGCCGAAGAAGAAGGCCTTCCACGACTCCGAACCGGCCTGGACGGCTGCGGAGTAGAAGGAGTTGGCCCAGCCCGACGCGCCCAGTCCCCACAGGTAGAGCAGGGCGGTGGCGAGCAGGAGGCCGTAGTAGGAGGGACGGGCCCAGTCACGCGGACGCCGTACGGGCGGCTCCGGCGCGAGGGGAGCCGCCAGGGGCGCTTCCGGTGCGGTCAGCGTGCTTGTCATCGACATGCAGCCACCGTGACGGTGCCGGCTGCGGTGACGGTGTGGCCCGTCTGTGTGCCTTCTGTGGACCGAGTTCTTCGGCTCCGAGGTCATCGCCGACCTCGATGAGTTCAAGAAGCGCGCCGACGTCATCATCGCCAACCGGCGCACCGACGACCTCGAGGACGTCGCGGACAAGGTCTACACCCGCGACATCTACGGCCGGGAC
>JBJMIO010000223.1:0-4129 GCA_045806765.1 Marmoricola sp.
CAGCAGCACGGCACGGTGGTCGACGGTGTCGCGGTCCTGGGTGCGCTCTCGCCCAGCCGGGCGGGCGACTTCAAGACCTGTCCGCTGCTCTTCCGCTACCGCACCATCGACAAGCTGCCGGAGCGTCCCTCACCGGCTGCACTGCGCGGCACGGTGATCCACAAGGTGCTCGAGGACCTCTTCGACCTGCCAGCGGCCCAGAGGACCCCGGAGCAGGCCGACGCGATGATCCGGTCGGCCTGGGAGGTCGTGCACGCGTCCGAACCGGCGGTCGAGGCGCTCTTCGAGGGTGACAGCGACGCACTCGAGGCATGGCTGGAAGGCGCACGTCCCGTGCTCCAGCGCTACTTCGACCTCGAGGACCCCAGCCGCATCGAACCAGCCGAGCGGGAGGCCTACGTCGAGGCCCTCCTGGACTCCAAGCTGCTCCTGCGCGGTGTGATCGACCGCATCGACGTGGCGCCCGACGGCGCGATCCGCGTCAACGACTACAAGTCGGGACCCGCGCCCGGTGAGTCGTTCGAGGCCCGCGCGCTGTTCCAGCTGCGGTTCTACGCCCTGGTGATCTGGCGCAGCCGTGGCGTCATCCCCGAGGTCCTGCGCCTGATCTACCTCGGCAGCACCGAGATGCTCAGCTACTCCCCCGACGAGAAGGACCTGCTGGCCACCGAGCGCCTCGTGCAGGCCCTCTGGGAGGCGATCCGGACGGCGCAGGTGACCGGTGAGTGGCTGCCCCAGAAGGGGTTCGGGTGCCAGTGGTGCTCCTTCCAAGCACACTGCCCGGAGTACGGCGGCGCGATCCTGCCGCTACCGGATCCGAAGGTCCGCGAGGTCGCCGGGGCCCAGGCCGAGGAGGGTGTCGGCGAACACCCGGCGCTCGCCGTCCAGCACGGGGACGTGGTTGGGCACGACCAGCACGGTGCAGCCAGCGGCCTCGGCTGACTTCGCCCCGGTGTTGGAGTCCTCGATCGCCACGCAGTCGGAAGGCTCGACCCCCAGGGCCGCCGCTGCCTGGAGGTACGGTTCGGGGTGCGGCTTGCCCACGGTGACGTTGTCCCCCGTGACGATCACCCGGAACGTCTCCGGTGGGAGCGCGGCCAGGACCGGTGCGACGAAGCGCTCGTAGGACATCGTCACGAGGGCACACGGCACCCCGGCCTCGCGCAGCGAGGCCAGCAGCTCGATGGCGCCGGGCTGCCAGGGCACCGAGCGCCGGATCCGCTCGATGACGCCGTCGAGCAGCCGGTCGACGATCTCGGCCGCCGGCAGGTCCACGCCCCCGTGCTCGCGGATGTACTCCCCCGAGACCAGCAGGTCGTTGCCGACCAGGTTCAGGGCGTGCTCCATCGACCACGTGCCCCCGAACTCCTCGACGAGGGCGTACTCGACCTCGATCCAGTAGGGCTCGGTGTCGACCACGGTGCCGTCCATGTCGAACAGGACGGCCGCCGGGAGGTCAGTCCTCAGGGTTGTACCCGAGGTTCGGCGCCAGCCAGCGCTCGGCCTCCTGCATCGTCCAGCCCTTGCGCGTGGCGTAGTCGGCGACCTGGTCCTGCGCCAGCCGGCCGACCACGAAGTACTGGGAGTCCGGGTGCGAGAAGTACCAGCCGCTGACCGCGGCACCGGGCCACATCGCCATCGACTCGGTGAGCTCGATGCCGGCGTTGGCCTCGACGTCGAGGAGCTCCCACAGCGTCTGCTTCTCGGTGTGCTCCGGGCACGCCGGGTAGCCGGGCGCGGGTCGGATGCCGACGTACCGCTCGCCGATCAGGTCCTCGTTGGCGAGGTCCTCCTCGGGCTGGTAGCCCCAGAACTCGGTGCGCACGCGCTCGTGCATCCGCTCGGCGAAGGCCTCGGCGAGCCGGTCGGCGATCGACTCCAGCAGGATCGCGGAGTAGTCGTCGAGCGCGGCCTTGAACTCCTTGATCTTGACCTCGCTGCCCAGGCCCGCGGTGACCGCGAAGGCACCGACGTGGTCGGCGATCCCGGTCTCCTTGGGTGCCACGAAGTCTCCGAGGGAGCGGTTCGGGATGCCCTCGCGGTGCTCGCCCTGCTGGCGCAGGTTGTGCAGCACCTGGCGCACCTCGGTCCGCGAGGAGTCGGTGTAGACCTCGATGTCGTCGCCGACCGCGTTGGCCGGGAAGAAGCCGATGACGCCGTTGGCGGTCAGCCACTTCTCCTTGATCAGCCGGTCGAGCATGTCCTGGGCGTCCTCGTAGAGCTTGCGCGCAGCCTCGCCCGAAGCCGGGTTGTTGAGGATGTCGGGGAACTTGCCCTTCATCTCCCAGGCGTTGAAGAACGGCTGCCAGTCGATGTACTCGCGCAGCTCGGCCAGGTCGTAGTCCGCGAAGACCCGGACGCCCTCGGTCGTCGGGACCGGTGCCTCGTAGCCGGTCCAGTCGATCGGCGTGCGGTTGACGCGGGCCTTCTCCAAGGTCAGCATCGGCCGCTCGTTCTTCTGGGCGTGCCGTTCACGCAGTGCGGCGTAGTCGGTCTCGGTCGCCTCGAGCAGTGCCGGGCGCTGCTTGTCGTCCAGGAGCGCTGCGGCGACCGGGACGGACCGGGAGGCGTCCTTGACCCAGACCACCGGACCGGTACGTCGCGGCGAGACCTTGACGGCCGTGTGGGCGCGCGAGGTGGTGGCGCCACCGATCAGCAGCGGGATCTCCAGACCCTGACGCTCCATCTCGACCGCGAAGTTGACCATCTCGTCCAACGACGGGGTGATCAGACCGGAGAGACCGATGATGTCGGCGTTGTGCTCCTTGGCCGCGTCCAGGATCTTCTGGGCAGGCACCATCACACCGAGGTCGATCACGGTGTAGTTGTTGCACTGCAGCACCACCCCGACGATGTTCTTGCCGATGTCGTGGACGTCGCCCTTGACGGTCGCCATCACGATCGTGCCGTTCGTGTTGTCGACGTCGCCCGGCTGCTTCTCCGCCTCGATGAACGGCAGCAGGTAGGCCACCGCCTTCTTCATCACGCGGGCGGACTTCACGACCTGCGGGAGGAACATCTTGCCGGCGCCGAAGAGGTCGCCGACGACGTTCATGCCGTCCATCAGCGGGCCCTCGATGACCTCGATCGGCCGGCCGCCGCGGGCGGCGATCTCCAGCCGGAGCTCCTCGGTGTCGGACTCGGCGAACTCGTCGATGCCCTTGACCAGCGCGTGCGTGATCCGCTCGGCGACCGCCAGCGACCGCCACTCCTCCGACTCGGCCTCCTTGGCCGCGCCGTCGCCGGCGAACTCACCGGCGATCTCCAGCAGCCGCTCGGTGGCGTCGGGACGGCGGGCGAGGACCACGTCCTCGATCCGGTCGCGGAGCTCCGCGGGGACCTCGCTGTACACGTCGAGGGCGCCGGCGTTGACGATCGCCATGTCCAGGCCGGCGGCGATCGCGTGGTACAGGAACACCGAGTGGATCGCCTCGCGCACGCGGTTGTTGCCGCGGAAGGAGAACGACACGTTGGACACCCCGCCGGAGACCAGCGCGCCCGGCAGGTTCTCCTTGATCCAGCGGGTCGCCTCGATGAAGTCCAGCCCGTAGCGGGCGTGCTCCTCGATGCCCGTGGCGACGGCGAAGATGTTCGGGTCGAAGATGATGTCCTCGGCCGGGAAGCCGACCTGCTGGGTGAGGATGTCGTAGGCGCGCCGGCAGATCTGGGTGCGCCGCTCGAGGGTGTCGCCCTGCCCCTGCTCGTCGAAGGCCATGACGACGACGGCGGCGCCGTACTTGCGGCACAGCCGGGCGTGCTCGACGAAGACCTCCTCGCCCTCCTTGAGCGAGATGGAGTTGACGATCGGCTTGCCCTGCGTCGTCTTGAGGCCGGCCTCGATGACGTCCCACTTCGAGGAGTCGATCATCAGCGGGACGCGCGAGATGTCGGGCTCGGCGGCGATCAGCTTCGTGAAGCGGTCCATCGCCTCGACGCCGTCGATCATCCCCTCGTCCATGTTGACGTCGATGACCTGCGCGCCGGCCTCCACCTGCTGGCGGGCGACCGTCAGCGCGGTGCCGTAGTCGCCGGCCTTGATCAGGTTCCGGAAGCGCGCCGAGCCGGTGATGTTGGTCCGCTCGCCGACGTTGACGAACAGGCTCTCCTCGGTCACCGTGACCGGCTCCAG
>JBJMIO010000224.1:0-7433 GCA_045806765.1 Marmoricola sp.
AGCACCTGGAGATCCACACCGCGGACGCCGCAGCGATCGCCGCGCGGGTCCGCAACGCCGGCGCGATCTTCGTCGGCGCTTTCGCCCCAGTCTCGCTGGGGGACTACTGCGCCGGCTCGAACCACGTGCTGCCGACCGCCGGCTGCGCCTGCCACTCCTCGGGCCTCTCGGTCCGGGCGTTCCTGCGCGCCGTGCACCTCATCGAGTACACCCAGGATGCGCTGGCCGAGGTGGGCGGGCACGTGATGACCCTCGCCGAGGCCGAGGACCTCCCGGGCCACGGTGCCGCGGTGCGGGTGCGCCTGGAGCGGCCCACCGAGGTGGGACCGGCATGACCTTCCCGCCCCTGCGCGAGGAGCTCCGGGGCGTCGAGCCGTACGGCGCACCGCAGCTCGACGTGCCCGTGCAGCTCAACGTCAACGAGAACCCCTACGCTCCCTCCGCGAAGGTCGTCGCCGACATCGCCACCGCGGTGGCGCAGGCGGCGTCCAGCCTGAACCGCTACCCCGACCGTGAGTTCACCGAGCTCCGCGCGGGGCTGGCGGCGTACCTGAACACCTCCGGCGGCAGCGGGATCGCCCCCGAGATGGTCTGGGCCGCGAACGGCTCCAACGAGGTGATGCTGCAGCTGCTGCAGGCCTTCGGCGGCCCGGGGCGCACGGCGGTCTCGTTCGCCCCGACGTACTCGATGTACCCCGAGTACGCCCGCGACGCGATGACCGCCTGGGTCGCGGGCCGTCGCCACGAGGACTTCTCCTTCGACCTCGACCACGCGGCGGCGCTGATCGCCGAGCACACCCCGAGCGTCGTGCTGCTGCCCTCCCCGAACAACCCCACCGGGACCGCCCTGCCCCACGACGTGGTCGGCACGCTGTGCGAGCTGGTCGCGACGCACGACGGCATCGTGGTCATCGACGAGGCGTACGGCGAGTTCCGTCGGGCCGGCACCCCCTCGGCGCTCGAGCTGCTGCCCGAGCACCGCAACCTGGTCGTCTCGCGGACGATGAGCAAGGCGTTCGCGCTTGCCGGCGCACGCCTGGGCTACCTGGCTGCCGCCCCCCAGATCTGTGACGCGCTCCGGGTCGTGCGCCTGCCGTACCACCTCTCCGCGGTGACCCAGGCGACGGCGTCGGCCGCACTGCGCCACGCCGAGGAGCTGCTCGGCAACGTCGAGACCTTGCGCGGCGAGCGGGACCGCACGGTGACCTGGCTCCGCGAGCAGGGCCACACCGTGGCCGACTCGGACGCGAACTTCTGCCTCTTCGGCACCTTCGAGGACCGCCACGCGGTGTGGCAGGGCCTGCTCGATCGCGGGGTGCTGATCCGGGAGACTGGGCCCGAGGGTTGGCTGCGCGTCTCGATCGGCACGCCCGAGGAGATGACGGCGTTCAAGGACGCTCTCGTACAGACACTGAAAGAGGACACGCGATGACCGAGCGCAAGGCACGCCTGGAGCGGGAGACCAAGGAGTCCAAGGTCCTCGTCGAGCTCGACCTCGACGGCAGCGGACGCACCGACATCTCCACCGGTGTCGGGTTCTACGACCACATGCTGACCGCGTTCGGGCGCCACGCGCTCTTCGACCTGCGGGTGCAGACCGAGGGCGACACCCACATCGACGCGCACCACACGGTCGAGGACACCGCGATCGTGCTCGGTGACGCCCTCAAGCAGGCGCTCGGCGACAAGTCCGGGATCCGCCGCTTCGGCGACGCGCTGGTACCGCTCGACGACGCGCTGGTGCAGTGCGCCGTCGACGTGTCCGGACGCCCGTACTGCGTGCACACCGGCGAGCCGGAGGGTCAGCAGTTCGTGATGATCGGCGACGCCTACCTGGGTTCGCTGACCCGGCACGTCTTCGAGACCCTGGCCCACCACGCCAGCCTCGGCCTGCACTTGCGGGTGCTCGCCGGCCGCGACCCGCACCACATCGTGGAGACCCAGTTCAAGGCGCTGGCCCGCGCCCTGCGCGACGCCGTCGCCTTCGACCCCCGCGAGACGGGCGTGCCCTCGACCAAGGGGCTGCTGTAGTCCGGTGGCGTCGTCTGTCGTTGTCCTGGACTACGGGTCGGGGAACCTGCGCTCGGCCGTGCGCGCGCTCGAGCGCGCCGGCGCCGAGGTCACGCTCACGCGCGACAAGCAGGCTGCCCTGGACGCCGACGGCCTCGTCGTGCCCGGCGTCGGTGCGTACGCCGCCTGCATGGCCGGCCTGCGGGGGGTCAAGGGGCCCGAGGTGATCGGCCGCCGGCTGGCCGGCGGGCGCCCGGTCCTCGGCATCTGCGTCGGGATGCAGGTGCTGTTCGGGACCGGGGTCGAGCACGGCGTCACCACCACCGGGTGCGAGGAGTGGCCCGGCACCGTGGAGCGCCTGCAGGCGCCGGTCGTACCGCACATGGGGTGGAACACCGTCGAGGTGCCCGAGGGCACCCGGCTCTTCGAGGGCGTGCAGGACGAGCGCTTCTACTTCGTGCACTCCTACGGGGTGCGCGACTGGGTGCTGGAGACCAACGACCGCACCCGGGCGCCGCTGGTGACCTGGGCCGAGACGGGGTCGGTCCCCGGGCAGGGCGACCGGTTCGTCGCTGCGGTGGAGAACGGGCCCCTGTGCGCCACGCAGTTCCACCCCGAGAAGTCCGGCGACGCGGGTGCCCGTCTGCTGAGGAACTGGGTCGACTCGCTGTGAGCGCGCGATGAGCAAGGAACGCGCACGCCGGCGCGAGGTCCGCGAGCTGGAGGCCGCCGAGCGCGCCGCCGTACGCGCGGCGAAGGCACGTCGCCGAGCGCGCCGTGAGGCCCTCGTCGAGCCGGTCCTCGGTCCTGCTCGCCGCCTGCGCGTCTCGCTGACCACGGGTCGGCAGTCGGGTGTGCTCGCCGAGCGCCGCCGTACCCGGGTCCGGGTCCTCGTCGGCCTGCTGCTCTTCGCCCAGCTCGTCATCTGGGTGCTGCGCCCGGACTGGCAGGCCCGCCTGGCCGCCCTGATCGTCTCCGCCTTCGTCTTCCTCGTCGCGTCCGTCTTCACCCTCTAGGAGCTCTCGCCGTGTCCGTGAACGCTGCCCACCCCGCTCACCTCGAGCTGCTGCCCGCCGTCGACATCGCCGGTGGTCAGGCCGTGCAGCTCGTGCAGGGGGTCGCCGGGTCGGAGAAGCGCTTCGGCGACCCGATCGAGGCGGCGCTGCGCTGGCAGGAGGCCGGTGCTGAGTGGCTGCACCTGGTCGACCTCGACGCCGCCTTCGGCCGCGGGAACAACCGCGAGCTCCAGGCCGAGATCGTGGGCCGTCTCGACATCAAGGTGGAGATGAGCGGCGGCATCCGCGACGACGAGTCGCTGGAGGCCGCCATGGCGACCGGCTGCCGAAGGGTCAACATCGGCACGGCTGCCCTCGAGCAGCCCGAGTGGTGCGCCAAGGCGATCGCCTCCTACGGCGACCGGGTCGCGATCGGCCTGGACGTCCGCGGAACCACGCTCGCCGCGCGTGGCTGGACCCGCGAGGGCGGAGACCTCTACGAGGTGCTCACGCGGCTCGACGCCGAGGGCTGTGCCCGGTACGTCGTGACCGACGTGAACAAGGACGGCATGCTGCAGGGACCCAACCTCCAGCTGCTCACCGACGTCTGCGGCGTCACCGACCGTCCGGTGGTCGCCTCGGGCGGCATCACCGAGCTGCACGACCTCGAGGCCCTGATGGACCTCGTCGGGGTCGGGGTCGAGGGGGCCATCATCGGCACCGCTCTGTACGAGGGTCGCTTCACCCTCGAGGACGCGCTGCACCTGACCTGGCCGGGGAGGTTCGCGTCGTGACCCTGGCCGTGCGCGTGATCCCGTGCCTCGACGTCGACGGCGGCCGGGTGGTGAAGGGCGTCAACTTCACCGAGCTGCGCGACGCCGGCGACCCGGTCGAGCTGGCGAAGGTCTACGACGCCGAGGGTGCCGACGAGCTGACCTTCCTCGACATCTCGGCCTCCTTCGAGGGCCGCGCCACGACGATGGAGATCGTCTCGCGCACCGCCGAGCAGGTCTTCATCCCGCTCACCGTCGGCGGCGGGGTGGGCAGTGTGGAGGACGTCGACCGGCTCCTGCGCGCCGGGGCCGACAAGGTGGCGGTCAACACCGCTGCGATCACGCGGCCCGAGCTGGTCGCCGAGATCGCCGACCGCTTCGGCAACCAGGTCCTGGTGCTCTCGGTCGATGCGCGCCGGGCCTCGGGGACGGCCTCGGGCTTCGAGGTGACCACCCACGGCGGCCGGAAGTCGGCAGGCCTCGACGCGGTCGAGTGGGCCGTGCGCGCGGCCGAGCTGGGGGCGGGCGAGATCTTGCTCAACGCGATGGACGCCGACGGCACCACCGACGGCTTCGACCTCGAGCTCATCCGCCTGGTCCGGGCCGAGGTGAGCATCCCGGTGATCGCCAGCGGGGGAGCTGGCCGGCTCGAGCACTTCGCGCCGGCCGTCGACGCCGGCGCTGACGCCGTCCTGGCCGCGACAGTCTTCCACTTCGGCACGCTGCGGATCGGTGAGGTGAAGGGCGCGCTGGCCTCGGCCGGGCACCCCGTCCGGTAGCGCTGTCCGGTAGCCCCGTCCGGTAGCGCTACTACTCCGGCGTCCAGCAGGTGCCGTAGCGCTGCCCGCCGCGCCACTGCGCGGCCGTCGGCCACTCGAAGCTCCAGCGCAGCCGGAGCGAGTCCGCCGCCGTGCGGGCCTCGACGTCGCGGCAGACCGAGTCGGCATGCTTACCGGCCGCCTTGGCCAGGTACCGCGTGTGCGGGGGCAGCGTGATCGTCGAGCGTGCCCGCCAGGTGTGCTTGGCCGAGCAGAGCACCCGGCGGAACGCTGCGGTCCCCGGCGCTGCGGTGCCGCAGGTGCCGTAACGATCGAGTGCTCCGGCCCGGTCGAGGAGGCCTCGGACGTGACGGGGCAGCGGGCTGAAGGCCTGCGGGGTCGCCGCGATCACGACGTCGCAGCGGAACCAGCGCGCACCACGGGCGGTGAGTTCGTCGGGCGGGTTGAACCAGACGGCCTGGACCCGGCTGAGGCGCTGGTCCTCGCGGGTGCCGCCGACGTACGCGTCGACCGCGGAGCGGCACCGCGCCGCGATGCGCTGCTGCACGGCCGCGGAGGACATCGGTCGCGTCCCGGCGATCCGCCCGACCACGACGGTGCGGGCGGTGTGCTTGAGCGAGCACCGGACCGGGCTCGCGGCACTCGTCGACTCCAGGGCGGAGGCGACGGTGAGCCGGTAGCAGGAACCGGCGTGCGGTGGCGCCGGCAACGCGGTCGAGCTCGGGTCCGGCGTCGTCGTCGGGGTGGAGGCATGGTGGCTGCAGGCGGTGCCGGTGAGCAGTGCGGCGACGGTGCCGGCGACCAGGAGTGCACGCTTCATGCGGTCGTCTTCGCCCAGCAGATGGAGCGCCGGTTCCCGATCGACCACCGGTCCTCCTTGAACCAGGTGAAGCCGTAGTCGTACGCGGGCGGGTAGTGCATCCAACCTCCGACGGATTCCTGGCAGTAGTCGCGGGAACGAACCTCGACGATACGGTCGCCGGGGTAGGGATCGGTCGGCAGGCCGACCTTGACCGTGGTCACCGCCCGCCAGGTGTGGGTCTCGGTGCACGGGACCTTGGTGCTGCCGGCCACAGCGGGCCCGAGCGCGCAGGTCATCCAGGCGTCCGGCGGGGCACCGAGCAGCAGGCCCTTCGCATCGGTGGGCAGGTCGCGCAGGTGCTTGGTCTCCGGCGGGCCCCCGACCACGTCGCAGCGGTACCAGCGCGCCCCGCGGTCCCAGCCCCGCTGCGAGGGCCGGAACCACGCCCAGCTCAGCTGCGAGCGCATCGCCAGGCTGTCATCGGCCCCGACGAAGGCCTGGAACGCCCGGGTGCACGTGGTGTAGATCCAGGTCCCGTGCCGCCGGTCGGTCCACGAGGTGCCCGTCGAGGCGGGCAGGGTGCCGATGGCGAAGGTCTGCGCGGTGTGGTCGCGGGTGCACGGCACGACGGCGTCGGCGTTGCTCGGCTCGGTGAGGTCGGCTGCGCTCAGGTCGCGGCACGCGCCCAGCGCGGGCGGCGTACGTCGGTCCGAGGCGTCGTCGTGGTGGAACGGGTTGCCGCACGCGGCGAGCAGCAGGCTCCCGAGGCACACGCCCACGCACGCGCCCAGCAAGCCGGGCAGGCCGAGGAGGCGTTGTCGCACGGTCCCTCCTCAGCCGGTCAGCAACGCTGCGATCGTACCGCCGAGCTCGTACGCCGCCCCGGTCTGCGCCTCGCCCACCTCGCCCATCACCTCGAGGACGTCGAAGCCCTGGCGCCACCCGAGGGCACCGGTGATCGCGAGCACCGAGCGGACCGCGCCGGTGGTGTCGTAGCGGCCGTGGACGTAGAGCCCGAACGGCCGGCCCGCGGTCGCGCCGGCGGTCTCCGCGCCACCGCCGTGCTCGTCGAGCGCACCTCCGATCGCCAGGAACGTGGAGTCGAAGACGTGCTTGAGAGCACCGGACATGTACCCGAAGTTGGCGGTCGTTCCGATCACGTAGCCGTCAGCCCCCAGGATCGTCGAGGCGTCTGCCTCACCGCGCGCGAAGGCCAGGGCCTCGTGGACCACGACCTCGACCGCGGGGAGCTCGGGATCCCGGGTGCCGGCCAGGACGGCATCGGTCAGGGCGCGCCCGGTGCGGGTCGGGGAGTGGTGGATGACCAGGAGGCGCGGCACGTGGTCATTCTGCCTCGCTCGGCTCAGTCGCCGGGAGGTTCACCCGGTCGCGCGCTCGGTGGTGGGTCGGGTGGTTGGGGGGTGGTGTCGTGGGTGCCGTGGTGGTCGCGGCGGTAGTGGTAGCCGTGGGGGGATCGCCACTCGAAGATGCCGGGGTGGGTCTGGGTGTAGGTCCAGTGGTGGAAGGTCTTGAGGCGGTGGTGGGTGCGGCACAGGCAGGCCAGGTTCCAGGTGGTGGTCTGGTCACACGGGCCGTGGGGGTCGTAGGGGGTGATGTGGTCGAGGTCGCAGGCGCGGGCGGGGGTGGTGCAGTGGGGGAAGACGCAGGTCTGGTCGCGTTGGATGACTTGTTCGCGCAGCCGGTCTGAAGGTGCGTAGGTGGGGGTGGTGATCTGTTGTGCCAGGTCGATGACCGGTCGGAGGGTGAGGGTGGTGTCGGGGTCGGTGCACCAGGTCTTGACCTGCTCGAGGGTGAGCAGGGTGTTGGTGTTCTCCAGCAGGGCGGTGCCGTCGGGGTGCAGGTGGAGGAACAGGTTGAGCACCCTTGCCCGCCGCTGGACCGGCGCGGGCGGGGCATCGGGGGCCGGTGAACCCGACGCGGTTGAGGGAGTGTGCAGCGGGAGGGCGTACTGGGTGCGCGACATCTCGCCCAGGGCGAGGGAGCGGCGGATGTTGAGGGTTTCGGTGTTGCCGAGGTCGGCGAGCTGGGCTGCGCCGGTGGTCAGGGCTTGGTC
>JBJMIO010000225.1:0-13928 GCA_045806765.1 Marmoricola sp.
CGGTGCGTGCCCGGTGATGGTGGCCGCGGCCACGTCCGACGGAGCCGACCGCGGTACGTCGTACACGGTCGACCTGCCCGGCGGGACGCTCGAGATCCTCTGGACCGAGGACGACCGGATCCTCATGACCGGCCCGGCGGTGCTGGTCGCCGAGGGCGTCACGGACCTCTGAGTCGCTGGTGTTCCCCTCCGTCGCGGTCACCGGGTCGGAGCGCTCCGCGCCGCGCCCGGGCGACGAGGTCGTCGCGCCGGCGGACGTGGTCATGGACCGCGCCGCGACCTTCGAGGCGACCCCCGAGGTGCTCTGGCCATGGCTGGTGCAGCTCGGCAAGAACCGCTCCGGGTGGTACCTGCGGCGACGCATCGAGCGGTTCCTGCCGCGCGGCAACCGCGCGATCCGCCACGTCGACCCGCAGTGGCAGCGTCTCGCGGTCGGTGACGTGGTCCCCGACTGGGGCGGCCGGCACGAGACGTTCGAGGCGCTCGCGATCGAGCCGGGCCGCTCGATCGTCTACGGCTCGCGGCGCGGTCGCACCGACCTGACCTGGACGATCACGCTGGTCCCGCTCGACGAGCGACGTACCCGGGTGTTCTTCCGGCTGCGGCTCGCGCCGGTGAAGCGGAAGTGGCTGGCCCGCTCGGTGGGCGAGCTCTTCGACGCGCTCACCATCGCCGGCATGGTCGCCGGTCTGCGCGAGCGCCTCGCTGAGGCGAACGCCGGCTGAGCTCACCCGGCGCTGACCATCACGCAGAACGGGTGGCCGGCGGGATCGGCGAGGACGAACAGGGGCTCCTCCTCGTCCGAGCGCCGGTCGAGGAGCAGCGTCGCACCGAGCTCCTCGGCGCGAGCCCGGTGACGGTCCAGCTCGGCGAGCGTGGGGACGGCGAGGTCGAGGTGGAGCTGCTGCGGTACGCCAGGTCCGGGCCAGGTCGAACGGGGCAGCGAGGGCACTCGCTGGAAGGCGAGGACCCGGGTCGCGGTGCTGTCGAGCAGGACGATCCAGTCGACGTCGTCCTCGCTGCCGTCGCTCGGCGGCTCGGCTCCGGGCCGGTAGTGCAGTCCGAGGAGCTCACGGTAGAACTCCGCGAGGCCACGGACGTCGACCGCGTCCAGCACCGTGTGCATCAGGGTGGGGTGGTCCGGCATGGGCGGACCGTACCCAGGTCGCCGGTCGCTATCCCAGGATCAGGCAGGTGGTGGTCGCGTGCGCGATCAGCTTGCCGTCCGGCCCGACCAGCCTGCCCTCCGCGGTGCTCTGCGTGCGGCCACGGTGCAGGACCGTGCCGGTCGCGCGCACCGGTCCCATGCCGGGCTGCATCGCGCGCAGGTAGTGCACGTTGAGCTGGGCGGTCGTGTAGCCCTGACCCGGCCCCAGCGTGGTGTGCACCGCGCAGCCGAGGCAGGAGTCGAGGATCGTCGCGGCGATCCCGCCGTGGATCGACCCGATCGGGTTCATCATCCGCTCGTCGGGGGAGAGCTCGAAGGTCGCGACACCGTCGCCGACCTCGACCACGCTCATGCCCAGCAGCACAGCGATGCCCGGTGGGGGCAGGACGCCCTCGACGATCATCTGCATCGTCTCCAGGCCGGTCAGCTCGGCCAGCGTGGTCATGCGACGTCCTCCATCGGTACGGCGGGGATCGGGTCGGGGGTCAGCAGCGGCGCGGGGACGGTGGCACGCGCCCGGCCGGGCAGTGCGAGCGCGGCGGCCGAGGTGAGCACGCCCGAGGCCACGAGCATCCACCAGACGCGGTGGAAGTGCTCGAGCGCGTTGAGCGGCGCGATGGCGCCGAGCAGGGCCACGGTCAGCGCGACGCCGAACGTCGCTCCGAGCTGCCGGATCGCCTGGTTGACCGCCGCGCCGGCGCCGAACTGGTCGGCGGGCAGGCCCTGGACCGCAGCACTGGTCAGGTGCGGGATCACCAGGGCGACGCCCAGACCGCCGAGCAGCGAGCCCGGCAGGATCTCGCTGGCCCAGTGCGGCTGGGTCCCGATGACGGTGATGAACCAGACCCCGCTGGCGGCGTACACCAGACCACCGGGGACCAGCAGCGAGCGCTGCCCGATCCGTCCCGCGAGCTTGCCGAAGTACGGCGCGAGCACCATCACCACCAGGGGCCCGGGCATCATCGCCAGACCGGTCTTCACGATCCCGAAGCCCCACACCTGCGTCAGGAACAGCACCTGGGCGAAGAACATCGCGGTGAAGCCGATCGTGAACACCGCGGTCGCGATGTTCGCCCACCGGAACGAGCGCGCACCGAACAGCTCGAGGTCCAGGGCGGGGTGCGGGTGCTCGAGCGTCCGTACGACGAACACGACCAGGACCGCGACGCCGGCGACCAGTGAACCGATCGTGCGCATCGATCCCCAGTGCCACTGGTTGCTCTGCACGATGCCGAGCGCGAGCAGGCTCATCGCGCCGGCCAGCAGGACCGTGCCGATCGGGTCGGGGAAGCGCGCGTGCGCGGCCTCACGCGACTCGGGCACCGAGCGCTGGCTCAGCACCAGCGCGAGCGCGCCGACGGGCAGGTTGATCAGGAAGACCGAGCGCCAGCCCCAACCGTCGACCAGCAGGCCGCCGAGCGTCGGGCCGACCGCAGCGGCCAGGGCGGCGATCGCGCCCCAGATGGCCACGGCGGCGGGGACCTTCTCGGCCGGGAAGACCGAGAGCACGATCGCCAGCGACGCCGGCACGAGCGCGGCTGCGCCGAGTGCCTGGACGACGCGGAAGGCGACCAGCAGCGCGGGGGAGGAAGCGGCCGCGCAGAGCGCGGAGGCCAGGGTGAAGGCGACCAGCCCGAACTGGAAGGTGCGCTTGCGCCCGAAGCGGTCAGCCAGCCGCCCGGCCGGCACCAGGGCCGCCGCCAGGGCGATCGTGTACGCCGAGAGCGTCCACGACATCGCCGCGAAGGAGACGTCCGGGAACGAGGAGCGGATGTCGTCGAAGGCGATGAACAGGACCTGGGTGTCGAGGAAGACCATGAAGGCGGCCAGGCTCGCGATGCCGAGCACCGACCAGGGCCGGGTGGCCCGCGCCGCGTCTGTCTGAGTCATGTGAGGGACGCTACGGGCCTTTACTTTAAAAAAGCAACCGATTGAAAAGGAAAAGCAACCAAAGTAAGGTGCGTCACGTGATGGTGAGCAAGAGGCCGGGCAAGAGCTACGAGCAGTACTGCACGATCGCGACCGCGCTGGACCTGGTCGGCGACCGCTGGACGCTGCTCGTGCTGCGCGAGCTCTCGATGGGCGAGGCCCGGTTCACCGACCTGAAGGCCGGGCTGCCGGGGATCGCGACCAACCTGCTCACCGAGCGCCTGCGCGGCCTCGAGGACGCCGGCCTCATCGAGCAGCACGAGCTTCCTGCACCGGCCGCCCGCACCGTCTACCGGCTCACGCGCGACGGCGTTCGGATCCGCCCGGTGCTGCGTGCGATCGCTCAGTTCGGGATGCCCTACCTGGAGGCCCCCGTCGGTGCGATCCGCCCGCGCGCAGCAGTCTTCGGCGGGAGCGCGGCGCTCTTCGACCCCGTCGGGGCGATCGGGGCCGACCTGCGCATCCGCTACCTGATCGACGGCGAGGAGCACTGGATCGAGGTCGTCGACGGCAGGCTGCGCCGCGCCGACACCACGCTCCCGCCCGCCCTCACCATCACCGGGACCGCGGCCGGGCTGTTCGGCCTCGACCGCGGCGCCCGCCCCGAGGATCTCGACGGTGAGCTCCGGGTCGAGGGCACCGACGCCGCGTGGGACCTGTTCCGTCGCTGCTTCCCGCCCTCCGTGCTGGCGCTGGAGTCCCAGGGCGCGGACGCCCGCTGACCGCGCCACTAATCCCGGCCTCGAATCCCGGCCCCCTGTCAGGGCCCGGTCGCCCGCGCCTAGGATCGCGGCCATGGACATCAGTGGAAAGAGTGCAATCGTCACCGGTGGCGCCTCCGGCATCGGAGCCGCCTCCGCACGTCAGCTGGCCGCCAAGGGCGCCGTCGTCGTCATCGCCGACCTGAACGCCGAGGCAGGCGAGGCGCTGGCCAAGGAGATCGGCGGCGCGTTCGTCAGCGTCGACGTCACCAACACCGAGCAGATCCAGACCGCCGTGAGCACCGCGGTCGAGCTCGCCCCGCTGTGGGCGCTGGTGAACTCGGCCGGCATCGGCTGGGCGCAGCGCACCATCGGGCGCGACGGCAACCCGGACTCCGCGCACAACCTGGACGCGTTCAAGAAGGTCATCGCGATCAACCTGATCGGCACCTTCGACGCCGTCCGCCTGGCCGCGACCGCGATGAGCACCAACGAGCCCGACGCTGACGGCGGCCGCGGCGCGATCGTGAACATGGCCTCGGTCGCCGCCTTCGACGGCCAGATCGGGCAGGCGTCGTACTCGGCCTCCAAGGGCGGTGTGGTCGGTATGACCCTGCCGGTCGCGCGCGACCTCTCGGCCGCCGGCATCCGGCTGAACACCATCGCGCCGGGCCTCATCGACACCCCGATCTACGGCGAGGGCCCCGACTCGGAGGCGTTCAAGGCCAACCTCGGCCAGAACGTGCTGTTCCCCAAGCGCCTGGGCATCGGCGACGAGCTGGCCAGCATGGTCGTGGAGCTGGTCACCAACTCCTACATGAACGCGGAGGTCATCCGCGTCGACGGCGGCATCCGGATGCCTCCGAAGTAAGGACCCCCGGACAGACCGAGCGCCCGGCCGGCCCACTGCTCAGTGCGTAACTGAGTTTGTGTTCCCGCCGGGCGTTCGTGTCCCGGCCTCGCTCATCCAGGCAGATGTCCCGGTGTTCCCTCTCGGTCCCACTCGTGCGGAGGCAGATCGTTGGCCGGGTGCACCTCCGGACCGGTCCGCGGGTCCGCGGACTGCTCGGGAGGTGGATCGGCGGGGGCCTCGGAGGACAGGTCCTCGTTGGCGCTGGTCGTCGGCTCCTCGGTGCCCCGCACCTTGCCGACACGTTCGCTGCTGACGCCCATGCCGCCGGAGAGCCCGTGGGTCTCCCCGACGTTGGGCTCGGAGTCCATGACGTCGCGGGGTTCGCCGGCGTTCTCGCTCATCCGATGTCTCCCGAGGGCTGGTCCAGGGAGGTGGCGGCGTTCTCCTGCGCCAGCTCCCGGTCGTCGGCCGGCTGCAGCTGCGGGTTGTCGCGCTCGTCGGCGAGACCGTCGCGGCGCGGGTGGTACCCGGCAACGTCCTTCTCGTCCTCGCGCGGCTTCTCGTCCATGCCGATTCCCTACCCAGCGGTGTCCGGAACCATGCGCACCGGCACAAATGACTGGCGCACCCGCCTACTCTGGAATGCATATGACGAACGCACCTGATGACTTCGACCTCCCCGGGTTCTCCCTCGCGGGCGAGCTCGCCGACACCGAGGACTGGGAGTCCGAGGACCTGGACGGCCCCGAGCTCGACAGCGAGCTCGACACCCAGGACGACAGCCCGTACGACGGCCGGTACGACGATCAGGACCCCGAGGAGACCGTCGGGTCGATGGACCTCGCCGAGCGGCACGCCCTGCGACGCGTCGTCGGTCTGTCCACCGAGCTCGAGGACATCAGCGAGGTCGAGTACCGCCAGCTGCGCCTCGAGCGGGTCGTGCTCGTCGGCGTGTGGACCGAGGGCAGCGTCGAGGACGCCGAGAACTCGATGGCCGAGCTCGCGCTGCTCGCCGAGACCGCCGGGTCCCAGGTGCTCGAGAACGTCTACCAGCGCCGCGACAAGCCGGACCCTGCCACCTACATCGGCCGCGGCAAGGTCGACGGCGTGCGCGAGATCGTCCAGGCCACCGGCGCGGACACCGTGATCATGGACGGCGAGCTCGCGCCGAGCCAGCTGAGGAACCTCGAGGACAAGATCAAGGTCAAGGTCGTCGACCGGACCGCGCTGATCCTCGACATCTTCGCCCAGCACGCGAAGTCCAAGGAGGGTCAGGCGCAGGTCGAGCTGGCTCAGCTGCAGTACATGAAGCAGCGTCTGCGCGGCTGGGGCGGTAACCTCTCGCGCCAGGCTGGTGGGCGGGTCGCCGGCGGCGCCGGGATCGGTTCGCGTGGTCCTGGTGAGACCACGATCGAGAACGACCGGCGCCGGATCAACACCAAGATCGCCAAGCTCCGCAAGGACCTGGCGGCGCTGAAGACCACCCGGTCGACGATGCGCAGCGAGCGCCGTCGCAACGCGGTGCCCAGCGTCGCGATCGCCGGCTACACCAACGCCGGCAAGTCCTCGCTGCTCAACCGGCTGACCGGGGCCGGGGTGCTCGTCGAGGACTCCCTGTTCGCCACCCTGGACCCGACCACCCGCAAGACCCAGACGGCCGACGGCCGCATCTACACGATGAGCGACACCGTCGGCTTCGTGCGCCACCTCCCGCACCAGCTCGTCGAGGCGTTCCGCTCGACGCTGGAGGAGGTCGCCGAGTCCGACCTGATCGTGCACGTGGTCGACGGCTCGCACGCCGACCCCGAGGGCCAGCTCGCCGCGGTGCGCGAGGTGCTCGCCGAGATCAAGGCCGGGCAGATCCCCGAGCTGGTGGTGATCAACAAGGCCGACCTGGCCGACCCGATGACGATCGCCCGCCTGCGCCAGCGCGAGCCGCACTCGGTGGTGTGCTCGGCCAGGACCGGCGAGGGCATCGCGGACGTGATCGCCGCGGTCGAGGCCGACCTCCCGCGGCCGGCGGTCGAGCTCCGCGTGCTGCTGCCCTACAGCCGCGGCGACCTGGTCAGCCGGCTGCACGACAAGGGCGAGGTGATCTCGGTCGAGCACACCGCGGAGGGCACCGTGGTGCACGCCCGGGTGAGTGAGTCCCTGGCCGGTGAGCTCGAGCTCTACACGACGGAGTCTGAGCGAGCCTGAGCCCGACGTAGGCTCCCTGCATGGCCGCCGCTCTGCTCCTCCTCCTCATCGTCCTGCCGATCCTGGTGATCTCGGTGGTCGCCACGATCTGGTGGGTGCTCGTCCTGATCGAGGCCGTCAAGGTCCCGGACCCGGCCTGGGACGCGGCCGGGCAGAACAAGCTGCTCTACGTGCTGCTGATGGTCTTCCTCGGCGTGGTCGGGTCGCTGGTCTACGTGCTCGTGGCGCGTCCCGCGCTGAAGGCGGTCGGCGCACCGCTCTGAGGCCGGCCGCTCAGGACTAGACCGCAGCACCCGCCCGACGGCCCCAGGTTGGTGATCGGACCTCTTGGGGGCAGGGTCGTGGGTTGAGCAAGGTCGGCGTCGCCGCTCGGGACCTCTCGCGGAGCACGGGAGTGTGTGCGGTGAAGGTTCATTCGTGGGTGTGCGGTGCTGTCGTGGCAGCTGTGGTCGGGGCCGGAACGCTCCTCGGAGCGGGTCCGGCGGCTGCGACGGTGAATCCCGACCTCGTGACCCTGACGCCCAACCCGCTCGACTTCGGGTACGTCGTGCCCGCGACGACCAAGCAGCTGGTCATGACGGTGAAGAACACCGGGACGGCCTCCGAGCGGTTCACGGTCACGGGCGTCGCTGCTCCTTTCGCGAGTGATCAGACGAGTGCTCCGAGCACCCCGCGCGCCGGAGCGTGCTGGTACGCCGGCTCGTCCGGCACGGTGACCCAGCTGGTCGCGCCCGGAGGCACCTGCAACCTGTACTTCACCTACAAGCCGGATGCGACCAACGCCAACACCGACCACGTCGACGTGGTCAACCCCGTGGTGACCGTGGCCGGCTCGACCGGGACCGTGCTCGGCCAGACGTCGATCCAGCTGAAGGGGCGCTCCAGCTTCGACGGTCCGCCGGCGACCTCGGCGAACCTGGGCGTCAACCCCGCCCAGATCGACTTCGGGGCGGTCCCCATCGGCTACACCGACACCAGGACCGTCACGGTCACGAACAACTCCAACGGCAAGGTCCAGGTCGAGAACCTGGGCTTCGCCGCTCCCTTCTCCGACGGAGGGACCGGCGCTGCGGGCGAGTGCACGGACGGGACGGTCTACAACGTGCTGGCCGTGGGCCAGAGCTGCACCTACGTGATCACCTACGCCCCGACCGAGGCAGGGAGCTCGCTGACCTCGATGACCTTCCGCGCCGATGCCTCCACCGCCCGCGCCGGGACCCGCGTGGCGCTGACCCACCACGAGCTCACCCCGTTCTTCTCGGTCCGCATCACCGGCAGCAGCGGCAAGCTGGCGACCACCTTCACGCCTGCCTCGCTGGCGTTCGGCAACGTCACCCAGGGCGGCTCGAAGCAGCTGACGGTCCTGGTCAAGAACACCGGTGGGGTCCCGATGGGCTACCGGCTCACCGCGCCGAGCGGGTCGCCGTACTCCTCGGTCGTCGCGAGCACGGATGCGAACCCCTGCCAGACCTCCAGCGGCACCAACACGATCGCCCCGGGTGCGAGCTGCACGCTGACCGTCCGTTTCGCGCCGACACTGGTCGGGTCCCAGCCGGCGGGGCTGACGGTCCACCTCGGCCGGCCCGGCGGTGTTGAGTACACGACCAAGACGGTCAATGCCACCGGGACCGGGGTCAAGGTCGCCACCACCTACACACCGACGTCGCTGGCCTTCGGCAAGGTCCTGCTCGGTACTGCCAAGACGATGGTGCTCACGGTCAAGAACACCTCGACGACGGCGCTGTACTACACCCCGCAGTTCCCCGCCTCCAGCCCGTTCTCCCAACGCGCCGACGCCTCCGGGGCCGACACCGCCGCGTGCGCGGGCACCCAGGCGCGCCTGGTGCAGCCCGGTACGACGTGCACGATCACGGCCGTCTACACACCGACAGCTCCCGTGGCCGACAAGGGAACGCTCTCGGTCCTCGTCGCGCGTCCGGGGACCAGCGGCACCCCGGTCCCGATCGGCCCGACCCCGCTGGCGATGACCGGGACCGGTGGGGCGCCGACGTACACGCTGACGCCGACGTCGCTCTCCTTCGGCAGCGTGCTGCTCGGCGACACTAAGACGTTGGTGGTCACGGTCAAGAACACCTCGACGGTCGGGATCCAGGTCGTGCCCACGATCACGGCCGGTGACTTCGCGCTGAACGGATCCGATCCCTCCGCCTGCAGCGGGAGCGCCGGTCCGCGGACCATCGGTGCCGGGGCCACCTGCACCGTGACCACGGTGCTCGCCCCGCGCACGGTCGGTGCGCTGAAGGCGACGATCACCCTCTCGATCCGGGTTCCCGTCAGTGGCCGGGCTCCGCTGGTCGCCGGCTCGCGGGCGGTCGCGGCGACCGCGACCGGAGCTGCGCCCACCTACACGCTGTCGGCAGCCTCGTTGGCCTTCGCCAGCGTGCCCCGCGGACAGTCCAAGTCGATGACGATCACGGTCAAGAACACCTCCAAGGTCACGTTGTCCTTCGTGCCGAGCGTCACTGCCGGAACCCCGTTCTCGGTGCCGGCAGGCGGAGCCGGGGCCTGTCGGACGACGGGCGGCTCGGTCCAGGTGGGTCCCGCCCTGAGCTGCACGGTCACCGTGGTCTTCGCCCCCACGGCGGCAGTGAAGTCCACCGGGACGCTGACGGTGGCGGCGTACCGCACGAACTTCACCGGACCGGTGGGTTCCAAGAGCGCCGCGCTCTCCGGCACGGGCACTTGAGACCGGCAGCTGAGCACGGGCACCTGAGCACCAGTCTGAGCACCAGCCGGGGCGCCGTACCGACGTCGTGCTCGTCGCGGATGCCCTTGCGTCGGTAGGGTCGCGGCCATGAAGCAGATCGTGGGCCGGATCCTGGCCCTGCTCGTGCTGACCGCGGTCGTGGCGATCGGTGCTGTCCACCTCAGCTCCAGCTCCTCGGACGCGACCGGCGAGACCTCGCGCATCACGACGTACGAGTCGGACTACGACGTGAAGGCCAACGGCGACCTGAACATCGTCGAACGGCTGACCGTCGACTTCCCGGTCGAACGGCACGGCATCTTCCGCCTGCTCGACACGCGGGACCGCAACGACGCCAAGAACCGCTTCATCCCCGAGGACATCACCGTGAGCCGCGACGGCTCGCCGGAGCACTACGAGGTGAAGGACACCGACCGCGGGCGCTTCCGCAACATCAAGATCGGCAACGCCGACACCCTGCTCTCCGGGGAGCACGTCTACCGGATCACCTACACGATCAAGGGTGCGCTCTCGAAGGGCGGCGGCGGGACCCAGTTCTACTGGAACCTCATCGGCACCGGTTGGACGATGCCGATCGACGCCTCGGACCTGACGGTGCACCTCCCGGCGCCGGCCGAGAACGTGGCCTGCTTCATCGGCGCCGGCACCTCGGACCCCTGCGCCCCCCAGGGCGAGGGGACGACCACCCTGCGCGTGAGGACCGGACCCCTGGCTCCGAACACGTCGGTGACCCTGGGCACCAACCTCGCGATCCCCGCTCCCTCGCTCAACACATTGCCGTGGTCGAACAAGCTCGACCCGGTCCTCGGGCAGCACCCTGTCCTGCTCGGCGTCGTCCTCGTGCTCGCCCTGGTCCTCGGTCTTCTCGGCGCCATGCTGTCCTTCTCCACCCGCGAGAAGCAGCCGCCGTACCCGCTGATGTACGCACCGCCGGAGGGCATCGGGCCGGCGCAGGCGGCGTACCTGCTGACCGAGAAGGTCGACAACACCGCGTTCGTGGCGACCATGATGTACGCCGCGGAGCAGGGCGCCGTGAAGCTCGACCAGGACGGCAAGGCCTGGACCGTGACCGGCATCAAGGACCAGGACGGGTGGCGCGCGCTGGACGAGGTCACCGAGCACGCGGGCATCACGCTCGGCGTCACCGGTGCGGGAGAGTCGTTCACCGCCTCGCCGAAGTCGGTCGCCGCCGGGCAGAAGCTGAAGTCGTCGCTCTCGGCCTTCGAGGAGAGCACCAAGGGCTGGGCGAAGACCTCGGGGTTGATGCAGTCCTCGGGGCTCGGCGGGTTCGGTCTGGTGCTGCTGATCGGGCTCTTCGCGTTGACCGTCTACCTCGGTGCCTTCAACCCGTTCAACATGTCGATCATCGCCGTGGTGCCGGGGCTCTTCCTGATCACCGGCCTGAGCGTCGGTGAGAGCGGTGCGAGCACGAAGCGCACCCCGGCCGGCCGTGAGATGTGGTCGCGGATCGGTGGCTTCTACCGGATCCTCTCGACGCCCTCGGCGCAGGACCGCTTCGACTTCGCCAGCCGCAAGGACCTCTACACCTCCTACCTCCCGTGGGCGGTCGCCTTCGACTGCGCGGACGACTGGGCCAAGAAGTACCGCGTAGAGACCGGCGAGGAACCGCCGTCCCCGAGCTGGTTCCCGGTCTACGCCGGCGCGCACTCCGGGATGTTCGTCAACCAGATGGTCGACAGCTTCAACTCCTCGGTCTCCTCGGCCATCTCGGCGTACAACGCCACCCAGAGCTCGTCCTCGGGCGGCGGTGGCGGATTCAGCGGTGGCGGAGGTGGCGGCGGAGGTGGCGGCGGCTCCTGGTGAGTGTGCTCGCACCCGCCCATCGGCTTAGATACTCCTAAGACCCTCAAGAAAGAGGAACCTCATGATCGCGGTCATCATCATCGTCGTCGTCCTGGTGCTGCTCGTCGGCTTCGGGATCATCGGCTTCAACAAGCTGCGCTCCCAGGACATCAGCGCCCAGGAAGCCCTCGGCGGCATCGACGTCCAGCTCACGCGGCGTGCCGACCTGATCCCCAACCTCGTCGAGACCGTGAAGGGGTACGCCGCCCACGAGTCCGGCGTCTTCGAGGAGGTCACCCGCGCCCGTGCCGGCCTGACCGCCGCGGCGAAGAGCGACGACGTGCCGGCCAAGGCCGCGGCCGACGCCGCGATGCAGCAGGCGCTGGTCAAGGTCAACGCGGTCGCCGAGAACTACCCGGACCTCAAGGCCAACCAGCAGTTCCTCGACCTGCAGGCACAGCTCAAGGACACCGAGGACAAGATCTCCTTCGCCCGCCAGTACTACAACGACGCGGTCGCGACGCTGAACAAGCTGGTCCGCACCATCCCGTGGATGCTGTTCGCGGGCGTCGCGGGCGTGAGCACCCGCAAGTTCTACGAGGCCCCGGCCGGAGCGGACGTCGCCCCGCAGGTCAGCTTCGGTACGTCGACCCCGCCGGCCTTCCCGCCGCCGCCCCCGGCTGCTCCCGCGGCTCCGGTTGCTCCCGCAGCACCTGCTGCGCCGGCAGCCCCCGCAGTTCCGTCCGACCCGCCGCCGGCCCCCGAGCCACCGGCCGCTCCGCCCACCTGAGGGTTCGAGGCTCGGGCAGAGCGGTACCCCCGTGACCTGGCCGCCCGCCGGTGCTACTTGTCGACGCAGCCCTCGAGAGCCTTGAGGCTCTCGTTGTCTCCCCACCGCACCTCGTCGCTCGAGGTGCCGTTGTAGATCGTGACCGCGATGCGCATGTCGAGGCACGGCCACGGATAGAGGCTGCCGTAGTAGCCGCCGAACACGTGGTCCTTCCACACCACAGGCGCTCCAGTGTTGTTCTGGGTCCAGATGGTGCCCTTGCCGTAGCTGGTGCTTCTACTGCCGACCCGTTCCGAGCCGCAGCTGTAGGTCGGAGCGACCGACACGCCCCACGGGAAGCCGGCGCTGATGCCGGCGTTGGCGCTGCACTCGTCGGAGTAGAAGCCCTGGGTGACCTCGAGCTTGGACCGGGAGATTGACGACGCGGTGCGAGCGCAGCTCGACTTGGAGGCGACGGTGATCGTGGGTGCCTTGACCGTCACGTTGTTGAAGCGTTGTCCGACGGGGATCTTCTCAGTGGTCCACGTGACCGTGCCCGAGGCGATGACCTGGACGTAGGTAGAGGCGCCCGGGAGCCGGACGCACTTGAAGACCGAGTAGAACTCCGAGCTGACGGCGAAAGCCGGCGAGCTGAGGGCGATCGTGGATCCACCGCACAACGCGACACAGACGATCCCGACGAGCCAACGCACCTTCTGTCTGCGCATGTGAACCACCTCTCCGAGCTAGACGACTAGTAGCCTTCAGCCTTCGTCGGGCAACGGGCGCTCGGCCATGACCCGACCGGGTGGCGTGCTTGTCCGACCGGCTGAGGATCTAACGCACAAACGGGTGGATTCTTGGTCTCAGAGCTCTGGTCGCGCGACCTGTGGACCGGCACCAGATGTGGGTCGACGCCCGGCTACCCTTCCCTGGTGCCGTCCGAGAAGCCCCAGGAGACGCCGCCGGAGACCCCCACGCAGACCCCCAGCGTCCGTGAGGTCCTCGCGGCCGCGGTGGAGGCGGTCGGGGGGTCCGAGCGTCCTGGGCAGATCCAGATGGCCGAGGCGGTCGCCGGGGCGATGGAGTCCGGTCAGCACCTGCTGGTCCAGGCCGGCACCGGCACCGGCAAGTCGCTGGGCTACCTGGTCCCCGCGCTCCTGCACCACGACCGCGTCGTCGTGGCGACCGCGACGCTCGCGCTCCAGCACCAGCTCGTCGAGCGCGACATCCCCGCGCTGGTCGAGGCCGCCGCCGAGGTCCTGCACGAGGACGCGACGTACGCCGTGCTCAAGGGCCGCTCGAACTACGCCTGCCTGCACCGGGTCCGCGAGGGCGTTCCGGACGACCAGGGCACGTTGGTCGCGATGCCGGAGGGTTCCATCGGCGCCGAGGTCGTCGCCCTGCGCGAGTGGGTGGAGGAGGAGGCCAAGGACGGCGGTACCGGCGAGCGCGACCACGCGCCCCGGCACACCGACCGCATCTGGCGGCAGGTCAGCGTCAGCCACCGAGAGTGCCTCGGCGCCGCGAAGTGCCCGTACGGCGCGGAGTGCTTCGCCGAGCGCGCGAAGGACAAGGCAGCGCGCTCGCAGCTCATCGTGACCAACCACTCCCTGCTCGCGATCGACGCGATCGAAGGCATCCCGATGATCCCGGACTACGACGTCGTGGTGATCGACGAGGCGCACGAGCTGACCGCGCGGGTGACCCAGGCCGCCACCGACGAGCTCTCGGCCAACGACGTCGAGCGAGCGGCTCGCCGCGCGCAGCGCCACGTC
>JBJMIO010000226.1:0-7988 GCA_045806765.1 Marmoricola sp.
CTGTTGGACGCCGCGACCTGCACGTCGTACGTCGTGCCGGGCACGAGGTGCGTCAGGACGGCCGAGGTGGCGCCGGCGCCGGGGTTCGCCACC
Source organism: Marmoricola sp. (assembly GCA_045806765.1). Lineage (GTDB taxonomy): Bacteria > Actinomycetota > Actinomycetes > Propionibacteriales > Nocardioidaceae > Marmoricola. Next base: position 94 of record JBJMIO010000226.1, read on the forward strand.
GCGAACGGCGTACCCGAGATCGCGTAGCCGGTGATCGCACTGTCGCCGTGGTTGACCGGGGCCGCCCAGTGGATGGTCGCCGACGTGCTGCGCGCGGTCAGCTCGACCGAGCCGCCGGTCGGGGCGTCAGGTGCGACCCCGCCGCTGCCGGTGCAGCCGGTGATGGACAGGTTGTACTGACCGACGCTGCCGTAGTCGGAGTAGCCGGCGCTGCCGGCCAGGCCCACGCCCTCGACCGAGACGGTCCACAGCCCGGTCGTGGCCGAGGCGACCTGAGCCGAGGCGTCCATGCCGGTCGGGGTGTCGGGGAAGGTCTGAGGCGTCAGGTGGCTGGCGGCCGGGTCGGCGGTGGCCTGCACGACGCCGTTCGGGTCCTTGATGGTGACCTGGAGGTCGACCGACTGGCCCATGCCGATGCCGGTTGCGGTGGCGGTCATCGCGTTGGTGCAGGTGCGGTTGACCTGGTAGGTATCCACGTCCGCCGCGGTCTCGATGACGCCGTTCTGGAGGTAGTTGGCCGCGCTGCCGAGGGCCTTGGTGCCCGAGACGTCGTCGGCCCGGGTCGGCAGGCCGTTCAGGTTCATGACGTGGTAGTCGTCGCCGTCGATCGTGACCCCGTCGGGGTCGGTCTGGTCGCTGACGTAGCCCGGGTAGCCGCCGTTGTTGAACTGCCCGATGGCGAGGTCGGAGGCGCCCATGATGGGGAACCAGTCGTCGTGACCCGGGTAGTAGTCCTGCCCACTGATGCGGTCGTGGTCGAGGCCCACGGTGTGACCGATCTCGTGGGCGGCATCGTTCGCGATGACGCCGGCAGGGAGGACGTCGTCGGCGGCGGTGAACTTGGTGAACACCCAGGCGGGCTCGAGGTAGTCCGGGATCCCCTGCTCGTTCTGGTTGAAGACGCCGAGCAGCCCCACGCCCAGGCAGCCGCCTGTCAGATCGGCGTCGCAGCCGGTCGGTCGTGCGGTCATGTCGTTGGTGATCACGACGTGGGTGCCGTACGTCGTGTCAGTCGCCGAGGTGCGGTTGTACGCGTCCTGGCCCGGGTCCTCGGTGGTCACGTCGACGTCCATGGGCGAGTACTTCTCCGCGACGATGCGCCAGACGTCCTGGATGTACTGCTCCTCAGCGGTGCTGAACGCGCCAGTGGTCGTCGCATCGAGGCTGAAGCCGCCGTAGGTGTGATTCGCCGTCAGGCCCGCCGCCGGAGTACTCCAGTACGACTGCGACGGCATCGTGTAGCCGTTGAAGTCGAGGTAGATCGTGTGGTCCGAGCCCGGGTCGCTGTGCAGGGTGAGTGCGGACGAGAGCGGGAACGTCGACCACTGCGCCGCGCGAACCGAGTCGGTGGCGTTCGCCTGCGCCGGAAGCGCCTTCATCGTGTCTGCGTAGAAGATCCGCCCGTCGGTGCCGAGCCTGACCGTCGAGTCGTGACTGAGCATCGCCTCGAGGTGCGAGAGCGACATGTGGTTGATCGCCGCGGCGCGCTGCTGCGCTGCGGCGTCCAAGTTGCGCAGCCCCCGCGGACCACTCTGGACCCGGTCGAACAGCTTCGTGCCCGTGTTGCCGAGGTGACGGACGGTGATCCCGGGCGTCGGGGTCGGCCGGGGCGCATCCGTGGCGACGGCTGCCGCGCCCATGGGGGGCACACCGGTGAGGGCGAGGGCGAGGGCGGGACCGAGGATCCACCGAGACTTCGAGTGCATCCGGCAATGGGATCACGTTTGGGCGAATTGTTCCCCGAAATCGCGTGACGGATCGGCGGCATCTGTGTGCCTACCGATCCGTCACGTCGTACGGCGTGGTCTCAGACCTTGCGCAGCACCGCCGTGACGATGCCGAGGATCGAGGCGTTGTCGCCGTTGATCGGCTCGAAGGCTTCGTTGTGCGGCATCAGCCAGACGTGGCCGTCCTTGCGCTTGAACGTCTTCACGGTGGCCTCGCCGTCGATCAGCGCCGCGACGATGTCGCCGTTCTCGGCCGTCTGCTCCTGACGGATGACGACGAAGTCGCCGCTGCAGATGGCCGCGTCGATCATCGAGTCACCGACGACCTCCAGCATGAACAGCGTGCCGTCTCCCACCAGCGTCTTGGGCAGCGGATAGACGTCGGTGACCTGCTCCTCGGCGAGGATCGGGCCACCGGCCGCGATCCGGCCGACGAGCGGGACGTGAGTGGCCGGCGTGGCGATGTCGCCGATCCCGGTGATGTCGATGTCGGAGTCGTCCGCGCTGGAGATCGACTTGCGCGCCGCCATCAGCTCGGGCAGGAAGACCTCGAGCGCGCGCGGCCGGTTGGGGTCGCGCTTGATGAAGCCCTTGCCCTCCAGCACGCGCAGCTGGTGCGCCACGGAGGAGGAGCTGGCCAGCCCGACCGCCTCACCGATCTCGCGGATGCTCGGCGGGTAGCCGCGCTGCTCGATCTCGTCGCGCAGGAAGCCGAGGATCTTCTTCTGGCGCGGGGTCAGTCCGGTCGCGTCCGGGGGAGCGTCCGGGAGCTCGCTGATGTTGTTGCCGTCAGTCGCCATGGAGCGACGGTAGACCCAAATCGGGCCTGACTTCAAACATATGTTCGATCCGCGCGTGTCGTCCTGAGGCCCGCGACACGTTCGAACATATGTTCTTGACATGTTCGAACGCCTGATCTAACTTCGTACATGTGTTCGATCGAACGTCTGATCGACTCCCCGCCCGGATGTGTCGGGGGTTCGTCGCACGATCGGTTCAACACAAGAGGGGTCGCTGAGAAACCGACCACCGGGCATCGGCCCGGATCTTCCCCAGGAGGTTCGACATGAGCACGCTGAGCATTTCCCCCGCCTTCCGTCCGTCCGCCGTCGCGCAGCCGCGGCTGACCCGGAGCTCCACCGTGCAGCTGACCCGTCGCGGACGCGTCGTGTTCGTGCTCGCGTTCCTGGCGATGGCGCTCGTCGTGATGATGAGCCTCAGCGGCTGGGCGACCGCGACCCGCGACGGCGGCACGCCGCAGCAGGTCCGCATCGTCGAGGTCCAGCCCGGCGACACCCTCTACGGGATCGCCGGCAAGATCGCCGAGCCCGGCAAGATCCGCGAGATGGTCCACCAGATCCAGCAGCTCAACTCCCTCCCGGGCGGCGGCCTCTCCGCCGGCCAGAAGCTGGCGATCCCCGCCGGCTGACAGAGCTGTTCGAAACCCAGACGTGCCGGCTGTCTCCGGAGCAGCCCGGCCATAACTGAATAGGTGCGGCGACCGATTCGACCCCGGTCGCCGGACAGTGTGGGAAGAGATGAGGGCGGGACCACTGGTCCCGCCCTTCGTCTTGTCCGAAAGTCCTACGCTCCCCCCATGCGGTACTGGCTCGTCCTCGTCATGGTCGTCGCCCTCAGCGGGTGCGCGGGCTTCGGCGCGGTGCCATCGGGGACCAACGGGGCCGGCGTGGTCACGGCGACGAAACCGCCCTCGGGCGTCCGCCACACGCATCCCGAGCAGTCGAGTTTCACGAAGCCGGCGCACGTCGACGGCCGGACGGTGACGTTCACCTTCCAAGGCGGCTCGTGCAATCCGAGCGACCCGGACAAGAACCCTGGTGAGACGCGCTGGATCGACGTCCGGGAGACCGACACGACGGTGACCTTGACGGCCAACATCGTGGAGACGGCGCGGTTGTGCGCAGGTGTCGGCTTAGACCTTCCGGCTCGGGTGACGCTCAAGAAGCCGCTCGGCAACCGCACCCTGGTCGACGGTGGCTGCGCGCCGGGCAGTCACGATCGGCTGGTCGGCGCGTGCGGCTCCACGGTCCATACCGGCACGTGCGACGGAGCGACGTACGCGGTCACGATGCCAGTCGCCGACAACGGTGCGGTGACACTGCATGTCGAGCTCACCAGTGCGCGCCCAGGGAGCCGGTGGTCGTTCCGCTGGACCCAGGGCAGCCAGGACAATCGGAAGGTCGACGCGTCGAACGTCGTCACCGACGCCGCCGGTCACGCCTCGACGGAGCGCTCGATGGGCAACATTGCGGACCGCGCGCACCTCCTCAGGACGGTCCAGCTGATCCCGCGCGGCGTCGCAGCCTGCAAGCGCGTCTACGGCCCGCCGCCGGTCTGGTACGGCTCCTCGGCGCGCACCGCCCGCGCAGCCCCGTCGCTCAAGAGGTACTGCGCAGCGGTGTACGTCGCCATCACGGCCGTCTCCAGCCGCGGCGGCGGATTCTTCAACAAGAACTTCCGCGTCCCCAGGATCGAGTCCGAGAGCATGAACAGCGTCGCACCGGCGATCGAGCGGCGCCGCGCCGACTTCCCGATTGAGGGGTCGAGCTGCGTTGCGGCCGCGACCGTGGTAGCGAGCATCGCGGAGTAGCCGGCGATGGCCGGACCGAGCTTGCGGTCCAGCTTCGCGGCGCCGTAGACCATGCCCGGTGCGGTGGTCGCCCACAATCCAGCGACCGCCTTCGGTCCCGGCAGGCGGGTCTTGCTGCGGTTGGCCAGGAAGCCCGAGATGTACGCCGCGTGCCCGGCCGCGAACGACCCGCTGCCGATCATGAAGCTCTGCGACCCGTCGCCGATCAGCGCCAGGTCGCCACCCCAGCCACCCGCCTGCGCGGCCAGCGTCGAGATCCGTAGGGGTGAGTCGGCAGCCTTCTCGTCTGTGATCAGCGAGGCCATCAGCGTCGGCATCAGCAGCGGCTTGGTCAGCACCCGCGCCTTGTGCGCGCGGTGGTCGGCCGTACCGGACAGGAGCGAGTCGACGACGGCGATGGCGGCGTACGCGAGCTTCAGCTTGGTGGAGGTGGAGAGTCGGGGCACGGTCGCAATCTAGTCGTCCGCAGTACTCTCCGCCCATGGCCGGCTACTCAGGCACCCCATTGGAGAAGAAGCTCGGGATCAAGGACGGCGACGTCGTCTATCTCGACCGCGCTCCCGAGGGCTTCACGCTCGAAGCCCCGACGTCGACCCGGCTCCCGAAGCTTGCCCGGATCACGCTGACCTTCCACACCGCGCCCGCCAGCCTGACCAAGCGGCTCCCGACGCTGATCGAGCACACAGAGCAGGCCGGGATGATCTGGGTCTGCTGGCCGAAGAAGGCCGCAGCGAAGCTGGGCGTGGTCTCCGATCTGGACGACAACCTCGTGCGAGGGATCGGGCTGGATGCCGGCGTGGTGGACGTGAAGATCTGCGCGGTCGACGAGATCTGGTCCGGGATGAAGTTCGTACGCCGATTGGCTGACCGTGCCTGACCCGAGGCGTTAGCGTCCGCGCATGCGTCGTACTCGGGCCGTTGTCGTGCTCCTGCTCGTGGCGGTCGTGAGCGCCTGCGGCTCGACCGCGCACAAGCGCACCGTGACGATCACCTTTCCCTCGATGGAGCCAGGCTTCGTCAAGGGCGATGTCGTGACGGTCGAGCCGGTGCCGGCTCACCTGAAGACCGGGATGATCGTGGTGTTCAAGGACCCGGGTGGTTGGCTCGACCCGACGGTCAAGAACGGCGAGCTGCTCAAGCGGATCATCGGCGTCGGGGGAGACCACGTGAAGTGCTGCGACGCGCAGGGCCGCGTCACGATCAACGGCAAGGCGCTCGACGAGTCCGGCTACCTCGAGCAGCAGGGCCCGCGTGGCGCGGAACCGTTCGACGTGACTGTTCCGGTGGGCAAGCTCTGGATGATGGGCGACAACCGCTTCAACTCTGCCGACTCGCGGTTCCACGTCAGCGAACCAGGTGGCGGCTTCGTCGACGAGAACCTGGTGACCGGCTGGATCCCCAAGGCCCCGCACGCGAAGTGACGCGAACCTGAGCGACTAGCGCGCAGCCCGCTTCCCACCCGTCGTAGCCCGCCGCCGCAGCGGATCGCCCTTGAGCACACCCCGGATCCGCACGCCCAGGATCAACGCGACGAACATGCACGCGGTCGCCCCGACCGTCGCGAGGAAGACGAAGAACCAGTCCGCGCCCTGGCCGTGACGGGCATCGGACCCGAACGCGATGGCCCGGCCGACCAGGAATCCCCAGGCGGCGACCGTGAGCACCATCCCGGCCCCGAGCGCGGGCAGCCTCTGACGCAGCGGAACCGCCGGTTCCTCTGCTTCCGGTTCGCCCGAGTGCTTGCCCACGCGCGTCATTGTGGCCGAACCCGACGTGCGCGCACCGCCGGATCGCCGTACCCACAGGCACGCCGTTGTCCACAGGCCAGAAGGGTGCCCGAATAGCCCCTTCTGAGCACTCCGGCAGGAGTGTCGGTGGGGACTGGGAGAGTGGACGACACGCCGGATTCCAGGAGCCCTCATGGCGCTGACCTGCACGTTTGCGATCACGCACCGCCCGCCCAGAACTTTCTCGCGGACTGTGTTGCGTACGCCACACGCCGGGCGTAACGTAACCCCAACATCTAGTAGTTACACGGATGTAGTTATCCACATCTAGTTCCACAGAACTCGCGGCTTACACACAGCCAAAGCGGGTTTTACCCGTGGAATCCACAGGTGGATGCACACGTTTTACCCATGAAGACGCACGAACGACGACCGCGGACCAAGAGTCAGGGAGGAGGACCCGAGATGCACTGCCCGTTCTGCCGCAGCACCGACACCCGGGTCCTCGACTCCCGCGTGGCCGAGGACGGCTCGGCGATCCGCCGGCGCCGTACCTGCCCGTCGTGCGAGAAGCGCTTCACCACCGTCGAGCAGATGCAGCTCACGGTCCTCAAGCGCAGCGGGACCAGCGAGCCGTTCCAGCGGGACAAGGCCGTGGCCGGTGCCCGCAAGGCGCTCAAGGGCCGCCCGGTCTCCGAGGACGACCTGGCCCGCCTGGGCCAGACCGTCGAGGACACCTTGCGTGCCGGCGGCTGGGCGGAGGTTCCGGCCCACGAGATCGGGCTGGCGATCCTCAGCCCGCTCCGAGAGCTCGACGAGGTGGCCTACCTCCGCTTCGCCAGCGTCTACCGCGGTTTCGAGTCGGCCGACGACTTCGAGACCGAGATCGCGATGCTCCGCGCTGAACGCAGCAGCGAGCACGCGCCTCAGCCCACGGGCTGACCTGAGCCGCCCGGAGGGACGTAGTGGGGAAGCTGCTTCCCTCCGGGCATCCAGACGAATGCAGCACCAGCACGACCACCAGCAAGACCAGCAGCACGAAACCAGCCGATGATCGAAGGAACAGGGGAAACACGTATGACCGAGACGGTGAGCGGGACCAGCAAGGCAGCTGGCACCCGGCGCAAGGGGATGAAGATCGAGCGGATCTTCAGCACCGAAGGGGTGCACCCGTACGACGAGATCACCTGGGAGCGTCGCGACGTCGTCCAGACCAACTGGAAGACCGGCGCGACCGTCTTCGAGCAGCGCGGTGTGGAGTTCCCCGATTTCTGGTCGGTCAACGCGAGCACCATCGTGACCACGAAGTACTTCCGTGGCGCCGTCGGCACCGACGTGCGTGAGTGGAGCCTGCGCCAGCTCGTCGACCGGGTCGTGAAGACCTACCGCAAGGGCGGCGAGGACAACGGCTACTTCGCCACCGTCAAGGACGCCGAGACCTTCGAGCACGAGCTCACCTGGCTGCTGGTCCACCAGTACTTCTCGTTCAACTCCCCGGTCTGGTTCAACGTCGGCACCGCCTCTCCCCAGCAGGTGTCCGCGTGCTTCATCCTCGCCGTCGACGACTCGATGGACTCGATCCTGAACTGGTACAAGGAGGAGGGCTTCATCTTCAAGGGCGGCTCCGGCGCCGGCCTGAACCTCTCCCGGATCCGCTCCTCCAAGGAGCTGCTCTCCTCCGGCGGCACCGCGTCGGGCCCGGTCTCCTTCATGCGCGGCGCGGACGCGTCCGCGGGCACCATCAAGTCGGGCGGCGCCACGCGCCGGGCGGCGAAGATGGTCGTCCTCGACGTCGACCACCCCGACATCGAGGAGTTCGTGATGACCAAG
>JBJMIO010000227.1:0-5836 GCA_045806765.1 Marmoricola sp.
AGTAGTGCATCCCCTCGTGGCCCATCGAGATGCCGTCGGAGACCGAGATGGTGCCGAACTCGAGCGGGTACCCGCCTGCGGCGTGGACGCCGTTCTTCACGGCCTTCGCGAGCCGGTCCAGCGACAGGTTGCAGGGGGTGATCTCGTTCCAGCTGGACGCGACCCCGATCTGCGGCTTGACCCAGTCGTCGTCCCCCATGCCTACCGCCCGGAGCATCCCCCGCGCGGCGGCCTTCTCGAGGCCGTCGGTGACGTCGCGCGAGCGGGGCTTGATGTCGGGTGCGGAAGAGGAGTCCTGCGTCATGAGGTGCATTCTTCCCGACGCACCCAGGCCGGGGGCAGTCAGTATCAGGGAGCGACCCTCGGAGAAGGGCCCCTCGGAGAACGGTTGGTCAGAGAACGGCCGCGCGCACCGTCATCACGTCGGGCAGGTTGGCGATCGGCTGCGTCCAGGTCGCCCCGGCGTCGGCCGAGGCCCAGACCGCGCCGTTGCGGGCACCGAGGTAGAGCCCCGTCGGGTCTCCCCCGTCGGCCCAGAAGGCATCACGCATCACCGCGACGAAGAAGTGGTCGGGCAGACCGTGGCGCAGCGGCTCCCAGGAGCCGCCGGCGTCCGTGGAACGCCACACGGTCGCCTGTGCCCCGGGCGGGTAGCGCCCGTCCCCGCCGCCGAGCGGGAAGACGTAGACCGTGTCCGGGTCGGCCGGATCCACCACGACCGGGAACCCGAAGTCGGCCGGGAGTCCGTCCGCGATCGACTGCCAGCTCGCCGCGTGGTCGTCCGAGCGGTAGACCCCGCCGTGGTTCTGCAGGAACAGGCGTTCGGGGCGGTCGGGGTGGCGGGCGACCTTGTGCACGCACTGGCCGAACTCCGGGTACTGCTGGCCCTCGGGCAGGAACTCGGCCCGGATCCCGGCGTTGCGCGGCTCCCAGCTGCTCCCACCGTCGCTGGTCTGGTAGCACCCGCCGGTCGAGATCGCCACGGTGACCGAGTCGGGGTCGGCGGGGTGCGGCAGGATCGTGTGGAAGGCCTGCCCCCCGAACCCCGCGTCCCACTGCGTGCGGTGCGGGTGGTCCCACAGCCCGCGCTCGAGCTCGAAGGTCTCGCCGCCGTCGTCGGAGCGGAAGACGGCACCAGGTTCCGTGCCGGCGTACACGACCCCGGGCGTGGTGCCGGTGACCAGCTGCCAGACGCGCTCGACCGAGGCATCCACGTCCTCGGGGAAGTGCGCGCCGGACGTCGGGTGCCAGTTGGCACCCAGGTCGTCGGAGAACTGGATCTGGGGCCCGGTCCACGGCGAGGAAGCCCCGGCGAACAACCGCGGTCGGTCACCGGAGGTGTCGACCATGGTCGAGTAGACCTCCATCATGTCGAAGTGCGGTCCGGTCCAGCTCCAGTCCGCACGTCGCGCGTCGGAGGTGCCGACCCAGAGGCCCTTGCGGGTGCCGACCAGCAGGACGGCCGAGGCTGCTGCGCTCATCGCTCGAGCATGCCTCTGGTGCGGGGCCGACCTCAAGGCCTTGATTGTCATCCATTTCAGTGTAGATTAGGCAACACCCCGGCCGGTGTGCGGTCTTGTTCACACATTCGACACGAACCTGTGACCGTGCGGTCGCGAACCACTGGCAGGTTCGACTCACCAACACACACGCAGAGGGAGGAACCCGGATGCAGTACCTGCTCGCAGCACCGCCCCTGGGCCTCGTGGCACGTTGGTCGACCCGCAGCCAGGAACAGGCACGGCGCAACGCGATGGCGGCGTGCACGGTCCTGGCTGCCCGCCGTCTGGAACGTGTCGAGGTCGAGGAGTTCGTGGCAGCACACCTGGCCACGCGCACGGAGACCGCCGTCGAGGCACCCACCGCCGCCGTCCTCCAGGTCGGCTGAGAGGCAGCGCGCCCGGGTAGGTCCCCGTCCTCGTGGTGATCTCAGCCACGAATACCCCTTTTACGCAGAGGGGCTGGGGCACACTCGGGCCATGTCAGTCACGGTCCCGTTGCACGTCGTCCCCGAACCGGACGACGGACTCGCGCTGCGCTTCTACTCCGTCACGGCAACCGACGGGACGCAGCTCCAGGCGTGGACGAACGACGTCGACGGCCCCACCGTGCTGCTCTGCAACGGCCTGGGCACCAACCCGTATGCCTGGCCTGCCCTGCTCGATCCCGCGTGCGGGGTCCGGGTGATCTCGTGGAACCACCGCGGCACGGGAGGCTCGGCACGTCCGGCGGACCCGACCCACGTCGGCATCGACGCCTTCGTCGAGGACGCCATCGCGGTGATGGACGACGCCGGCATCGATGCCTGCCCCGTGATGGGCTGGTCGATGGGCGTGAACACCGCCTTCGAGCTCGCCACGCTGCACCCCGAACGGGTCGCCGGACTGTTCGCGGTCGCCGGGGTCCCCGGGGGCACCTTCGCCTCGATGCTCGCGCCGCTCGGTGTCCCGCGCTTCGTGCGCGCCGCGATCACCGTCAACGCCGCACGCGTGATGGGACTGCTCGGCGGTCCGCTGAGCCCGATCGTGCGCCGGCTCCCGGTGGGGCCGAGGACCGTCGCGGTCGTGAGCCACTCCGGTTTCATGCTCCCGGTCGCCGACCCGGAGCTGACCGCGACCACGATCCACGGGATGATCCAGACCCCGATCGACTGGTACATGCACCTCGCGGTGACGACTTCGCGCCACCTCCGCGTCTCGCTGCGCGCGATCGACGTGCCGACCACCTTCGTGGCCGGGCGGTGGGACGTGCTGGCCTCCTCGCAGGACATGTGCACCGCCGCCGAGCGGATGTCCGATGCCGAGTACCACGAGCTCAGCGCCACCCACTTCGTGGCGATGGAGCACCCGGCCGAGGTGCACGAGCTGCTGCTCGACCTCCTCGACCGGGTGCCGTGACCGCTCCTAGCGGACGACCTTGATGCGGGTCGCTCCCTTGCGGATCGCCGGGAACTGACCAGCCGCGGTGATCGCCGCGAAGCCGAGCTTTCGCCCGACCGGGATGCTGCGCACGAAGGTGCCCGCCGCGGTCGCGGTGCCGGTGCGAACGGCCTTCCCGCGGTAGAACACGGTGACCTTCTCTCCGGCCGCGAGCCCGGAGACCGTGACCGTGACCGCCTTGCCGCGCTTGACCTTGGCCTTCGAGGCCTTCACGGCGAGGGTCTTGGAACCGAGCACCTTGGTCGTCGTACCGTCGGTCGCGCCGTCGCGGTCGGTGACCGTGATCGTGCGGGTCGCCGTCCCGGCCGGCAGCATGACCGACCCGGTCGCGACACCATCGGCGTTCGCAGCCACGCGGACCGGGACGGCGCCGCCGGTCAGGCAGAGCTTCTCTCCGGGGACCGCGCCGGTGACCTTGTACGCCGCGGCGCGCGAGGCCTGCACGTAACCGCTCGGACCGCCCACGACGAGAGCTGGCGCGGTCTGGCTCAGGACCTGCAGCACGGGCAGCGCTTGCGAGGTCGAGCGGACCCACTTCGGCCGCGCAGTCCCGATGCCGCTCGTGATGGCGGTCCCGACGGTCGGGTCGTCGTACCCGATGGCGCCGGTCTCGGTGGTCAGCCCGTCGGCACACCCGGTCACCTCGTCGGCCTGGTGCTGGCGGATCCAGCCGGCCGCACGCTTCGCCGCGGCGTCGTCGCCCAGCAGCATGAGCGTCCAGCCGGCGAGGCCGGTGGAGTTCGCGTTGGGAACGGCCGTGGACGTCCCGCCGACGAAGGATCCGTCCGCGCGCTGCTGGCTCGCCAGCCAGCCCTCGGCGCGCCCGACGCGGCGGGCGAGGGTGATGTCGGAGTTGGCGAACGGGATGAGCAGCCGGGTGACCTCGGCGGTCACGTCCGGGTCCGGAGCGCTCTGCTTGGCTGCGCGGCCCCCGTCGCACGTCTGGTCGTCCGCGTTCTTGTCGGCGGTGAAGTTGAGCCGGAAGTACCCGGCCGTGCACTGCTGCTCCAGCAAGTAGTCGAGCACGGCGGTCTGCTTCGGCGACCCCGCCCGGATCAGGCCACTGGCGCCGTAGGCCTGGCTCAGCACGTTGGCGAAGTCGCCGTAGTAGCTGTTGTCCTCGAGGCGTCCCGTGCTGGGTCCTGACGTGGCGACGAGGCTGCCGAGGTCGGCAACGAGGTCCGTGCCCGCCCAGGCCGGGATGTTCGAGATACCGGTCGACTCGGCGAAGTACAGCGACTTCGCGAGACCGCTCGCGTAGTAGCCCTTCTGCTGGAACACCCCGGGTGCGTTCGGGTCGGTCGGTGAGTAGGAGTACTCGTCGGACTCGGCGTACCCGTAGCTGAACTCGCCGGTCTTCACCAGCTGCGGACCGACCGCGTCGCTGATGGCCGAGATGTCGCTGGCGTGCCCGCCGACCGACGCGAGCGCGGTCGCGGAGTCGATGCTCAGGCCGACGTCAGGACCGCCGAACGAGCTCTGCTGGAGACCGCTGACGAGCTGGCCGGCGAGCCAGTCGGCGCCGATGGTGACCGGGCGCGGGTCGGTGACCGCGTTGGCGGGCCCGGCCAGCAGGGTGGCCCCGCTGGTGAGGAGGGTCGCGGCGGCGACCACGGCCCCGAGACGGCGTACGGAGGGACGCATGGGAGGTTCCTTCCCGCTGCTTTCCACGACAGCGACAGTGCAAGGACGTCGAGCGGCGGGTGATCCGGCTCGTCGCACGTCCCGGCGAGCGGGACGGTCGACCTACGGTTGCGGGACAGCGCCGGGATCAGACCGGCTTTCCCCGTCCACCGACGTGGGTGGTGTGGAGTGCACCCCGGTGGGGAGCACCTGAGACTAACCCAGCTTCTCCAGGATGAGCTCGCGGACCCGTCCTGCGTCCGCCTGGCCGCCCATGTCCTTCATCACCGCTCCGATCAGCGCACCGGCGGCGGCCACCTTGCCGTCGCGGATCTTCTCCGCGACGTCCGGGTTGGCCGCGATCGCGCGGTCGATCGCCTCGCCGAGCGCGCCGTCGTCGGAGACCACTGCGAGCCCGCGGGCCGCCACGACCTCCTCGGGCGTGCCCTCCCCGGCGAGGACGCCGTCGAAGACCTGGCGGGCGAGCTTGTCGTTGATCGAGCCGGCATCGACGAGCGCCTGGATCGCAGCGACCTGGGCCGGGGTGATCGGCAGCTCGGCGAGCTCCACGCCGTCCTCGTTGGCGCGCCGCGTGAGCTCGGCGACCCACCACTTGCGAGCGGCCTGGGGCGTCGACCCGGCGGCGACGGTCTGCTCGATCAGCACGACGGCCTCGGCCGCCACCACGTCGCGCATCTCCAGGTCGGTGAAGCCCCACTCGGTCTGCAGCCGGGCACGACGCTCGCGCAGCGGCTCGGGCAGCGCGGCCTTCAGCTCGGCGACCCACTCGCGAGCCGGGGCGACCGGGACCAGGTCGGGCTCGGGGAAGTAGCGGTAGTCGTCGGCGTCCGACTTCTCGCGGCCCGACGTGGTCTCGCCGGTGTCCTCGTGGAAGTGCCGGGTCTCCTGCAGGATCGAGGACCCTGCGGAGAGCAGGGCCGCCTGGCGCGAGACCTCGAAGCGCGCGGCGCGCTCGACCGAGCGCAGCGAGTTCACGTTCTTGGTCTCGGTCCGGGTGCCGAGGGTGCCGGTGCCCTTCGGTGCGAGCGACAGGTTCACGTCGCAGCGCATCGAGCCCTGCTCCATCCGCACGTCGGAGACGTCCAGACCGAGCAGCAGGTCGCGCAGCGTGGCGACGTAGGCACGGGCGACGGCGGGAGCCTTCTCCCCCACCCCGGTGATCGGCCGGGTGACGATCTCGATCAGCGGGATGCCGGCGCGGTAGTAGTCGACCAGCGAGTAGTCGGCACCGTGGATGCGGCCCGTCGCGCCAC
>JBJMIO010000228.1:0-7244 GCA_045806765.1 Marmoricola sp.
CATGACCAGGATGTCCGGGATCTCGAGCAGGGGGGAGAACTCCGGCGGCCGGCCGATCCCCATCTCGTCCTCGTAGTCGCCCTCGTAGTCGGTGTAGTCGAGCAGCTCGGAGGCGCGCACCGACCTCACCTCACCGCACAGGCCCATCAGGGTCAGCGGGAACAGGTCGTTGGCGAAACCCGGATCGATGCCCGTGGTGAAGCACGACGACGCGCCGGCCTCGCAGGCCTCGGTGATCGGGTCGATCCAGCTCGGCGGGTTCTGCTTCATCGCCGGCCAGACCCACGGCGTCATCGCGGTGGAGGTGACGTCGATGCCGGCGCGCAGGAACGCGGTCATCACCCGGATGTTGTCCTCCGCGTACTGCGCGGTCGGCCCGTAGTGCACCAGGGCGTCCGGCTTCAGCGCGACGAGCGCCTCGACGTCGTCGGTGGCGGTGACCCCGGTCTTCTCGAGGCCGCAGATCTCACCGACGTCCTTGCCGACCTTGGCCGGGTTGCTCACGCCCACGCCGACCAGCTCGAACGCCGGGCTCTTGATGATCTCGGCGATCACCATCGTGCCGACCACACCGGTACCCCACACCACCACGCGCTTCGTCATGGAGGAATGAGACCACGGCCCGACCCCTGAAACAAGAACACGTTCTAGTTCTGAAGTCGCCTTCAGGGCCAGGTATCTCCTGCGTCACAAGCGGTATCCGTGACGCGCGGTCACACCTACCCTGGGTCCATGGATCTGTCCGCTGCCGGCATCGCCCGCTCCGTCGTACGCCGTGCCAACGCGTTCGGCGCCACCCCGATCAGCTCGCGCGGCGTCCTCAACTCCGCCGTCGGCGGCCCGGCCGCGCTGCGTCGCGCGGTCGAGGGTCGCATCGTGATGGTGACCGGTGCGTCCTCGGGCATCGGTCGGGCAGCGTCGGTGCAGCTGGCGGCGGCGGGAGCGCTCGTGCTGGCCGTCGCGCGCAGCGAGGACCTGCTCGCCGAGCTGGTCACCGAGATCACCGACGCGGGCGGGCTCGCCCTCGCCTACCGCTGCGACATGACCGACCTCGAGCAGATCGACGCCCTGGTCACCAAGGTCCTCGACGCCCACGGGCACGTCGACGTGCTGGTGAACAACGCCGGGATGTCGATCCGTCGCAAGGTACGGCACTCGGCCGACCGCTTCCAGGACTTCGAGCGCCCGATGCAGCTGAACTACTTCGCGGCCGTCCGGCTCACGATGGGCCTGCTCCCCACGATGGTCGAGCGCGAGAACGGCCACGTCATCAACATCTCCAGCTGGGCCGCCATGCTGCACCCGGCGCGCTTCTCCGGCTACACCGCCTCGAAGGCCGCCCTGGAGGCGTGGTCGGACTGCGTGCAGGGAGAGGTGCTGGACGACGGCGTCGTGTTCACCAACGTCCGGATGCCGCTGGTGCGCACCCCGATGATCACCCCCACCAAGCTCTACAGCCGGATGCCGGCGCTGAGCATGGACCAGGCCGCGAAGGTCGTCTGCGACGCCGTGGTCAGCCGCTCGCGTCGCGTGACCCCGCTGGTCGCGGCATGGGCGGCGTTCGCCGAGACCGTCAGCCCCGGCTTCGGCGACCTGCTGCGCAAGAACGCGATCTAGGAGATCTGGAACTCCTCGTCGCGGATCTCGGCGAGCATCACCCGGTGCTGCTCGGGAGCCCACGGGAACAGCTCCGGCTTGCCGTTCTGGCCGAGGTACCAGCTCTCGCAGCCGGTGGCCCAGATCGTGTCCGGGAGCGCGGCGTCCACCTCGCGGTAGTAGGCGTGCGTGGCCTCGCGGGTCGGTGCCGCGGCCTCGTGCTCGCCGCGCTGCCAGCGCTGGATCCACTGCAGCGCGTAGGCGGCCTGGGTCTCGGCGATCGCGGTCAGCGCGTAGTTGCCGACCGGCGAGTTCGGCCCCATCAGCATGAAGAAGTTGGGCAGGCCCGCGACGGCGACGGTCCGGTAGGCCTGAGGGCCCTCGGCCCACGCGTCCTCCAGCGTCCAGCCGTCCGGGCCGATGACGTTCATCGGGCGAACGTAGGCGTGCGCGTCGAAGCCGGTGGCGAGCACGAGCACGTCGCACTCGTGCGTCACGCCGCCCTCGGTCACCACCCCCTCGGGGACCACCCGCTCGATCCGGTCGGTCACCACCGAGACCCCCGGGTCCTGCACGGCGTCGAAGTAGCCCGGTGAGATCACCAGGCGTCGGCAGCCGGGCTCGGTCCCGGGGGTGAGCTTCGCGCGCAGTGCCGGGTCCTGGATCTTCTGCAGGTGCCTGCGCGCCAGCCACGCGATGAACCGCCGCGCCTTGCCCGGGTGCAGCAGGGCAGGGGAGAGCGACTCGATCTGCTTGCGCGCGAGGACGTAGGTGAACCGGTCGTACGCCGCGAACCGCCGGTGCAGCCACCGGGTCGTGGTCGAGAACTCGGGGTTGGCCAGCTGCACCACCCAGTGCGGGGTGCGCTGGAAGACGGTGAGGTGCTCGACCTTGCCGGCCAGCGCGGTGAGGATCTGCACGCCGGTCGAGCCCGTGCCGATCAACCCGATCCGCTTGTCCGCCAGCTCGACCGAGTGGTCCCAGCGCGCGGAGTGGAACGAGGGACCGGCGAACGAGTCGAGCCCCTCGATCCCGGGAAACCGCGGGTGGTGCAGGATCCCGGTACCGGTGACCACGAAGTCGTGCTCGGCCACCGCCCCGTCCGAGGTCGTCACCGACCACGCCGATCCGGTCCAGCGGGCTTCGGTCACTTCTGTGCCGAACCGGACCAGCGGCGTCACGCCGGCGTCCCGGGCGACCTTCTCGAAGTAGGCCCAGATCTCCGGACCCGGTGAGTAGCGACGGGTCCAGTCCGGGTTCGGGGCGAAGCTGAACTGGTAGAACCGCGAGGGGACGTCGCACGCGATCCCTGGGTAGGTGTTGTCCCGCCAGGTGCCACCGAGGCGGTCGCTCTTCTCCAGGACCACGACGTCGTGGATCCCCGCGCGCAGCAGCACCACAGCCATGCAGATCCCGGACATGCCCGCGCCCACGATCGCCACGCGCGGTGAGCGGTCCACGGCTACTCCCTCATCGTCGGCTGGCATCGGTCCGGCAGCGTGCGGCTGGCCGGGAGCGTCATCGTGAACGTACAGCCGGCGGTGCTCGACGTCACGGTCCCGGCTGAGCGTGCCGGTCAATCACCTCACGCGGCTCGGTCACGGCCACCGCCGGAACCGCCGACCTAGCGTCGGGACATGGACGAGAGCAGCGCGAGGCAAGGTCCCCTGGTCGGCGTACGCGTCGTGGAGATCGCCAGCCTGGCGCCGGCGCCCTTCGGCACGATGCTGCTGGCCGATCTCGGTGCGGACGTGCTCCGGATCGACCGGGCCGGCTCGAGCGCGGCGATCACCCCGCCGCCGGGGCCGCTGGACCGGGGCAAGCGCAGCATCGCCGCCGACCTCAAGGACCCCGACGGCCTGGCTCTCGTACGACGCGAGGCGGCCGCAGCGGACGTGTTCGTCGAGGGCTTCCGACCCGGCGTCGCCGAACGCCTGGGTGTCGGTCCCGAAGAGCTGCTCGCGGAGAACCCTCGCCTGGTCTACGCCCGGATGACCGGCTGGGGCCAGGACGGTCCGCTGGCGCACACCGCCGGGCACGACATCAACTACATCGCCCTGGCCGGGATCCTGGAGCCGGTCGCGCGCCGCGGCGAGCGACCGCTGCCACCCTCGAACCTGCTCGGCGACTTCGCCGGTGGCGGGATGCTGATGGCGCTCGGGATCCTCGCCGCGCTGCACGAGCGCTCGGTCAGCGGGCAGGGCCAGGTCGTCGACGCTGCGATGGTCGACGGCGCCTCGCTGTTCTCGTCCTTCATGCGCGGCATGCACGCCGGTGGGCTGTGGAACGAGGAGCCCGGCACCAACGCCCTCGACGGGGCCGCGGCGTTCTACGACACCTACCGCTGCGCCGACGGCCGGTACGTCGCGGTCGGCTGCGTCGAGCCGCAGTTCTTCGCCGAGATGATCGCGCTGCTCGGCGTCGACCCGGGTGCCGGTGGCGAGGACGACCTGCCCTTCCAGCTCGACCCCACCGGCTGGGAGGCCTGGCGCGCGGTCCTGAGCGACGCCTTCGCGCAGCGCACCCGCGAGGAGTGGACCGAGCACTTCGCGGGAAGCGATGCCTGCGTCACCCCGGTGCTCTCGCCGTGGGAGGCCCACGAGCACCCGCACGCGGTCGCCCGCCGCTCGTTCGTGGAGGTCGACGGCATCATCCAGCCGGCGCCCGCGCCGCGCTTCAGCCGGACCGCGGCCGGTACGCCCCGGGGGAGCTCCCGGTCCAGCGCCTGAACGCGCGGTGGAAGGCGCTCGGCTCGGAGAAGCCGAGGCGTTCGGCGAGCATCGCGACCGTCTCGTCACCGCGCACCAGGCTGGCCACCGCCGCGTCGCGCAGCAGCTCCTCCTTGATCCGGGTGACCGAGGTGCCCTCCTCGCGCAGCAGCCGGCGCATGTTCTGGGTGCTCATCGAGAGCTGGGCGGCCGCCTCGTCCGGAGTCGGCCAGGGCCCGCGCAACCCGCGCTCGAAGATCTTGCGCACCTGGTCCGCGACGCCGGTCGAGTAGTCGCGGAGCATCAGCAGGTCCGCGGGCGAGTTGCGCAGCCACTCCTCGAGGGAGGCCTCGTCCTGCACCACCGGCAAGGTGAGCATCTCGTTGGCGAACTCGATCGCCGGCGCCGGCCGGTCGAAGGTGACGTGGCTGCCGAAGACCATGTCGTAGTCCTCGGCGCCCTCGGGCAGCGGGTAGGGCAGCTCGACCGACTCCACCGGCAGCCGACGACCTGCCAGCCACCCGAAGAACCGCAGCGCGACCGACATCATGATGTCGGTGATGAAACCGGCCGGGTCGTACTCGGGGTCGATGGCGTAGGTGATCCGGGTCCGGGTCGCGCCGGTCTCGATCGTGAACTCCGGCATGCTCGGCAGGATCCGCGAGAAGTCCTGGAACCGCACCAGCGCGGTGCCGAGGTCGGGGGAGCTGATCACCCCGAGGCACATCATCCGGAAGGTTCCGCGTGGTGCCGGCTTCACGCCCAGCCCGGCCATCTCGTCCCCGGTCAGCCGCCAGACCTCCTGGACCAGGTGGGTGGCCTGGTCGACGGTGATCCGGGTCCGGTCGTCGAAGAGCAGCGCCGGGTCCATGCCCAGCTTGTCCATCCACTCCTGGAGGTCCACGCCTCGCAGGGTCGCGGTGCTGGTCGCTGCGCGCAGGAACCGCACCGGGATGGTGCGCGCGGTCGGCACGGAACTCGGGCGCGGCATCCTCGACTCCCTCCTCGGTGCGCACTGCGGTCACGGATCTCGCGAAGTCAGGTCATTCGACCACGTAGCGCAAGTGCCTAGCGTCGGTGCCATGGCAACAGACGAGAGCGGCTTCAACCTCGAGGTGATCGGGGAGTGGAGCGAGTCGATGACCTTCGAGGTCACCGCTGAACGGCTGATCGCGTACGCCGCGGCGACGAACGACGACCTGGCCCCGCACGCGGCCGGTGAGTACGGCGTGCCGGTCTTCGCGGTCGTGCCGCCGTTCCCGATCCTGGCGTCCTCGACGATGGCCGCGGTCCCCGACGAGCTGATGATGCGGGTGCTGCACGGGGAGCAGGACATCCGGATCCACCGGCCGATCCGGCCGGGCGAGACGCTGACCTGCCGGGCGAAGGTGACCGGCGTGCACGGGCGTTCGTCGGGGGTGGTGGTCACCGCGCTGGTCGAGACCACCAGTGCCGGCGAGCCGGTCAACGACCAGTACTTCACCGCATTCTTCCGCGGTGGCCAGCTCGATGGCGGGTACGGCGAGGAGCCGCCGGCGCACGGATTTCCCGAGGCGCTGCGCGACCGCGAGCCGGACGCCCAGGTCGTCCAGAAGTACGACGAGGACCAGACCTGGCGCTACGCCGAGGCCTCGGGAGACCCGATGCCGATCCACACCGACGAGGAGTTCGCCAAGGCGATGGGCCTGCCGGGGATCATCGTCCACGGCCTGTGCACGATGGCGTTCACCTCGCGCGCGGTGATCGAGACCGCCTGCCCCGAGGACCCCGCACGCCTGAAGCGGATCGCGGTGCGGTTCAGCTCCACGGCGTTCCCGCGCAACACCATCACGACCTCGATCTGGGACACCGGCACCAACGAGCAGGGCGAGGGCACCTATGCCTTCGAGACCAGCAGCGACGAGGGTGCATCGATCATCAAGGACGGCCTCGCCGAGGTCGCACCGGCAGCAGGAGGAGCGGACGCATGAGCAGCAACAAGGTCTTCGTCATCGGCGTCGGCATGACGAAGTTCGAGAAGCCCGGGCGCGAGGGCGCCGCGGACTACCCGGCGATGGCGAAGGAGTCGGGCACCAAGGCGCTCGCCGACGCCGGCGTCGACTTCGAGCAGATCGAGCAGGCGCACGTCGGCTTCATGTACGGCGAGTCGACCTCGGGCCAGCGCGCGATCTACGAGCTCGGCATGACCGGCATCCCGATCACCAACGTGAACAACAACTGCTCGACCGGCTCCACCGCGCTCTACCTCGCCGCCGACGCGATCCGTGGCGGCTTGGCCGACTGCACCCTGGCGCTCGGTTTCGAGAAGATGCAGCCCGGCTCGCTGGCCACCTCCTACGAGGACCGCGAGCAGCCGCTGATGAACCACATCAAGGCACTTGCCGAGATGCGCGAGTTCGCCTTCCCACCGGCTCCGTGGATGTTCGGCGCGGCCGGGCTGGAGCACAACGAGCGCTACGGCTCGACCCCGGAGCACTTCGCCAAGATCGCGGAGAAGAACCACCGGCACTCCGCGAACAACCCCTACGCCCAGTTCCAGGACGTCTACACGCTCGAGGACGTCAAGGAAGCCAAGATGATCTACGCCGAGGCCGGCCTGACCCGGTTGATGTGCTCGCCGACCTCCGACGGCTCGGGCGCCGCGGTGCTGGCCAGCGAGGAGTTCGTGGAGAAGCACGACCTCGGCGACCGCGCGGTGGAGATCGTCGGGCAGGCGATGGTCACCGACATGCGCTCGACGTTCGACACGAAGTCGGCGATCAACCTGGTCGGTGCCGACATGAGCCGCAAGGCGGCCGAGAAGGTCTACGCCCAGACCGGCCTGACACCCGAGGACGTCGACGTCATCGAGCTCCACGACTGCTTCGCGCCGAACGAGCTGATCACCTACGAGGCGCTCGGCCTGGCGGCCGAGGGCGAGGCGCACAAGCTCGTGGACGA
>JBJMIO010000229.1:0-10802 GCA_045806765.1 Marmoricola sp.
GCAACAGCCAGAAGATGATCTCCAACGAGGCCCTCGACGAGGCGATCGACCGGGTGATCGCCGGACCGCAGCGGCGCACGCGCCTGATGAGCGAGAAGGAGAAGCTCATCACGGCCTACCACGAGGGCGGCCACGCCCTGGTGGCCGCGGCGCTGCCGGGCACGGATCCGGTGCACAAGATCACGATCCTGCCGCGCGGTCGTGCCCTCGGCTACACGATGGTGCTTCCGGACGAGGACAAGTACTCCCAGACCCGCTCGGAGATGCTCGACAAGCTCGCCTACATGCTCGGCGGCCGGGCGGCGGAGGAGATGGTCTTCCACGACCCGACCACCGGCGCCGGCAACGACATCGACAAGGCGACCTCGCTCGCCCGGGCGATGGTCACCCAGTACGGCATGACCGACACCCTGGGTGCGATCAAGCTGGGCGACAGCAACGGCGAGCCGTTCCTGGGCCGCGACATCGGGCACACCCGGAACTACTCCGAGGACGTCGCCGCGATCGTCGACGACGAGACCAAGAAGTTCCTCGCCGCCGCCCACCAGGAGGCCTTCGACATCCTCGAGGAGAACCGGGACGTCCTCGACGCCCTCGTCCTCGCGCTGCTGGAGAAGGAGACGCTGGACAAGGCGCAGGTCGCGGAGGTCTTCGTGCCGCTGCGCCGGCGCCCGGCCCGTCCGGCCTGGACCGGCTCACCGAACCGCATCCCCTCCACGATCCCGCCGATCGTCGTCCCCGCCCCGAACGTCGACCCGGAGGGTGGCGTGATCCTGACCCCGCCGGGCTCCGACGGTGACTCGTTCGGGGAGGCGCCGAACCCCGGGAACACCCCGTGAGCCAGGACCGCTCCGGGATCGGGCCGGTCAGCGGCGGTGACCTGACGGGTCGTCGGTTCGACCACGACCGGGCGCAGGCGGCGATCAAGGAGCTGCTCTACGCGATCGGGGAGGACCCCGAGCGCGAGGGCCTGCGCGAGACCCCGGCACGCGTGGCACGCGCCTACGAGGAGCTCACCGCCGGCCTGCGGCAGACCGCCGAGGACGTGCTCACGACGACCTTCGACCTCGGCCACGACGAGATGGTCCTGGTCCGCGACATCGAGCTGTGGTCGATGTGCGAGCACCACCTGGTGCCGTTCACCGGGGTCGCGCACGTCGGCTACATCCCGGCCGAGTCCGGCAAGATCACCGGGCTGTCCAAGCTGGCCCGCCTCGTCGACGTCTACGCCAAGCGCCCGCAGGTCCAGGAGCGCCTCACCACCCAGGTCGCCGACGCGCTCATGGAGATCCTCGACGCCCGCGGCGTGATCGTGGTCATCGAGGCCGAGCACCTGTGCATGACGATGCGCGGGGTCAAGAAGGCGGGCGCGCGCACGATCACCTCCGCGGTGCGCGGGATCATGCACAACGCCGTCACGCGCTCGGAGGCGATGGCGCTCATCAACGCCGTTCCGCACCGGTAGGACCGTGGAGCGCCTCGCTGTGCGCCACGTGGCGGGTCTGCCGGTCGGCGACCGCCCGCTGGTGATGGGCGTGGTCAACGTGACCCCGGACTCGTTCTCCGACGGCGGCCGCTTCACCGAGGTCGACGCCGCGGTGGCGCACGGCATCGAGCTGCGCGCGCAGGGGGCCGACCTGCTCGACATCGGCGGGGAGTCGACCCGGCCCGGTGCCACCCGGCCGCTGGTGGCCGAGGAGCTGGCCCGGGTGGTCCCGGTGATCACCGAGCTGGCCGCCGCCGGTGCGCTCGTCTCGGTCGACACGATGCGGGCCGAGGTCGCCGAGGCCGCGCTGGACGCGGGTGCCGTGCTGGTCAACGACGTCTCCGGCGGGCTGGCCGACCCGGACGTGCTGCGCGTCGTGGCCGAGCGCGGGGCGGCGTACGTCGCGATGCACTGGCGGGCGCACGCGACCGAGATGCAGCGGCGGGCCTCGTACTCGCCGCCCGAGGCCGGAGGAGTGGTCCGCGACGTCACCGAGGAGCTCCGTGCGCGGGTCGAGGCGGTGCTCGCCGCCGGGGTCCGGCCCGACCGCCTCGCGATCGACCCGGGCCTCGGCTTCGCCAAGACCGCCGACCACAACTGGGACCTGCTCGCCCACCTCGAGGTCCTCGACCAGCTCGGTCTGCCGATCCTGGTGGGCTCGAGCCGCAAGTCCTTCCTCGGGACCTTGCTGGCCGGGCCGGACGGGACCCCTCGCGACGTGCTGGACCGCGAGGACGCCAATGTGGCGCTCACCACGCTGGCCGGCGTGCTCGGGGTCTGGGCCGTCCGGGTGCACGAGGTACGCGGCAGCGTGGACGCCCTGCGGGTGGTCGCCCGCTGGCAGGGACGGCCGTTTGGGCTCCTCGACCCCACGGGTAAGGTCGTCGAGGAATGAGTGACCAGCTGGCGGTGCGGGGCATCGAGATCTACGCACACCACGGTGTGTTCGACTTCGAGCGTCGTGACGGGCAGATCTTCGTGATCGACCTGGTGCTCGAGATGGACACCAGGGCGGCTGCCGAGAGCGACGACCTGACCCGGACCGTGCACTACGGCGAGCTGGTCGCGGCCGTGCAGAGCGCAGTGCAGAACGACCCCGTAGACCTGATCGAGACCCTCGCCCAACGTATCGCCGACGTGTGCCTCTCCTACGAGCAGGTGGACCAGGTGGACGTCACCGTCCACAAGCCCGATGCCCCGATAGAGGCGACGTTCTCCGACGTCGCCCTGACCATCAGACGGAGCCGACCATGACCGAGTCCCCGAACCCTGCCGTGATCGACGCCGACACCCTGACCGGCGACATGCACCCGATCCGTCGCGCCGTGCTCTCGCTCGGCTCGAACCTCGGCGAGCGGATGTACGCGCTCCAGGGTGCTGTCGACGCGCTGGGCGACACCCCCGAGGTCTGGGTCACGGGCGTCTCGCCGGTCTACGAGACCGAGCCCGTCGGCGCGCCCGAGGGCTCCAAGCCGTTCCTCAACGCCGTCGTCACCCTCGACACCACGCTCTCGGCCCGGACGCTGCTCGAGCGCGCCCACGCCGTCGAGGCGGCGTACGGACGCGAGCGGGGCGAGCAGAACGCTCCGCGGACCCTCGACGTCGACCTGATCGTCGTCGGGGACCGGCACGCGGACGACGAGACCATGCGGCTGCCGCACCCGCGTGCCGCCGAGCGCGCGTTCGTGCTGGCGCCGTGGAACGACCTGGAGTCCGACGCCGAGATCCCCGGCTACGGCGTGGTCGCCGACCTGCTGGAGAAGGTCGGCCTGGACGGCGTCGTGCGCCGCGACGACCTGGTGCTCGAGCACGACTGATGCGTGACCTGCCTCCGCAGGTCGATCCGGACGACCGAGACGAGGAACCCGGCGGGCACCTGAGCCCGACCGGGCCTGGTCCGCTGGTCGTGCTCGGTTCGCTCGGGCTGGTCGCGGGCTGGGCCTGGCGCGGCATCGCGATCCGGGCAGGTGCGGCCACGCCCTCGCTCTCCTGGACGGCCGTCGGGGTGGTGTGGTTCGTCGCCGCGGTGACCGCCGGGATCGCCTACCTGACCTGGCGCACGGTGCACCGCGAGCGCCTCAGCCTCACCGCGGAGCAGGGCCTCAAGCGCCTGGCGCTGGGCAAGACCATCGACCGCCTCGGCGCGTTCGCGCTCGGCGGGTGCGGCGGCATGCTGATCTCCACGATCGGGGTCCAGGGCGAGGCGTCGGACCGACTCGTGCTGCACGCGGCACTCGGCCTGCTCGGTGCCGCTGCCTGCGTGGCTGCCGGCCTGCTGCTGGAGCACGCGTGTCGCGTCCCTCCCGGCACGCGCACCGACCTACGCTGAGCGCATGGCCCGCACCCGATCGTCCCTGCGTCGTCGGCAACGCAGCGTCCGCGTCACCGTCGCGGTCGCGCTGCTCGCGGTGGCCACGGTGGCCGTCCTGGCCGCCCTGCCCACCCAGTCACCCGCCCTGCTGAGCGCGGCGGCCGTCCTCTCCCTCGCCCTCGGTTGGGCTGCCGTGCGGATCACCTGGACCGAGGTGCTCCAGTCCCGGCGCGAGCACGCCACGGACCGCGCAGCCACCGCCTCGGCGTACCGCACGCTGTTCTCCGAGCGTGCTGCCGAGCACGCCGAGTTCACCACCGCCATGACCGAGCGGCTCGCGGAGCCGACGACCTCGATGCACGAGCTCGAGGGTGCTCTCGAGCTGGCCCGGCGCGAGGTAGCGGCGATGACCGTGCGCGCCGAGCAGGCCGAGTCCGGTCACGCTACTGCACTGGTCCGGGTCGCCGAGCTGGTCCGCTCCATCGAGATGCTGCGCGTCGAGCAGGCGGGCGAGGAGATGGCCGGGGACGAGATGGACGCGCTGGATGACGTGGAGCCCGGTTCGGTCGAGGACCTCGTCGGCTTCGACGAGAAGGTCGCCCAGGCGGCCGGCAAGCACACCGCGGAGTCGGCCCGGCCGGCCTGACTCAGCGGTTCACGTCCGCGCGCAGCATCGCGTGGATCCCGTTCGGGGTCAGCACGCCGAGGAACTTCGGGCCATCGGTCACCCCGATCATCGACTTGTCCTCGCGCAGGAGCAGGGCCATCGCCTCCTCCAGGGTGGCGCTGACCTCCACGGTGCCGGCGAGCTGGGCCGCGGCGACCCCCTCCATCGGCTCGAGGTGGGCCGGGTCGATGGAGGTGACGGCCAGGCGCCGCATCCCGCGTACGCCGCCCACGAACTCGGCCACGAAGTCGTCGGCCGGAGCGCCGAGGACGGCGGCTGGGGTGTCGTACTGGGCGAGCCGGCCCCCGGCGGCGAACACGGCCACCCGGTCACCCATCTTGGTGGCTTCGTCGATGTCGTGGGTGACCATCAGGACGGTCTTGCCGAGCTCGCGCTGGATCCGCAGGAACTCGTCCTGCAGGCGGGCCCGCACGACCGGGTCGACTGCTCCGAACGGCTCGTCCATCAGCAGCACCGGCGGGTCCGCGGCCAGCGCCCGGGCGACCCCGACGCGCTGGCGCTGACCGCCGGAGAGCTGGTGCGGGTAGCGCTTGGCGAAGGTCGCCGGGTCGAGGCCGACGAGCTCGAGCAGCTCCAGGGCGCGGGCCTTCGCCTTCTTCTTCTCCCAGCCCAGCAGGCTCGGCACGGTGGCCACGTTGGTGGCGATGTCCTGGTGCGGGAAGAGCCCGACCTGCTGGATGACGTAGCCGATGCCGCGGCGCAGCTCGACGGGGTCGGTGGTGGTGACGTCGTGCCCGTCGAGCCATATGCGACCGCTGGTCGGCTCGATCAGCCGGTTGACCATCTTCAGCGTCGTCGACTTGCCGCAGCCCGAGGGGCCGACCAGGCAGACCAGCGCGCCCGGCGGGACGTCGAGGTCGAGCGACTGCACGGCCACGGTGCCGTCGTCGTAGGTCTTCCCGACACCCTCGAGACGGATCATCGCGCGGTCAGTGGGTGCGGACGCGCTAGGTTCGGGTCGTGGTCCCACTGATCGATCCTCCACTGGTGGATTACTCCTTCGGCGACAACTGCCTGACCCGGAACGACTGGATCTGCGGCAAGTACTACTCGAGCCGTTCCCAGGAGCTCCAGGACGCGCTGGTGCAGCACATCGAGATCGTGCTCACCTCGGTGGCGCTGGGCCTGGCGATCGCGATCCCGCTGGCACTCCTGGCCCGACGCTACCGAAAGCTCGAAGGATTCATCGTCGGCACGACCACGGCGATCTACACGATCCCCTCGCTCGCGCTGTTCTCGCTGCTCGTCCCGATCACCGGGATCCAGCCCCGCACGGTGATCATCGGGCTCAGCCTCTACACCCTGACCATCCTGGTGCGCGCCATCCTCGACGGCCTCGCCTCGGTGCCGCCCGACGTACGCGAGTCCGCGCTGGGGGTCGGGTACGACGCCCGCCGGATGCTGCTGCGGGTCGACGCCCCGCTGGCCCTGCCGGCGTTCATGTCGGGCCTGCGGGTGGCGACCGTCTCGGCGGTCGCGCTGACCACGGTCGGCTCGATCCTCGACTACGGCGGCCTGGGCAAGCTCATCCTCGAGGACTCCACCTTCAAGGCCCAGGTGCTCGCCGGCAGCGTGCTGTGCGTCGTGCTCGCGGTCGTCCTGGACCTGGTGCTGGTGCTCGTCCAGCGGCTGCTGACGCCCTGGGCGCGACGGGGGGCGGCGGCGTGAACGGCGTGGTCGAGTGGTTCCGCGACGGCCAGAACTGGCACGGCGACTACGGCGTCCCGGTGCTGCTGGGCCAGCACGTGCTGCTCACGATCACCTCGGTGGTGGTCGCCGCGCTGCTCGGCTTCCCGCTCGCGCTGCTGCTCGGGCACCGGCACCGCGGCGGCACGCTGGCGATCAACCTGACCAACATCGGGCGGGCGATCCCGATCGTCGCGCTGCTCTCGCTCTTCTCGCTCTCGGTGCTGGGGACCAACGACCTCGGCCCCTTCGGCCGCGCCGGCCTCTCGACGCTGGTCACGCTCGCGCTCTTCGCGCTGCCGCCGATCGTCACCGCGACGTACACCGCGATGGTGGAGGTGGACGCCGACGTCGTCGAGGCCGCCCGCGGGATGGGGATGAGCGAGCTGATGATCGTACGGCGGGTGGAGCTGCCCCTGGCCGCCCCGCTGATCGTCTCCGGCTTCCGGCTCGCGATCGTCCAGGTCTGGGCGACCGCGACGATCGCCGCCCTGGTCGCCGGGCCCGGCCTGGGGCACATCATCGCCCACGGCTACGCCAGCAACCAGACCGCGGAGGTGGTCTCCGGCTCGATCATCGTCGCGGCGATCGCGCTGCTGATGGTGGTCAGCCTGGTCGGCCTCCAGCGCGCGGTCGCGCCGCCGGGACCGCTCACGTCCTGAACACCGGACACGCCGGTCCTCCCCGGTTGTCGGAGCCCTCCACTAGTCTCGGACCTGCGGGCACGCGCCTCGGTGTTCCTCCGAGTGCGGAGCAGGCCTGCCGGACACGCGCAGACTCCCAGGCTGCGGGACACAGAAGGCGGAACAGATGAACACGAAGCTCCTCCGAAGCATTGCGATCGCGCTGGTCGCTCCGATGCTGCTCCTCGCGACTGCCTGCGGCAGCAAGAGCGACAACGGCAGCGGTGGTTCCCAGGCGGCCGGCAAGGTCACCGTGGTGAGCCAGCAGTTCCCCGAGGCCGACATCATGACCGAGCTCTACAGCGCGCTGCTGAAGAAGGCGGGGTTCGACGTCTCGACCAAGGCGCTGGCCACCCGCGACCTCTACCTCCCGGCGCTGGAGAAGGGTTCGGTCCAGATCTCGACCGACTACCTCTCCTCGATGACCGAGGCCCTGAACCGTCAGGCCAACGGCGACAAGGCCGCCGAGGTCGCCACCCACGACGCCAACGCGACGGTGGCCAAGCTCAAGGAGCTCGGCGACAAGTACGGCATCACGGCGCTCGACCCGGCCGAGGCCCAGGACGCGAACGCGTTCGCGGTGACGAAGAAGTTCGCCGACGCCCACAACCTCAAGACGCTCAGCGACCTCGCGGCCCTCGGCCAGGAGATCACCCTGGGTGCGGCCCCCGACTGCGACGGCCGTCAGGACTGCAAGCTTGGCCTGGAGCAGACCTACGGACTGAAGATCAAGAAGGTCGTCCCGACCGGCTTCGGCACCGACCAGACCAAGAAGGACCTCACCGACGGGCACACCCAGCTCGGTCAGGTCGGCACCAGCGACGCCACGCTCGACAAGGCCGGCCTGGTGATCCTCGAGGACGACAAGGGCCTGCAGAACGCGGAGAACCTGGTCCCGGTCGTGAACTCGGCCTGGCTCAAGTCGCACCCGAAGGCCGCTGACGCGCTGAACCCGCTCGCCAGCGTGCTGACCACCGACGACCTCGCGCAGATGATCGCCGCGGTCTCGGTCGGTCGCGAGAAGGCTGCCGACGTCGCCCAGGCGTACCTCAAGGACAAGGGCCTGATCTAGGGACCGTGGCCCCACCTCACGACACCACGAGCGCCCCGGGCGGCGTCCGGGCCACGGCCCGGCGCCTTGCCGCCCGGGGCGCTCGTCGACTCAAGCACGGCCCGCCGGCACTGAGCGTCGTCGTGCTCGCGCCCGGAGGAGACCCGGCCCGCCTGCGCGCGACGATCGACTCCGTGCGGGACCAGCCGTCGCCGCGGATCGAGATCCTGGTCGTCCACTTCGACGGCGGCGAGGCGGTCGCACGCGACGCCGCCGGGGACGACACCCGGGTGCGGCTCGTGCCGGCCGACGACCTGATCGACGCCCGGAAGATCGGTCTCCTCCAGAGTCGTGCCGGCCACGTCCTGATGGCGTCTCCCGGGGACGCCTACCCGGCCGGTGCGCTCGCCGAGCTGGTCGGAGAGCTCAAGGTCACCGACAGCGTCAAGCTCACGATCGACGCCCGTCCCCGGGGGAGACAGACGCTCGAGACGCTCCCCTCGGTGGCGGGCATGCCGTACCTGGGCACCGTCGTCGCGGTCCGGGTGCGGTTGGCCGGAGCCCTCCTCGACGCCAGTCACGAGCAGGACCACGACGGGCTCCTCATCGGCCTCGAGATCCTCCGCCGGGGGTTCACCACGCCCGGCTGGACGTCCTACCGCAGCACCCGCACCGAATCCCCGGGTCCGTTCACGGCTGTCGTCGACCCCTTTCCCCGTCTGGAGGCGGCGATCGAGGTCGACACCGCCACCCTGGAGTCCCTGGCGGACCTTCCCCGAGCTCAGGAGGAGCGGGCCCAGGGCGCGCTGCAGGGCCTGAAGCCGTTCCTGCTCCGCAGCGAGGTGACCGACGACTCCCAGTGGGCCGCACTGGCGGCGCACGCACGGCACCTGCGCGACGTCGGCGGGGCGCCGTACCGCACGACCCGGGTGTTCCCACGGGTCCTCGCGCTGCTCGCCGCCGACGAGCGGCGAGCCGAGGTCGCCGCCCTCGCCGCCCGGGGAGGGGACGACTTCGCCACCCAGGTGCGCGAGGGACGGATCATCGCCGACCTCGGTGTCCCTGGGGGCCTGCTGCCCGAGGACGCCTTCGAGGTCATCCCGGGTGAGGCCTCTCTCCGGGTCGCGCTGCGCCGGCTGAGCGTCGTCGACGGCGTCCTGCGGCTCGAGCTGTTCGTCGGGGTGCGGCACCTGGACCAGGCGCCGACCGACATCGTCCGGGTGGAGCTGCACGACGCGCTCGGCCGGACCCGGCCGGCTCGCACCAGGCTGCTCAGCGACGCGGCCGTGACCCGGTGGATGGATGAACCCTTCCACGACCACGACGCCGGTCTCGTCTCGGCTGAGGTCGACGTCCACGACCTCGCACCCGGGATGTACCCGGTGGTGGTGATCTGGTCGGACGGGGACCTGGAGCGCGCCGTGGCCCTGGCCGACCACCTGCCCAGCGGCTCCGCCGGGCGCCGCCCCGTGCCGCTCGACGAGGGTCGCAGCGTCGGGCTGCACCTGCGCAACGGACGTGCGGCGATCGGTGTCCTCTCCGAGCAGCCAGCGTGGCCCGAGCTGACCGGCACCCTGACCCGCGTCGAGGTCGACGGTGACCTGCTCCGGCTGACGACCGATCGCGAGGTGGACCGCGTCTGGTTCGAGGGGGCCGGTCACCGGGTCCACGGCACCCCCGGTGCCGCCGGCTTCTGGACCGTGCCGCTCTCCGACGACGCCTGGGGGCTCGGCACGTCGCCGCTCCCCACCGGCACCTACCGGATCGTGCTGGAGAAGGCCGGGCAGGCCGTCCCGGCGATCGCGGCGGGTGCGGTGATGGACGTGCTCCCGGCCGAGCACCGCACCGCTCTGCACCGGGTGCAGCTCCAGCGCGGCCACGAGGACCGGGTCGTCGTACGGCTCGACCCTCTCCTGGCCGACGACGAGCTCGGACGCCGGGCCCAGCGCCTCCTCCAGCTCGAGCACGCCGCGGACCGCCCGCTCGACCCGCGCCTGGTGTACTTCCAGTCGTTCACCGGCCAGTGGGCGAACGACAACCCGCTGGCGATCCAGGCCGAGCTGCACCGTCGCCGCCCGGACCTCGACGTGCGCTGGGTGGTCGCCGACGCCTCGGCGACCGCGCCGCCCGGCACGACGCCGCTGCTCTTCCGCAGCCGCGAGTGGTACGACGTGATGACCAGGGCGTCGTACCTGGTGACCAACATCGAGCTGGAGAAGTGGTTCCGCCGGCGGCCCGGCCAGCAGGTGCTCCAGACCTTCCACGGCTACCCGTCCAAGGCAATGGGCCTGGGGCTCTGGCGCCCGCGTGGGCTGATGCCCTCGCAGATCGAGGCGCAGCTCGACCACACCTCGCGGGTGTGGAACAACCTGGTCACCCCGGCTCCGGAGATGGACCAGTACTACCGCCGGGACTACGCCTACGACGGCACGATCCTGAGCCTGGGCTACCCGCGCAACGACAGCCTGGTCGGGCCTGCGGCCGTCGAGCTGCGGACCGCGACGCGCTCGCGCCTGGGGATCGGCGAGGACCAGCACGCGGTCCTCTACGCCCCCACGTGGCGCGACGACCTGGCGACCGACTTCCGAGCAGCCCGGGCGGTGCACCACCTCGACGTCACCCGGGCCGCGGCCGCGCTCGGTGATGACTACGTGCTGCTGCTGCGCGGTCACCGGTTCCACGCACCCTCTGCAGGCTCTGCGGCCCGGGTCCTCGACGTGACGAGCTACCCGGAGATCAACCAACTGATCGCCGCCGCGGATGCCGCGGTCCTGGACTACTCCTCGCTGCGCTTCGACTTCGCGCTCACCGAGCGGCCGATGGTGTTCCTGGTGCCGGACCTCGAGGAGTACACCGGCCGCACCCGCGGGTTCCTCTGGGACTACCGCGAGACGACC
>JBJMIO010000230.1:0-8457 GCA_045806765.1 Marmoricola sp.
CGTGCGCCTCGCTCGCCCCGACCGGACGGCCGGTGAGGATCAGGTCCATCGCGCGAGACTCCCCGATCAGACGGGTCAGCCGGATCGTGCCGCCGTCGATCAGCGGAACGCCCCACCGCCGGCAGAAGACGCCGAAGACGGCGTCCTGCGCCGCGACGCGCAGGTCGCACCACAGCGCGAGCTCGATGCCCCCGGCGACCGCGTGCCCCTCGACCGCGGCGATGACCGGCTTGCTCAGCCGCATCCGCGAGGGCCCCATCGGTCCGTCCCCGTCGGGGGCGAGCCGGTTGGCCCGCTCGGTGGGCAGCGCCTTCAGGTCGGCCCCGGCGCAGAACGTGCCGTGCGCCCCGGTGAGGATCGCCACCGAGAGCGACTCGTCGGCGTCGAACGCCCGGAACGCCTCGGCCAGCGCCAGCGCCGTCGGCCCGTCGACCGCGTTGCGCGCCTCGGGCCGGTCGATCGTGATCACGGCGATCGCGCCGTCGGTCTCGTAGTGCACGGTCATGCGGGTCATTCAACCGCGCGGACCGGGCGGGCGGGTGCACAGGCGCATGCAAATGTCGCGGGTGGGATCGGGCGGAGACCCCTGCGCCCCTCGCGCGACATTTGCATGTCGGCGTGCACCAGGTCGGTTGCCAGGTCGGTTGCCAGGTCGGCTGCCAGGTCGGTTGCCAGGTCAGGCGGCCCGGTGCAGGCGGTCCCAGAAGCGCGCGCCGCGACCGGCGCGGACGGGTACGACGGAGGCCATCTGCTCGAGCAGCTCGGCAGCGACCCGGCGGCCGAGGGCGAGGTGGTCGGCGGTGCGTGAGAAGTCGGTCATGCCGGTTCCGAGATCCGGGGCGGTGAGGTGGTGGACCTCCACGGCGGGTCCGAGGTCGGCCATCGGGCGCACCCGGGTGGCGACGCCGAGGCTGGCGACGACGATCTCGATCGGCGTCCGGGCGCGCGGCATCCGGGCCGGGACGGTGGCGTCGAGGACGAAGACGCGGGTGGGACGCAGGCTCGCCGCCCCGGCGACCGGGACGAGGTCGGCGACGCCGCCGTCGACGTGGGTGCTCCGTACGCCGTCGGGGTCGGTGAGCACGACCGGGGCGAAGACTCCGGGCACCGCCGCGGAGGCGAGCAGCAGGGAGCTCAGCGGACCGTGCCCGTGGTAGACGGGGTGCGAGGCGGCGAGCGGGGTCGTGGTGACGCGCACCGGCACGGTGAGGTCCTCGAGCCGGGAGACCGGGACCCAGGCCTCGACGAGCTCGGCGAGCGCGTGCGAGGAGAAGAGGTAGGAGTGCCGCTGGGCGAGGTGCGCGAGGCGGGAGAGGTTCCCGCCGGGGAAGATGTCCCGGGTGCGCAGCCGGCGCCACTGCTCGGCGAGCTCGTGGATGCGGTCGTTGCCCGGGTGCCACCCCATGAACGCGGCGTTGAGCGCTCCGACCGAGGTGCCGACGAGGCCGTCGGGCACGATGCCCGCCTCGACGAGGGTCTGCATCATCCCGACCTGCACGGCGCCGCGCGCCGCTCCTCCCGAGAGCACGAACACGTCGTGGGCTGCGTGCTCCTCGTGGTGGTTCTTCTCGTTCATGGCACCTCCCTGTGCCGGGGGAACGCTCCGTCCCTGGGTCGAGAACCATCGGCGGCCCGGTGTCCGATTTGAGCGATTCGGGACCAAAATCCGCAGATCGGGCGCACACTGGTCGATGGGAGTGATGACGGCGACCACGCCGTCGTACGAGGGGAGGCCCGGGATGGGCAACGAGAGCGAAGAGGTCGACGTCACCACGTGGGACGGCGACCGGACCATGGGCTACCACGACGAGGTCTGGTCGGCCTGGCTGCACGGCACCGTCGCCGCGGTGCACGACGCCGGCCGCCTGCTGCTGCTCGTGCCGGTCGCGATCCTGACGCCGGCCGCGGTCGCTCTCGCGCTGCGCCTCTACAAGGTCGGCTCGTTCACCGTCCTGGACTGACCCCAACGGGCGGTCCCGTCGCCGGCTACGAGGCGAACTCGTAGTCCTCGAGCGGGAAGTGCCCCGCGCGCCACATCGTCTCGATCGTCGGGCTGGCGCGGAACGGGGTGTCGCCGTGCTCGTCGAAGTAGTAGCTGTTCGCGACGCTGCACGACTCCTCGGTGAAGACCTGCCGCGGACGCCGCGCGAGCATCGAGGCGAAGTAGCGGTCGTTCGCCTCCTGCCGCACCTCGATCGCGGTCGCACCGCGTCTGCGGGCCTCGCGCAGGCATCGCACGATGTGCGCCATCTGGGTCTCGATGAGGTTGAAGTACGACGAGCCGTTGTAGCCGTACGGACCGAGGATGGAGAACATGTTCGGGAAGCCGGGCACGCTCACGCCCTCGTAGGCCTGCGCCCGGTTCTCCGACCACCAAGCACCCAGGTCGACCCCCCGGCTCACGCACGGGAAGCCGGGCATGTTGTCGCGCTCGAAGACCTTGAAGCCGGTCGCGAGCACCAGCACGTCCACCGCGTGCTCCGTACCGGTCGCCGTGCGCACCCCGGTCGGCGTGATCGCGGCGATCGGGTCGGTCTCCAGCAGGACGTCGTCGCGGTTGAAGGTGGAGAGGTAGGAGTTGTGGAAGCTCGGCCTCTTGCAGCCCACGGCGTAGCGCGGCGTGAGCTTGTCGCGGAGCACCGGGTCGGTGACCTGGTCCCTGAGCGCCTTGCGGGCCAGCCGCTCACCGGACGCCGCGAGGTGCAGCGGGTTGTGGAAGTGCGCGGCGAGGGGGAACGTCAGCTCGACGTAGGTCTGGCTCGCCAGCCGGGTCAGCCGTTGTGCCCCGGGCACCCGGCGCAGCACCGCGCGGGTCCGCTCGGAGAGCGCGCCGTCCGGCTTGGGCAGGCACCAGATGGCGGTGCGCTGGAAGACCGTGAGGTGCTCGACCTCATCGGCGATCGCCGGGATGAGCTGCACCGCGGAGGCGCCGGTCCCGATCACCGCGACGCGCTTGCCGCGCAGGTCGAGGTCGTGGTCCCAGCGAGCGGTGTGCACGACCTCGCCGGTGAACTCGGCCAGGCCGGGGATGTCGGGTGCTTTCGGCTTCGTCAGCACGCCGGTCGCGTTCACGACGTAGCGGCTCGTGAGCTGCTGGCCGTCGACGAGCGTGACGGTCCACAGCGCGGTGTCGTCGTCGTACGCCGTCCCGACGACCTCGCTGGAGAGGCGGATGCGGTCGCGCAGCCCGTACTTGTCGACGCAGTGCTCGGCGTAGCCCTTGAGCTCGGTGCCCGGGGCGTAGACCCGGCTCCAGGTGGCGACCTTCTCGAAGGAGAACTGGTAGCTGAAGGACGGGATGTCCACGGCCACCCCGGGATAGGTGTTCCAGTGCCACGCCCCGCCGACCCCGTCGCCCTCCTCGAGCACGAGGTAGTCGGAGAAGCCGGCCTTGTCGAGCATGATGGCCGCGCCGATCCCCGAGAAGCCGCCGCCGACGACGAGGACCTCGTGGTCCGGTGCCTGGGTCTGCATGGGCTCAAGGTAGTCCCGCGGCCCGGTGACGTCGTCCTCCCGCAGTAGCAGTCTCAGGCCACCGGCGTGCGGCGGTGCGTCGCCACCTGCCACATCCCGGCGACGACGAGGACGCCGAGGGCCATCATGATCGTGCCGACCACGGCAGCCTGGGCGAGCCAGTGCCCGAGGCCCGGAGCGGCGGTGGTGATCGCAGCGGCGACCCCGGAGGTCACGGTCACGGCGAGGACGACCGCGAGGGCGCGCGAGCCGAGGGCAGGCACCGTCGCGGGCCGGGGGGTGCGCGCCAGCCGCCGTACGACGAGCACGGCCCACAGCGCCACGACGGCGAGGCCGAAGGCGCTCGACCCGTACTGCGCCCAGCTGGCGCCGGTGTGCGAGCCGTGCACCTGGTGCAGCCAGGTCACGTGCGCGGCGCCCCAGCGCCCGTCGTGGGTGAAGGAGTCCCAGGTCAGGTGCGTGACGGTGCCGAGCACTGCGGCCGGCACGACCAAGCGCCACTCGCGGGTGCCGTAGCGCGCCGATGCGGCGAAGCGGTCACGCAGCGCCGCCGGGCACAGGTCGACCAGCGGATCGCGGAGCACGGTGAACCAGAACGCGACCCCGAGGACGCTCATCGCCAGGTCGGCGGTGACCGCGCCGAGAGGACTGTGGGTGAAGCCGTAGGCACCGCGCAGGCTCGCGAACATCGGCAGGTCCGGCGCGACCGATCCCGCGACCATCGCGGCGACCGGCAGCCGGGTGCGGCTCAGCGGCCAGATCGCGGCGGGGTGGGCGAGGGTGAACGGCATCGCCGGAGGTCAGGCCGACGCGTCGGCCTCGGCGGCCTGCTTGAGCTTGACCATCGTCTGGTTCAGGGCCCGCACGGTCTTCTTGCCGAACAGCGCGTGCAGTGCACGCCGTCCCACCGCGCCGTAGTGCGAGAGGTCCCAGGTCTCGGTGACCTCGGTGCCACCGTCGGCGGTGGGGGTCAGCTCGTAGCGCCAGCGGTGCACGCCCATGTGCCGCCACGCGATCAGCCGGTCGGGCTCGAACTCCACGACCTTGTTCTTCATCTTGTACGGCGCGCCCATCTTCATGCTCATCCCGAACTCCGAGCCGAGCTCGAGGCGCTCCGGGCCGGACACGGTCGCCAGGACCGTCCCGGAGCCATCGATCCGGACGTGCTGGCGAGGGTCGGCCAGGATCGCGAAGACCACGGACGGGGGCGCGGCGATGGTGGTGCTGGCCGATTCGTTCAGGTCGCTCATGCCCCGGAGCGTAGACGACCAGCCACTCAGGGGTGGAAGACGACCTTCACGGTGCCGTTCGCCTTCCGCTGGAAGTCGGCGTAGGCCTGGGGCGCGTCCTCGAGCGCGAGGTGGTCGGTGGCGAACGACTCGGCGCCGAGCACGTCCTGGTCGGTGACGAGCGGGAGCAGGTCCGGGATCCACCTGCGCACGTTCGCCTGGCCCATCCGCAGCGTGATCTGCTTGTCGAAGAGCGTGAGCATCGGAAGCGGGTCGGTCTGGCCGCCGTACACGCCGGAGAGCGAGATGGTGCCGCCGCGACGGACGGCGTCGATCGCGGTGTGCAGGGCCGCGAGCCGGTCGATCCCGCCGCGCTGCATCAACGGCGCCGCGAGCGCGCGCGGGAGCAGGCCGGTCGCCTTCTGCATCCACGCCGCCACCGGTGAGCCGTGCGCCTCCATGCCCACGGCGTCGACGACCGCGTCGGCACCGCGACCGCCGGTCCGGCTGCGGACCTCCTCGGCGACGTCGTCGACGGCGCGCAGGTCGATGGTCTCGGCGCCGTTCGCGTCAGCCCGCCAGAGCCGCTCGTCGACCAGGTCGACACCGATCACCCGGTAGCCGCGGTGGAGCGCGACCCGGGTGGCCATGTCGCCGATCGGGCCGAGCCCGAGGACGAGCAAGGTCCCGCCGTCGGGCACGGCGGCGTACTCGACCGCTTGCCACGCGGTCGGCATCACGTCGGAGAGGTAGAGGAACCGGTCGTCCGGCGGCCCCTGCGGCACGACGACCGGACCGAAGTCGGCGTGCGGTACCCGCAGGTACTCGGCCTGCGCGCCGTCCACCGCGCCGTACAGCTTGCTGTAGCCGAACAGCGCTGCGCCGCTCCCGTACTCGCGCACCTGGGTGGTCTCGCACTGGGTGTGCAGGCCGAGGTCGCACATGTAGCAGTGGCCGCACGCGATCTGGAACGGCACGACGACACGGTCGCCGGGCTTGATCCCGCTCACTCCCGCGCCGGTCTCCTCCACCACGCCCATCGGTTCGTGACGGATGACGTCACCGGGTGTCATGAACGCCCCGAGCGTCTCGTAGAGGTGCAGGTCGGACCCGCACAAGCCGGTGGAGGTGATCCGGATGATCGCGTCCGTCGGCTCCTTGAGGATCGGGTCGGGAACGGTCTCGACGCGCACGTCGCGGTTTCCTTGCCAGGTGACTGCCTTCATGGGAGTCCCTTACCCGACCGCGGTCGCCTCAACCGGAGACCGGGTCGAGCCGTACGACGACCCCGCGACCGAGCAGCACCACGCGCTCGGTCTCCTCCAGGCTTGCATGCCCGAACGCCTCGGCGAGCTGGTCGACCTGCTCGGGCGAGCCGACCTGGAGCAGCGCCGCGCCGCCCGGGACCAGGTGGCGACCGATCACCTCGACGCACGTCCGGGCGATGTCGAGCCCGTCCTCGCCGCCGTCGATCGCCGTCAGCGGGTCGTCGGGAAAGCGGCCCACCGCGCCGTGCGGCACCCAGGGCGGGTCGGCCACGACCAGCGCGAATCTCTCGTCCGCACCGAGCGCCGTGGTGATGTCACCGTGGCGCACCTCCGCCGCCATCCCGTTGCGGCGGGCGTTGCGCCGGGCCCACGAGCACGCCTCCTCGCTGGCATCGACCGCGACGAGGTGCCGGTCGTGGGAGTGCACGGCGAGCAGGCCGATCTGGCCCGCGCCGGTGCACAGCTCCAGGACCGGGCCGGGCGGCAGGACGGCGAGCAGCTCGGAGGCCCACCGCCCCTGGACCTCGGTCCAGGGGCGGGGCCGGAGCACCGTGCTGTCGTAACCGATCCTCAGCGGCCCGAACTCGATCACGCCGGTACCGGCGTCGGGTCCTCCTGCAACCTCGACGAACGCGCCCACCTCAGTGGCTCGCCTTGCCGCCCTTGCGGCCGGCCTTCTTCTTCTGGGCCGTCGTCCCGCCCTGGCTGCTGTTGCCGCTGCCGCTGTGGCTCTTCTCGCCACCGTGCTTCGAGGCGTCGCTGGAGTTCGCGATCCGCGCCGCGCGCTGCTTGGACATGCCCTTGTCCTTGAGGGCCTCGTACTGCTTCTCGTTCTTCACGTGGCTCGTTGCCTTGCCGGGCATCACTACCTCCTCCGGTCGGGGACCGTCACGTACCCGCATGGGTACTGGTTCACGCATGCCGCAGCGGTGCCGGGGGCACGGGTGGTGCGGAGGTGCACCTTGCTCGACACAGCCGTCTTCGACGTCGACGGGACTCTCGTCGACTCCTCGTACCACCACCTGATCGCATGGTCGCGAGCCTTCGCGGAGGTCGGCGTGGTGGTGCCGTCCTGGAAGCTGCACCGCTGCATGGGGATGGGCGGGGACCATCTCGTCGCCGAGGCTGCCGGGCAGGCGGTGGAGAACGCCGTCGGTGACGAGGTGCGCGAGCGCTGGCGCGTGGCCTACGACGACCTGCTCAGCGAGGTGCGTCCGTTCCCCGACGCGGTCGAGGTCCTCGAGCGCTTCCGCCGGGCCGGCCTGTCGGTCGTGCTCGCGACGTCTGGCAACGAGGAGCACATCGGTCGCACCCTGGAGATCCTCGAGCTCGGCCGTGACGACTTCCCGCTCGTCAGCAGTGCCGACGTCGAGGACACCAAACCGGCCGGCGACCTGGTCGAGCTCGCGATGCGGACGGTCGGCGGGCGTAGCGGCGTGCTGGTCGGCGACACCGTGTGGGACGTCAAGGCGGGCAACCAGGCCGGTGTCCCGGTGATCGGCGTCCTGACCGGTGGGGTCGGCGAACCTCGGCTGCGCGAGGCGGGAGCGGTTCGTGTCCAGGAGGACGTCGCCGCGCTGAGCGAGGCGGTACCGGAGGTGCTCGCGCTCTTCGGGTCCTGATTGCTCCGCGACCTGTCGGGTACCTGCCTGGTTCCACCGAAGGAGGTACCAGATGAGCACGATCGAGAAGACCATCGAGGTCGACGTTCCGGTGAGCACGGTCTACGACCAGTGGACCCAGTTCGAGTCCTTCCCGGAGTTCATGTCCGGCGTCGAGGACGTCCGGCAGCTCGACGACACCCACCTGCACTGGAGGGCCCAGATCGCCGGGGTCACCCGGGAGTGGGACGCCGAGATCGTCGACCAGACCCCGGACGAGCGCGTGACCTGGCGCTCGACCGACGGGACCACCAACGCCGGCACCGTCTCGTTCGCGCCGGCCGCTGCAGGGACGCGGGTGACGTTGCGCCTGGAGTTCGAGCCCGAGGGTGTGGTCGAGAAGGCCGCTGACGTCCTCTCGCTCGCCGACCACCGGGTCGCCAGCGACCTCGAGCGGTTCAAGGCGTTCATCGAGTCGCGCGGCCGGGAGACCGGTGCGTGGCGCGGTGAGGTCTCCCCGGGTGATCAGGGCGGCGGCGCTCCCGGCCCCACCGGGCTGTGAGAGGAGCCGTCATGACGACGCCACCACAACCCGACCCCGAGATCCACCCCGGTACGTCGATCCCGGTGCCCGTCGATCCGCCGAGGGATCCGGGCAGCGATCCGGGCGGCGACCCGGGCGGCGATCCGGGCGGCGATCCGGGGACAGGTCCGGGTGCCGAGCCGGTGACCGACCCGGACAACGACCCGAGGGTCGTGGGACCGGAGTAGCGCACCGGAACAGTGCACGAGGGCCCGGGACGTCACGTCCCGGGCCCTCGTCGCACGTCAGCGGGGGCGAGCGACCTTGTGGGTCCCGTCGCACCACGGCGCCCGCTGCGAGAG
>JBJMIO010000231.1:0-6849 GCA_045806765.1 Marmoricola sp.
CCGGTTGATGTGCTCGCCGACCTCCGACGGCTCGGGCGCCGCGGTGCTGGCCAGCGAGGAGTTCGTGGAGAAGCACGACCTCGGCGACCGCGCGGTGGAGATCGTCGGGCAGGCGATGGTCACCGACATGCGCTCGACCTTCGACACGAAGTCGGCGAGCAACCTGGTCGGTGCCGACATGAGCCGCAAGGCGGCCGAGAAGGTCTACGCCCAGAGCGGCCTGACACCCGAGGACGTCGACGTCATCGAGCTCCACGACTGCTTCGCGCCGAACGAGCTGATCACCTACGAGGCGCTCGGCCTGGCGGCCGAGGGCGAGGCGCACAAGCTCGTGGACGACAACGACACGACGTACGGCGGCCGCTGGGTGGTGAACCCGTCCGGCGGGCTCATCTCCAAGGGCCACCCGCTCGGCGCCACCGGCCTGGCCCAGTGCGCCGAGATGACCTGGCAGCTGCGCGGCGAGGCCGACGCCCGCCAGGTCGACGGGGCGAAGGTGGCCCTCCAGCACAACATCGGGCTCGGCGGCGCCGTCGTCGTGACCGCCTACCAGCCCGCCAACCGTTAGCCGTCCCACGAACTCCGAGGAGCAGTGCCGCCATGGCTGAAGTACACCTTTCCCAGGACATCGCCGCGAGCCAGGAGGAGACCTGGAAGGTCTTCTCCGACCTCAACAACTTCGACAAGTGGCTCACCATCCACGACAAGTTCTACGGCGAGCCGCCCACCGAGATCACGGTGGGCAGCACGTTCACCGAGCAGGCCACGATCATGGGCATGTCGAACAAGATCGACTGGACCGTCGAGGGCTTCGACGCCCCGAAGAGCCTGACCATCTCCGGCAAGGGACTCGCGGGTGCGCAGATCACCTTCGTGCTCTCCCTCGCGGCTGCGGGGGCGGAGGCCTGCACCGCGAAGATCGACGCCGAGTTCGTCGGCACCATGGTCGTCGGCGCGATCGGCGCCGCGGTCGAACGTGCCGCCGCCAAGGAGGTCACGGCCTCCCTGGAGAAGCTCGCCGCGCTGCTCGGTGGTGCCGCATGATGGCCTCGCTGGACGGTCGTGTCGCGATCATCACCGGCGCGGGTCGTGGCATCGGCCGCGAGCACGCGCTGTTCATGGCGCGTGAGGGTGCTGCCGTCGTGGTCAACGACCTCGGCGGCGCCAACGACGGGTCCGGCTCGGACGCCGGTCCGGCCCAGGAGGTCGTCGACGAGATCCTCGGGCTCGGTGGCCGCGCCGTCGCGAACACCGACAACGTCGCCAGCTGGGCCGGCGCGAGCTCGATGGTCGAGCAGGCCGTCTCCGAGTTCGGCGGGCTCGACATCCTGGTCAACAATGCCGGGATCCTGCGCGACACCTTCGTGGCAAGCATGACCGAGGACCAGTACGACGCCGTCATCGACGTGCACCTCAAGGGGCACTTCGCGATGCTGCACCACGCGGCGGCGTATTGGAAGGACAAGTCGAAGGCCGGCGAGCAGGTAGCCGCCTCGGTGATCAACACCGCGTCGGCCTCGGGCACGTTCCTGCCGAATGCCGGGCAGTCGAACTACGGCGCGGCCAAGGCCGGCATCGCGGCGATGACGCTGGTCGCCGCCGACGAGCTGGGCCGGTACGGCGTGCGGGTCAACGCGATCGCCCCGATCGCGCGGACCCGGCTCACGCTGGCCACCCCGGGCATGGGCGCGCTGTTCGCGGCCGAGGTGCCCGAGGGCGAGTTCGACATGTTCGGTCCGCAGAACATCGCGCCGGTCGTCGGCTACCTCGCCAGCGAGAAGTGCCCGCTGACCGGCCAGGTGCTCGGCGTCCAGGGCGGCGCGATCCAGCGGCTGACCGGCTGGACGATCACCGAGACCGTCGAGACCGACGGACCGTGGAACATCGACGACCTCCCCGACCAGCTGGCGGCGTGGGCATGAGCTCCTTGCGCGGGAAGGTCGCCGTGGTCACCGGCGGCGCCCGGGGCATCGGGCTGGCAACGGCCGAGGCCCTGGTGGCGGCGGGGGCGCAGGTCGCGATCGGCGACCTCGACGAGGTCGTGCTCAAGGACGCCGCCGGGCGCATCGGGGCGGCGTACCACGGCCGTCTCGACGTCACCGACGCCGAGGGCTACCGCGGCTTCCTGGACGACGTCGAGAAGACGCTCGGGCCGCTCGACGTGCTGGTCAACAACGCCGGGATCATGCCGGTCGGCCACCTCGTCGAGGAGTCCGAGGCGCTGGCCCGGCGGATGTTCGAGATCAACGTCTTCGGCGTCATCACGGGCACCAAGCGAGCGCTGGAGTCGATGCTGCCGCGGCGTACGGGACACATCGTGAACGTGGCCTCGATGGCCGGCATCGTCTACGCCCCCGGCGCCGCGACGTACGTCGCCTCCAAGCACGCAGCCCTCGGCTTCACCGAGACCGCTCGCCTGGAGTACGCCGGCAGCGGGGTCGAGCTGACCGCGGTGCTGCCGATGTTCGTCAACACCGACCTGACCACCGGCACCAAGGGTGTGCCAGGGGTGAGGACCGTGGAGCCCGAGGACGTCGCGGCCGGGATCATGGAGGCTCTGGCCAAGCCGCGCGCCCGGGTCTACGTGCCGAAGGTCGGGCGGACACTCGCCGGAGCGCAGCACGCGATGCCCCGCCGCGTGATGGAGTACATCAACGACAAGCTCGGCGGCGGCAAGGTCTTCCTCGACGACGTGGACCAGGCCGCGCGCACCGCCTACGAGGAGCGTGCCCGGCACTCATGATCGACCCCTTCCGAGCCACCGGCGACCTCCTGGAACGAGCCGCCGGCGAGGCGCTCTCGCTCAAGAGCCTGTTCGAGACCGGCCTGCTGCGTGCTGATCCACCGTGGGTCCTGGCGCGCGCCGGTGCGGGCATCGCCCGGTACGGCGCGATCGGTGGCGCGATCACGGTCGCCGCGGCCCGCTACCCGCACCGGGTCGCGGTGCGCGACGAGCTCGGCGACCTCACCTACTCCGAGCTCGAGCGGCGCACCAACGCGCTGGCCAACGCCTGGCGCGAGCGTGGTCTGCGTCCCGGCGGTGACGTCGCGCTGCTGATCCGCAACCACAGGGGCTTCCTCGACGCGTTCTACGCAGCCGCCAGGTGCGGGGCCCGGGTGGTGCTGCTGAACACCGAGTTCGCCGGTCCGCAGCTGCGCGAGGTCGCCGCGCGCGAGGGTGTCGGCCTGCTGGTCCACGACGAGGAGTACGAGGAGCTCGTCGCCGGGATCCCGACGCCGCTGGGTCGTTTCACCGCCTGGTGCGAGGAGCCCCGCGAGGACAGCATCGAGACCCTGATCGCCTCGAGCTCGGATGCAGCGCCGCCGAGGGTCAGCGAGCACGCGAAGGTCGTGATCCTGACCAGCGGCACCACCGGGACCCCGAAGGGCGCCCAGCGCGAGGAACCGCGCTCGCTGCTGCCACTGGGCAGCCTGTTCGCCAAGGTGCCCTACCGCAGCGGCGAGGTGATGGAGTGCTGCGCGCCGATGTTCCACGCGCTCGGCTTCACCCAGGCACTGCTGGGGATGTCGCTGGGCCACACCGTCGTGCTGCGCCGCCGCTTCGACCCGGTCGCCACGCTGGCCTCGATCGAGCAGAACGCGGTCACCACCCTGGTCGTGGTCCCGGTGATGCTGAGCCGGATCGTCGAGGCGAGCGCGGGCAGGAGCACCGAGGTGTCCACGGTGCGGATCATCTTCGTCGCCGGCTCGCAGCTCGGCGCCGACCTGTGCCTGCGCGCTACCGAGGTCTTCGGTCCGGTGATCTACAACCTCTACGGCTCGACCGAGGTCGCCTACGCCACCATCGGGACGCCCGAGGAGCTGGCGATCGAGCCCGGCTCGGTCGGCAGCCCGTGCGTGGGGACGGTGGTGCGGATCCTCGACGACGAGGGCCGCGAGGTACCCGAGGGTGCGACCGGGCGGATCTTCGTGCGCAACGTGATGCCGTTCAGCGGCTACACCGGCGGCGGGGGCAAGGAGGTGATCGACTCGATGATGTCCTCGGGCGACGTCGGTCACTTCGACCACCACGGCTTCCTGCACATCGACGGGCGCGACGACGACATGATCGTCAGCGGTGGCGAGAACCTGTTCCCCGGCGAGGTCGAGGAGCTGATCGCCGCGCACGAGGCCGTCCTCGAGGCAGCCTGCATCGGGGTGGACGACGAGACCTTCGGCAAGCGCCTGCACGCGTTCGTCGTG
The DNA here is from genome assembly GCA_045806765.1 of Marmoricola sp. Classification (GTDB taxonomy): domain Bacteria; phylum Actinomycetota; class Actinomycetes; order Propionibacteriales; family Nocardioidaceae; genus Marmoricola. The sequence goes on from JBJMIO010000231.1 coordinate 4,204, forward strand.
CGCCGCGAGGACGTGCCGGGACCGGCACTGAGCGAGGACGCGGTCAGGGACCACGTCCGCGAGAACCTGGCGCGCTTCAAGGTGCCGCGCGGCGTCACGTTCTTGGACGAGCTGCCCCGCAACGCGACCGGCAAGGTCCTGAAGAACCGACTGAAGGAGCTCCTCTGATGATCGAGTGGTCCGAGACAGACCTGGCTGTGCGCGAGGCGGTGCGTGACTTCATCGAGAAGGAGATCCGCCCGCACGTCGACGAGCTCGAGACCGGTGCCATGCCGCCGTACGACATCGTGCGCAAGCTGTTCGCGGCGTTCGGCATCGACGCGATGGCGGCCGAGGCGATCAAGAAGGAGCTCGAGCGCGCGCGGGCTGCCGAGTCCGGGTCTGCTGATTCCGAGCCGCGGAGCGATGGGGGCGGCGGCGGGATGGGCGGCATGGCGGCGGTCCTGTTCAGCGAGATCGCCGGCGTCAGCCTCGGCGTGGTCGCCGCGGTCGGTGTCTCGCTCGGCCTCGGAGCCGGCACCATCCGGGCCAGGGGCACGCTGGCGCAGAAGGAGCGCTGGCTGCCGAAGCTCGCGACCTTCGAGCACGTCGCGGCCTGGGCGATCACCGAGCCGGAGTCCGGCTCGGACGCCTTCGGCGGCATGCGTACGACGGTGAAGCGCGACGGCGAGGACTACATCCTCAAGGGCCACAAGACGTTCATCACCAACGGCCCCGACGCCGACCTGATCGTGGTCTACGCCAAGCTCGACGAGGGCGACGACATCCCGGTGCGGGACAAGAAGGTGCTCACCTTCGTCCTGGAGAAGGGGATGCCGGGTCTGACCCAGTCCAAGCCGTTCAAGAAGATGGGCATGATGAGCTCGCCGACCGGCGAGCTGTTCTTCGACGGCGTCCGGCTCACCCGCGACCACCTGCTCGGCGAGAGCGAGGACACCAAGGACGGCCGCGACAGCGCGCGCGACAACTTCGGCACCGAGCGTGTCGGCGTCGCGATCCTGTCCTTGGGCATCATCAACGAGTGCCTGCGGCTCTGCGTCGACTACGCGAAGAGCCGTGAGCTGTGGGGCAAGCCGATCGCCGACTTCCAGCTGATCCAGCTCAAGCTGGCCAAGATGGAGGTGGCGCGGATCAACGTGCAGAACATGGTCTTCCGCACGATCGAGATGGCCGCTGCCGGGAAGTCACCCTCGCTCGGCGAGGCCTCGGCGATGAAGTGGTACTCCTCCGAGGCCGCCACCGAGGTCGCCATGGACGCCGTCCAGCTCTTCGGTGGCAACGGCTACATGGCCGAGTACCGCGTCGAGCAGCTCGCCCGCGACGCCAAGTCGCTGATGATCTACGCCGGGAGCAACGAGATCCAGATCACCCACGTGGCGCGGGGGCTGTTGGCCTAGATCGGTACGCACGGACGGTGCAGGTGCCCGCCGGACCGTCCCTGCGTACCGATCTGGCGCTCAGTCCTGGTCGAGGCCGCGCTCGATCGCGTACCGGGTCAGCTCGACGCGGTTGTGCATCTGGAGCTTGCGCAGCACGTTCTGCACGTGGTTCTGCACCGTGCGGTGGGAGAGCACGAGACGTTCGGCGATCTGCCGGTAGGACATGCCCTTGGCGACCATCTTGAGCACCTCGGTCTCGCGCGCGGTCAGGCCCGAGTCGTCGGCCTGCGGGCCGGGGTCCTCGGAGATCCGCTGGAACTCCCCGAGCACCAGTCCGGCGAGGCCGGGGCTGAAGACCGGGTCGCCGTCGCGGGTGCGTCGTACGGCGGAGAGCAGCTCCTCGCGCGAGGCCGACTTGACCAGGTAGCCGGTGGCGCCCGCCTTCACCGCGGCCAGCACGTTGCCCTGGTCGTCGGAAGCCGAGAGCACCAGGATCCGTACGTCGGGATCCTGCGCGTGCAGCTCGGTGGTCACCGCGATGCCGTCGGGCTCGGGGATCTGCAGGTCGAGGACCACGACGTCCGGCCGCGCCGCCGGGTAGCGGGCGAGTGCCTCGCGTCCGTTGGCGGCGACGGCGACGACCTCGAGCCCGGCGGCCACCAGGTCGCGCTCGACCGCGTCGCGCCACATCGGGTGGTCGTCGACCACCATGACCCGGATCGGCGGGTGCTCCTCGGCCTCGCTCATGGCCCTGACCCTAGGACAGGTGGGCCTCGTTCGGGACGACGAACTCCCACTCGGTGCCGTGCGTCCCCGTGCTCAGCGTCGCGGTCCCCCCGAGATCCTGGATCCGTCCGCGGATGGACTCGCGGATGCCCAGACGCCCGTCGCGCGCCGCCGTGTCGGCGCGGCCCTCGGGGATGCCGGGGCCCTCGTCGCGCACGGAGAGCTCGACGGTGTCGCGCTGTGCCTGCAGCAGGATCCAGGCCGGCGCCTGCGGGCCGACGTGCACGCGGACGTTGTCCAGGCAGGCACGCGCGACGGCGAGCAGCTCGCGGCCTGCGCCGGCTGCCACCTCGACGGGGTAGCCCGGGACCGAGACGGTGACGTTGCCGAGCGTCTCCAGCTTGCTCAGCTCGCTGGCCAGGTCCAGGGTGCCCGAGGGGATCCCGACGGCCTCCTGCTCCTGGATGAGCCGGCGCAGCTCGCGCTCCTGCTCTCCCGCGAGTCGTCCCAGCTCAGCCAGGTCGCCGCCGGTCTCGTGGCC
>JBJMIO010000232.1:0-26492 GCA_045806765.1 Marmoricola sp.
ACGGTCGGTCCGACGATCATGCGGTTCGGCACCGACTCCCAGAAGGAAGAGATCCTTCCCAAGATCCTGCGCGGCGAGATGCACTTCTCCATCGGGTACTCCGAGCCGCAGTCCGGGACCGATCTGGCCTCCTTGCAGACCAAGGCTCGTCTGGAGGACGGCGAGTGGGTGATCAACGGGCAGAAGATGTGGACCTCGTTGATCCAGTACGCCGACTACGTCTGGCTCGCGTGCCGGACCGATCCGGACCTGCCGCGCCACAAGGGTCTGTCGATGATCCTGGTGCCGACCTCGGCTGAGGGTTTCTCCTACACACCGGTTCACACGGTCGCCGGGGTGGGGACGTCGGCGACGTACTACGAGGACGTTCGTGTTCCCGAGGAGAACCTCGTCGGTGGTCTGAACGGCGGTTGGGCGTTGATGACCAACCAGCTCAACCACGAGCGGGTCGCGCTCACCTCGGCCGCCCCGCTGATGCACTCGGTCGCCCAGGTCCGCGAGTGGGCCCAGGCGACCAAGAACCCTGACGGGTCACGCGTGATCGACGCCGAGTGGGTCCAGGTGCTGCTGGGCCGGGCGCACGCCCGGGTCGAGATGCTCAAGCTGCTCAACTGGAAGCTGGCCTCGGCCACCGGGGACCTCTCCCCGGCGCACGCGTCGGCGACCAAGATCTACGGCTCCGAGCTGGCCACCGAGGTCTACCGCTCGCTGATCGAGATCGTCGGCCCGGACGCCGTGGTCAACGGCGACTCCGCGGGCACGGTGCTGCGCGGCCGACTCGAGCGCTACTACCGCTCCGCGCTGGTGATGACCTTCGGCGGCGGCACCAACGAGATCCAGCGGGACATCATCGGCTACGTCGGGCTCGGCCTCCCGGCCGCGAAGCGCTGACGCGCGGAACAGGACACGGACATGGACTTCTCCTTCACCGAGACCCAGAACGACGCAGCCGAGCTGGCTGCGACCATCTTCAAGAACGAGTGCACCCCCGAGCGGCTGAAGGCAGCCGACGCGGGTCGCTTCGACCGGGCCCTGTGGGCCTCGCTCGGCTCCGCCGGGCTGCTCGGGCTCTCGATCCCCGAGGCCGACGGCGGCGCCGGACTGGGCGTGCTCGAGCTGTGCACCGTGCTCGTCGAGGCCGGCAAGCTCGTCGCGCCGGTCCCGTTGGCCTCGCACCTCCCGGTCGCCCTCGCGGTCGCCGAGCTCGGCACCGAGGAGCAGAAGGCGGCCTGGTTGCCCGGCGCGATCACGGGCGAGGCGATCCTGACCGCCGCGGTCTCCGAGGAGCGGGACCACCTGCCCGCCTCACCCACCGTCACCGCCGAGCCCGACGGCTCGGGCTGGACCCTGAGCGGCGTGAAGTCGGTGGTCCCTGCGGCCACCGTGGCCTCGTTGTTCCTGGTCACCGCCAGCACCCCGGACGGGGTCCGGGTGTTCCTGGTCGAGCCCGGCGAGGGCGTGAGCGTGACCGAGCAGAAGGTCAGCGACGGCGCGCGCGTCGGACGGGTCGAGCTCGCCTCGGCGTCCGGATCGCTGCTGGGCGACGCGGACGCGGTCGGCTGGGTGCAGGACCGGCTGATGCTGGCCGCCTGCGCCCACGAGCTCGGTGTCGTGCGCGGCGCGCTGGAGCTGACGGCGGCGTACGCGAAGACGCGTGAGCAGTTCGGCCGTCCGATCGGCACCTTCCAGGCCGTCTCGCAGCGCCTGGCCGACGGCTACATCGACATCCTCGGCGCGGACCTCATGCTCTGGCAGGCCGCCTGGCGCCTCGAGGAGGGCCTCCCGGCCTCCACGGAGGTTGCGGGCGCCAAGCTGTGGGCCGCGGACGCCGGGCACCGGATCGCGCACACCTGCGTGCACGTGCACGGCGGCGTCGGCATCGACATGGACGGCGAGGCGCACCGGTACTTCACGGTCGGCAAGCTGGGCGAGTTCCTGCTCGGCGGGACCACCGACCAGGCGCGGAAGATCGGGGCGCTGCTCGCTGCCGAGCCGGTGTGAGCATCCGCGCGCTCCTCGATGCCCGCGTCGAGGACGACTCGGTCGCGCTGCTCGCCGGTCCGCTGACGCTCACCTGGCGGCAGTACGTCGCGGCGTCGCGCGGCCGCGTCGCGGCACTGGCTGGCCTCCTCGACGCTTCCCGGCCCCTGCACGTGGGTGTGCTGCTCGACAACACCCCTGAGATGGCGATCCAGCTGGCGGCCGCCGGCTGGGGTGCGCACGTCCTCGTCGGGCTGAACACGACCCGGCGCGGGGACGGCCTGCTCGCCGACATCCGGCGCGCTGACTGCCAGGTGATCGTCACCGATGCGGCACACGCTGAGCTGCTCGCACCGCTGGCGCTCGACGACGTCACGGTCCTCGACGCGTCGTACGCCTGGCCCGAGGACGGTCCGGCTCCCGGGGCCGCTCCGAGGGGTGAGTCGTTGTTCATGCTGATCTTCACCTCGGGCACCTCAGGTGAGCCGAAGGCCGTGCGGATCACGCACGAGAAGATCACCTTCCCCGGCGCCTACCTGACCGAGCGGCTCGGGCTGAGCAGCGAAGACGTCCACTACGTCTCGATGCCGCTGTTCCACTCCAACGCCGTCGTCGCGGGCTGGGCACCGGCGTTGTGCAACGGAGCCACGATCGCCCTGGCCGAGCGCTTCTCGGCGTCCGGCTTCCTCGACGACGTACGCCGCTACGGCGCGACGTACGCGAACTACGTCGGCAAGCCGCTCGCCTACGTGATGGCCACGCCAGAGCGCCCCGACGACGCCGAGAACCCGCTGCGGATCGTGTTCGGCAACGAGGGGAACGAGCGCGACATCGCCGCGTTCGGCGAACGGTTCGGGTGCCGCGTCGTCGACGGCTTCGGGTCGACCGAGAACGCGGTGGTGATCTCGCGCATCGAAGGCACTCCCCCGGGCTCGCTGGGCCAGCCGGCACCCGGGGTCGCGGTGTTCTCCCCGGAGACCGGACGGGAGTGCCCGGTCGCCACCTACGACGCCGCCGGCGCGGTGACGAACCTCGAGGAGTGCGTCGGAGAGCTGGTCAACACCACCGGCACCGGTCAGTTCGCGGGCTACTACAACGACGAGGCCGCGACCGCCGAGCGGATGCGCGGCGGGATGTACTGGTCCGGCGACCTGGCCTACCGCGACGCCGACGGCTGGGTCTACTACGCCGGCCGGACCGCCGACTGGCTGCGGGTCGACGGCGAGAACCTCGCTGCGGCCCCGATCGAGCGCATCCTGCTGCGCCACCCTGCCATCTCCGAGGCGGCCGTGTACGCCGTGCCGGACCCGCGCTCCGGCGACCAGCTGGTGGCCGCCCTCGTCCTGACCGGCTCCCTGACCGCAACGGGGCTCGGCGACTTCCTCGCTGACCAGCAGGACCTCTCCACGAAGGCCTGGCCACGCTACGTCCGGGTCCTCGACGTGCTGCCCCGCACGGCCACCAACAAGGTGCTCAAACGTGAGCTCCAGGCGGGTCCGCAGGAGGCGACCTGGACCCGCGAAGAACGGGGGCGGACCTACTCCGCTCACGGAGGCCGTCACTGAGCAGGCGAGCCGTAGGCTCGGAGCGTGAACACCGAGGACCTCCGGCTGGCCGTCTACCGGTCCTTCGCCGACGGGATGACACCGACGCTCGTCTCGCTGGCCGCCGAGCTGCGGACGCTTCAGGACACCGTGCGGGCGGGCCTCTTCACGCTGGCCAACCAGCGGCACGTGGTGCTGGGCCGCGACAGCTCGATCGTGATGGCCCACCCGTTCTCCGCCGTACCGCTCGGCTTCTCGGTGATGGGACGCGAGCACCTGTGGTGGGGCGGCTGTGCGTGGGACTCCTTCGCGCTGCCGCACCTGCTGCCCGAGCAGGCTCCCGTGCTCGTGGCCACCCGCTGCCCGGCTTGCGCGACCCCGCACGTCTTCGACGTCGGCACCGCCGGGCCTCCGCCAGGCGACCAGGTAGCGCACTTCCTCGTCCCCACCGCGCGGATGTGGGACGACGTCGTGCACACCTGCAGCAACCAGCGGATCTTCTGCTCCCCCGACTGCGTCGAGGCCTGGCTCGACGGCCGCCCGGCCGGAGCGGTCCTCGACCTCTCGACGCTGTGGAACCTCGCCTCCCACTGGTACGACGGGCGCCTGCTGCGCGGGTACGTCCGGCGCGACCCCGCGTCCTCCCAGCAGTACCTGCGCAGCGTCGGGCTGACCGGCCCCTTCTGGAGCTAGTGCAGGAGGCCCTGCACACCGTTGGTGAGCCTGACGACGAAGAAACCGGTGCTGGAGTCGGTGTACCAGATGCTGTCGTTCGCGACGTCCCACGCAGGCTGGGAGAACGCGGCGCCACCGGTCTTGGCCGGCTTGTTGAAGTACGCGACCTCCTTCGGGTGCCTCACGTCCGAGATGTCGAAGACGCGCAGCCCGGAGCCGATCATCGAGCAGGCCGCGATCCTCGGGTCCTCCCGCGTCGGCACCGAGCAGTAGTGGCCGGCGTACCCACCCAGCGGGCTGTTCGCGCCCGGGTCCTGGCGTTCCACGCCGGCGCGGTCGGCCGGCTGGTGGACCTGGAGCCGGATGTCGCTGACCTGGAAGGGGTGCCGCGGGTCGTCGATGTTGATGATCCGGGCCGCGCCGACCGGTGAGTGCACCAGGTCGGTGAGGCCGGAGAGCGAGAAGAGGTCCTCGAACTCGTCGACCTCGAGCAGGTACTGGTGCCCGTCACGGGTGAACGGCTCGGCTACCTGCGGGATCGAGGATCCGCGCCAGGTCAGGTCCGCGAGCACGGAGATCTTCGGGTTCTTCACGCGGTCCTGGATCTGGCTGACGTCGAGGACCTGCAACCCGGCCCCGGTGATCCCGCCCAGGCTCGGCTGGCCGATGTGGGCGGCGTACAGGGTCCGGCCGTCGTCGGAGAGCCGCATCCCGTGGTACTGGACGTTCGGTTGGACGAAGATCGTGCGCGGCTTCGTCGGGTCGGTCAGGTCGACGGCCACGAGGGTGAAGATCGTGCTGGAGACGTAGAGCGTCCTGCCGTCGGGGGCGAACCCGCTCTCGTGGCCGAGGATCCCGGCCAGGCTCGTGGAGAGCAGCCTGGGGTGGCGGCAGTCGGTCTTCACGTCGTAGACCGCCAGCGCTCCCGGAGCGGTGGCGGCGGTGCCGAGCACGCCGACGAGCAGCCCGCGCGCCTGGTTGACCAGGAGCGACTCGTGCGGGGCGAGCATCGGCAGCGAGGTGAGGTTCGCGGTCTTCACCGGGTGGGCGGGATCGGTCATGTCGAGCGCGACGACGCCGTTGCCCTGGCCGTTGAGCGTGTTGCTGATCAGGTCCTGCGGCGAGGTGAGCTGCGAGGAGTCGTAGAACGCGCAGGTGTGGCCCTGGGCGTCGGTGTAGCGCAGCGCCTTGAAGCCGCCGGTGGTGCCGGAGTGCCCGACCTCCTCGGTGTTGCACAGGTAGCCCTGGAGGTAGCGGCCGTCGGAGTAGTCCTCCTTCGGCGTCCTGCCCTGGGTCACGCCCTCCGGGAAGGACCCGGGACCGCAGACGGCTCGAGGGACGGGCTGGCGGTCCAGGGTGTCGTCCGCAGCGTTGGCGCCGGCTGACGCCCAGGCACCGCCCGCAGCGAGGACCACGGCGAGCAGCACGACCAGACGGCGGACCGCAGCGCGACGCTGCGTCGGTGAGGGCACGACCATGCCCCTTCAACGATCAGCGGTGAAGAAGGTTCTGCACGCCGTTGGTCAGCTTGACGACGTAGAAGCCCGAGTTGCTGTCGGTGTACCAGACCTCGTTGCGCGCCAGGTCCCACGCGGGCTGCGACATCGCCCACGACCCGATCGCCGGGATCAGGGCGGCCTTGTTCACCTTCGGCACGGGTTTGTTGAAGTAGGCGACCTCGCGCGGGTGCCGCACGTCACGGATGTCGAAGAACCGCAGGCCCGAGAGGATCATCGAGCAGGCCGCGATCTTGGGGTTCACCCGGGTCGGCAGACCGCAGTAGTGGGCGGCGTACCCCTGGACCGGCACGTTGGCGCCCGGGTCGCCGTACTGCGGTCCCCCGCGCTGGTCGGGCTGGTGCACCTTGAGCCGTACGTCGGAGACCACGAACGGGTGCCGCGCGTCCTGGACGTCGATGATCCGGGCCGCGCCGACCGGGGCGTGCTTGATGTCGGCAAGGCCCTTGAAGCTGAACAGGTCCACGAACTCGTCGACCTCGAAGACGTAGTGGTGACCGTTGCGCGTGAACGGCTCGGCGACCTGCGGGATCGAGGCGTTGTGCCAGGTGATCGTGGAGAGCACGCTGACCTTCGGGTTCGCCCTGCGGTCCTGGATCTGGCTGACGTCGAGGATCCGCAGGCCGGCGCCGGTGATGCCGCCCGGCCCGGGACGGCCGATGTTCGCGACGTACATCCGGCGGCCGTCGTCGGAGAGCCGCAGGCCGTGGTAGACCACGCCGCCCTGCTTCCACAGGATCCGCGGGTGCCGCGGGTTGGTGAGGTCGACCGCGGTCAGCGTGCCCGCCACGCCCGCCACGTAGTAGGTGCGTCCGTCCGGGCTGAACCCGCTCTCGTGCCCGAGGATCCCGTTGAGCGACTCCGAGAGCAGCTTGGGGTGCCGGCAGTCGGTCTTCACGTCGTAGACGTCGAGGATGCCGGGCGCAGTCAGCGCGGTGCCCATCACCCCGACCAGCAGACCGCGCTCGGCGTTGACCAGCAGCGACTCGTGCGGGCTGATCATCCCGATCGAGACGAGGTTGGCGGTCTTGCGCGGAGCCGCCGGGTGGGTCATGTCGAGGACGACGACGCCCAGCCCGTCGCCCGACAGCGTGTTGGACACGACGTCGCGCGGGACCGTCAGCGTGGAGTCGTAGAACGCGCAGGTGTGGCCCTGGGCGTCGGTGTAGCGCAGCGTCTTGAACCCGCCCGAGCTGCCCTGGTGACCGACCTCGACGGTGTTGCAGCTGTAGCCGAGCCGGACCCGGCCCGAGGCGTAGTCGGCCCTCGGGACGCGGCCCTGGGTCGAGGTCTCCGGCTTGGAGCCCGGGCCGCAGTGCGCCACCGGCACCGAGGCCGGACCGGCCACGGCTCCCGCTCCGCCGTTCGCCAGGATCCCGCCGGTGGCGACCAGCGCGGCGACCGCGACGGTCGCGAGCAGGCGGCGTACGGCGGCCCGGTTCAGCCGTGGGGAGGGGACGACCATGTCTCTCCAGTCACTCCGTGGCCAGGCGTACGCCGAAGGCGACCAGGACGCCGGCCGTGGCGATGTCCATCCGCCGCCGGATCGCAGGGGTGCTCATCCAGGTACGCACCTTCCCGGCCACGCCGAGCAGCGCGACCCAGTACAAGGCGGTCAGGGCCACGAAGATCACGCCGAAGGCGGCCGTGGTCGGGCCGACCGCGGCTCCGTGCGGCACGAAGCCGGGCAGGAAGGTGACGAAGAAGACGCCGACCTTGGGGTTGAGGAGGTTGGTCAGGATGCCGGCGCGAAAGCCGCTGCCGAGCAGGCTGCTGCTCGCCTCGCCCGCCTCGTCCTCCACGGTTCCGCGCGTGCGGAACGCTTGGACCCCCAGCAGCACCAGGTAGCAGGCGCCGACGACGCGGAGGATGTCGTAGCCGATCTCGCTGGCACGCAGCAGCGCGGCGATGCCGAGCACGGCTCCGGTCACCCAGACCGTCAGCCCGCACAGGTTGCCCAGCGCGGTCAGGATCCCCTGGCGACGACCGCCGCGCAGGATCGCCCGGACCACGACGAGCGTGTCGGGACCGGGCAGCAGCACGATGAGCGCTGCTGCGCCGGTGAAGGCGAGGTACGCGAGCACCCCGCCATTATCCCCGGATCTTCTCGAGCCGCGCGACTGTTTCCTCGTACTCCGAGATCAGGTCGGCCATCACCTCGGCAACCGGTCGCACCTCGTTGGTGCGCCCGATGATCTGGCCTGCGGGCATCGCCACGGCGTCCGGGTCGTCCGCGAGGTTCATCCGGTTGTGCGCGTCGCTGACCAGCAGGTTCTGCAGCGGCATCGGGAGCGGCGCCGGGGCGCCCTCCTCCTCCCACGCAGCGGTCCACTTGTTCTTCAGCAGGCGCGCCGGCTTGCCGGTGTAGACGCGGCTGCGCACGGTGTCACCGGACCCGGCCTTGAGCAGGGCCCGCTTGACGGTGTCGCTGCTGCCGAGGTCGTACTCGGCGACCGTCAGCCACAGGCTGCCGGTCCACACGCCCTGGGCGCCGAGCGCGAGCGACGCGGCGACCTGGCGGCCGCAGCCGATGCCGCCGGCGGCGAGGACCGGTACGTCGACCGCGTCGACGATCTCCGGGGTCAGCACCATGCTGGCGATCTCGCCGGTGTGACCGCCGGCCTCGTAGCCCTGCGAGACGATGATGTCGACGCCGTTGGCCACGTGGCTCGCTGCGTGCTTGGCAGCACCGGCGAGCGCGGCGACCAGGACTCCGTGCTCGTGGGCGAGCTCGATGACGTCGTTGGGCGGGGTGCCGAGCGCGTTGGCGATCAGCACCGGGCGGTGCTGGAGCGCGACGTCGACGTGGCTGCGCGCGGTGCTGTGCAGCCAGCCGAGCACGCCCTCGCGGCCCTCGCCCTCGGGCAGCGGCGGGACGCCGAGCTTACGCAGCGTCTCCTCCACGAACGTGATGTGCTCACCGGGGATGAGCTCCTTGAGGTCCACCGAGGTGCCCTCGGTGGGGATCTTCATCGGCATCACGATGTCGACGCCGTACGGCTTGCCGTCGGTGTTCTCGTCCATCCAGGTCAGCGTCTCGTCGAGCTCGCTGGCGTCGTTGAAGCGGACCGCCCCCAGGACGCCGAGACCACCGGCCCGGGAGACCGCGGCGGCGACCTTCTCGGAGGGGGTGAAGGCGAAGATCGGGTACTCGATGCCGAGTCGCTCGCACAGTTCGGTACGCATCAGGCGGTCACTCCTCCAGAGATTGCTGAGTCCTTGGCCCGGGCCTCGAGCATGAGCTCCTTGGCACGGGGGTACTGCGCCTTGCCGGTCGCGTTGCGCGGGATCTCCGGGACCAGGGTCATCGTCCGCGGCAGCTTGTAGCCGGAGAGGAACTCGCGCAGGAACTCGCGCAGGTCCTCGAGCTCGACGCTCTGACCCTCACGCGGCTGGATCACCGCAGCGACGGCCTGGCCGAACTTCTCGTCGGGGATGCCGACGACGAGGACGTCGTAGACGGCCGGGTGGCGCTTGATCGCCATCTCGACCTCCTCGGGGTAGACCTTCTCCCCGCCGGTGTTCACGCAGTTGGAGCCGCGGCCGAGCAGGGTGACCTTGTTGTCCTCCTCGATCCGCGCGAAGTCGCCGGGAACCGAGATCCGCATGCCGTCGACGACCAGGAACGTCTCGGCCGACTTCTTCTCGTCCTTGTAGTAGCCGACCGGCACCGAGCCGCCGCGGCCCAGGCGCCCGATCTTGCCGACGTTGGTCGCGAGGTCGAGCACGTTGTTCTGCTCGTCGAGGATGACGCTGTTCGGGCCGAGCCCGACCACCGGGCCGTCGCTGGAGATGTGCGTCTTGTCCTGCATGCCCATGCCCTGGAAGCCGGTCTCGCTGGCGCCGACGGAGTCGGTGTAGACCGGGTTCGGCAGCGCGGCCAGCCAGCGCTCCTTGACCTCGGGGCTGAAGATCGCGGCGCTGGAGGAGACCGCGAACAGGCTGCTGCCGTCGTACGGCGTGCCGGTGGCTGCCTTGCGCTCGAACTCCTCGATCAGCGGCCGGGCCATCGCGTCGCCGGTCATGAAGATCAGCATCACGCCGTTCTTCTCGATGATCTCCCAGGTGCGCTGCGGGTCGAACTTGGGCTCGAGGATCGTCAGGTGGCCGGCGAAGAGGTGCATCAGCAGGCCGGCCTGGGCGCCGCCGTGCATCAGCGGGCTGAGCGGGAAGGTGACCATCCGGCCGTCCTGGGCGGCCTGCTTGGACTGGTCGAACTCCTCGAGGTTCTCGCCGGTGTAGAAGTCGATGCCGCCGCCCAGCGTGCGCCAGAAGTCCTCGTGGCGCCACATGACGCCCTTGGGGAAGCCGGTGGTGCCGCCGGTGTAGATGATGTGCAGGTCATCGGCGCTGCGCTCGTCGAAGTCGCGCTCGGCGCTCTGGTCAGCGACGGCGTCCTCGAGCAGCACGCCGCCGAACGCGGAGATGTCGGACTGGTCGTCCGGCTCGATGACGTCGGGGACGATGACGACGGTCTGCAGCTTCTCGTGGTTCGGGAAGGTCTTCGCGATCAGCGGCGCGTAGGTGCGCTCGGCGATCAGGGCCACCACGTCGGCGTTCTCGAAGAGGTAGTTCAGCTCGCCCTCGACGTAGCGGTAGTTGACGTTGATGTTCACCGCGCGGACCTTGACGATCGCGAGGACGGCGACGACGTGCTCGATGCTGTTCTTCGCGTAGACCGCGACGTGGTCGCCCGGCTTGACCCCCTGAGCCTGGAGGTAGTGCGCGAGGCGGTTGGAATCGGTCTCGAGCTCGGCGTAGGTGACGACCCGGTCGCCGACCTGGACGGCGGGCTTGTCGGGCGCCGCGTCGACGGCATGCTCGAAGAGGTCAGCGATGTTCAAGGCCATGTCCGCGATACTAGAACACGTTCTCGTTTGGGGCTAGCATTCACCCCATGACGGACACCCGGACCACGCCTGACTGCCTCGTCGAGCAGGACGGCCACAAGCTCATCGTGACCATGAACCGGCCCGAGCGCCGCAACGCGCTGTCCTCGGACATGCTGCGGATCATGGAGGACGCCTGGGACCGCGTGAACGCGGACCCGGAGATCCGGGTGTGCATCCTGACCGGCGCCGGCGGGTTCTTCTGCGCCGGCATGGACCTCAAGACCGCCAACGAGAAGCCCCCAGGTGACAGCTTCGAGTCCGGCGACTTCGACCCGACGATCCTCAAGGGCCTGCTCAAGGGCTTCCGGCTCACCAAGCCGCTGATCGCCGCGGTCGAGGGCCCCGCGATCGCCGGTGGCACCGAGATCCTGCAGGGCACCGACATCCGGGTGGCGGGCCGCTCGGCGAAGTTCGGGGTGGCCGAGGCGAAGTGGTCGCTGTACCCGATGGGCGGCTCCGCGGTGCGCCTCCCCCGCCAGATCCCGTACACGGTGGCCGCCGAGCTGCTGCTCACCGGACGGCTCCTGGAGGCCCCCGAGGCCAAGGAGCTCGGGCTGATCGGGCACGTCGTGGAGGACGGCGAGGCGCTGGCGAAAGCCCACGAGATCGCCGACAAGATCGCGGCCAACGGCCCGCTGGCCGTCCAGGCGATCCTCAAGACCATGCGCGACTCCGAGGGCAAGCACGAGGACGACTGCTGGGCCGACGACGCCCGGATCGGCGCCGAGGTCTTCAAGTCCAACGACGCGAAGGAAGGCCCGCGCGCATTCCTGGAGAAGCGCGCGCCGCAGTTCACCGGGAGTTAATCTTCCGGGGCGATGAAGTCCCGAATCCTCCCTGTCGCCGTGCTGAGCGTCGTCCTGACCCTCGGCGCCGGCATCCTGCCCAGCGCGTCCGCCGACGACCCTCCCGTCGATCCGCCCCCGCCACCGCCGGTGACGCAACCGCTGCGGATCATGCTCGCCGGGGACTCGATCACCCAGGGCTTCGACGGTGACTACACCTGGCGCTACCGGCTGGTGAAGGAGTTCGTCCGCCAGGGCGTCGACGTCGACTTCGTCGGACCGCGGCGCTACACCTACGGCGGGTCGAACCACTACCTGGTGCCCAGCACCGGGCCCACCGCGTGGGACTCCGACCACGACGCGATCGGTGGCACCAGCCTGACCAGCCGGGTCCCGCACATCGGCGCCGACGTGGCGGCGTACTCCCCCGACATCCTGGTCAGCGAGCTCGGCACGACGGACATGATCCACGGTGCCACGGTGGCCGGAGTGGTGGCCGCCTGGCGCCGCTACATCGCGAACGCCCAGGCAGCCCACCCCGGGATCAAGATCGTCCTGGGCGAGGTGACCAGCATCCGGGTGCCGAAGCGCGCCGCGCTGAACGCCGCCGTCCGCGCGCTGGCGGCCCAGGTGACCGCGTCCTCGGGGATGAGCGTGACCGTCTACGACATGACGCACTCGGCATGGCGGGCGCGCACCGACACCTACGACGGCACCCACCCGACCCCGACCGGGGAGACGCTGATCGCCCAGCGCGTCGCCTGGGCGCTGAAGGCGCTCGGCGCACTGCCCCAGGACCCGAAGATCTGGCGCCTGTCCCTGCCCTGGCCGCCTACCTTCACCCCGGTCATCCGCTTCGACCGGCGGCACCGCCTGGTCGTCGGCTGGGCCGGGGCGAAGCGCCGGAACGAGGCGCAGCAGATGCGGTTGCGCATCACCTCCCTGCGCTCGGGCCGTACGGCGCCCCCGACGCCGTGGACCTGGGCCAGCCGTGAGGTCCGCGCGCTCCCTCCCGGTCGCTACACGATCTCCCTGCGCGGCATGCGCGGGACGATGGCCTCGACCTGGGGCCGTCCGATCGCGGTACGGGTGCCCCGGCGCTGACCTATCCTGGTCGGACGATGAAGCGGCGTGTCCTGGCTTCCGGCCTCCTCCCCCTCGCCCTGGTCCTCGCTGGTGTGACCGCGGGTCCCAGCACGCCAGCGGCTGCGACCGGTCCGGTACCGATCAGGATCATGTTCAACGGCGACTCGATCACCCAGCAGTTCAGCGGGGACTACTCCTGGCGGTACCGGCTGATCCGCGAGATCCAGCGCCAGGGGACCTCGATCGACATGATCGGGCCGTTCACGTCCCCCTCGGGCGCCGACCCGCGCTACCACACGACGGACTGGGACCCCGCGCACTTCGCGGTCGGCGGTGCCCAGCTGCACCACTTCGTCGGGGGCGGCTACGACATCGGGACGCAGCTCGCGAAGTACCCGGTCGGCGGCCGTCCGCAGGTGATGGTCAGCTTCCTGGGCAACAACGACCTGACGGCCGGGCTCGTGACGGTCGACCGGGACTACCCGAGCAGCAACCCGGCGCTGACCGACCAGCGGCTGGCCGCGATCGCCGACCTGGAGCAGGCCACGGTCGACCACTACAAGGACTTCGTCGCCGAGGTGCGTGCGCAGGTGCCGGACGAGAAGATCGTGCTCGGCCAGGTGTACTCGCACGCGATCCCCCAAGGTGTCCGCGACGCCTACAACGGATTGCTCGCCGCCCAGGTCGTCGCTCCGATGCAGCAAGACGGCAGCGGCGGGCTGAGCACGCCCGAGTCCCCGATCTCGCTCGCGATGCTCGACCGGCCCGAGGACCGCTCGAAGTGGGAGAGCAACGTCTACACGATGGACCTCGCGCACCCGACGCCGACCGGCGAGCTGCTGATGGCCCAGCGCTTCGGCGAGGCCATGCACGCGATCGCCCCCGACGTGCTGCCCGAGCAGTCGGCGATCAAGCAGGTCTACATCCCCTGGAACCCGCCGCTGGTCCCCACGATCCGGGTCTACCGCGGCAGGATCTACGTGAACTGCCTGGCCCCGATGCACCGCAGCGGCATCCTGCAGATCCGGATCAAGCTCGTCACGGTGCGCACGGGACGGGCCGCGGTGGGCTCGTTCGTGCCGCGCACGTCGTGGTACTCCGCCAGGCTGCGGCCCGGCTACTACCGGATCCGGGTGCAGGGCCTGCGCGGGTTCATGACCACGCCGTGGACGCGGGCCTACACGGTGAAGGTGCCGGCGCCGCGGAAGCGGCGCTGACCGCGCTCAGCCGACCGCGCGGTCGCCGGTCCAGTACTGCGCGCGCAGCGCCTTCTTGTCGGGCTTGCCGAGCCCGGTCAGCGGCAACGCGTCGACCGCGACGACCTGCTTGGGCGCCTGGACCGAGCCCTTCTTGGCCTTGACCATGTCCTGAATCTCGGCGATCACCGCGTCGGTGAGCTCGTGGCCCTCGCGCATCACCACGACGGCCATCACAGACTCGCCGAACTTCTCGTGCGGGACGCCGATGACGCCGACCTGGGCGACCGCCGGGTGCTCGGCCACGACGTCCTCGACCTCGCGCGGGAAGACGTTGAAGCCGCCGGTGACGATCATGTCCTTGGTGCGGTCGACGATGTACCAGAAGCCGTCCTCGTCCTCACGGGCGACGTCGCCGGTGTGCATCCAACCGTCCTTCCACGTCTCGGAGGTCTGCTCGGGCAGCTTCCAGTAGCCACCGGAGAGCAGCGGACCGGCGACGCAGATCTCGCCCGGCTCGCCCTGGGCGACCGGCTGGCCGTCCTCGCCGATCAGGGCCGTGCGGGCCAGAGCGGTCGGACGGCCGCAGGAGGTCAGGCGGTGCTCGGCCGGCGTACCGTCCGGGTTCACGTGGTCACCCTTGTTGAAGTAGGTGATCACCATCGGCGCCTCGGACTGGCCGTAGTACTGGGCGAAGATCGGGCCGAAGCGCTCGATCGCCTCCTTGAGCCGGACCGGGTTGATCGCGCTCGCGCCGTAGTAGACGGTCTCCAGGCTGGAGAGGTCGCGGGTGTGGCTGTCGGGGTGGTCCATCAGCGCGTAGAGCATCGTGGGCACCAGCATCAGGGAGTTGATCTTCTTCTCCTCGATGGTGGCCAGCACCTCGGCGGGGTTGAAGGTCGAGCTCACGAACAGCGTGCCGCCCTTGATGACCACCGGCACGAAGAACGCCGCGCCCGCGTGCGAGAGCGGGGTGCACATCAAGAACCGCGGCTCGGCCGGCCACTCCCACTCGGCGAGCTGGATGCTCGTCATCGTGTTCATGGTCTGGCTCATCCCGATCACGCCCTTGGGCTTGCCGGTCGTGCCGCCGGTGTAGGTGATGCTGACCATGTGGTCCCCGGGCAGGAGCCGCGCGGTCAGCGGCTGCGGCTCGAAGCCCTCTGCGACCTCGATCAGGTCGGCGGTCGAGCGACCGGTGTCCGCGGCAGCCTTGGCGATCGCGTCCGGGACCGGCCCGATGGTCAGGACCTGGGTCAGGCCGGCGCACTTGGCGAGCAGCTCGAGCGCGCGCTCGGTGAAGTACGGGTCGATGATCAGGGTCGTGATCTCGGCGTCGTTGATCACGTAGGCGTGGTCGTCGGCCGAACCCAGCGGGTGCAGCGAGGTACGCCGGTAACCCTGGGTCTGCCCGGCGCCCAGGATGAAGAGGACCTCGGGACGGTTCAGCGCGAGCAGGGCGCCCGCCGTGCCGAAGCCGGCGTCGAGCGACTCGAAGGCCTGGATGTAGGTGCTGATCCGGTCCGCGACCTGCTGCCCGGTGAGCGTGACATCCCCGAGGTGGATGATCGGGCGGTTGTGGTGCCGGCGCAGCGCGGCCACCATCAGGTGCCCGTTGTGCGTCCCGGTCCGCAGGTCTCCGGCGTTGGCGATGTCGCTCACGGTGCTCATGCCGAGAAGACTAGAACGTGTTCTAGCCTGAATCAACGGAATCGTCAGTGCGGGTCGAGCGTCGTGACCGGCAGGCCGTAGTGACGAAGGCGGGCCTGGAGGTCCTGGTGCAGCCAGCGAGCGATCGTGTGGGTCGTGACCGACAGGATGATCTCGTCGATCGGCTCGTTGAAGAGCACGTCCTCGATGGCGTCCATCGGGTCGTGGCGGACCGACACCGTCCCGATCACGATGCCGCCGGCGGCCTCCTCGAGCTGGGGCATCGCCGAGCGCAGCCTCACCTCGGCCTCCGCGGCCTTCTCGTGGCGCTCGGGGTGCAGCAGGTGGATCTCGGCGGCCGCGGGGTTCGGCACGACGACACGGAACTGGGTCGGCCCCATCGCTGCGCGCTGGCGGATGGCCTCGAGGAGCTGCGGGGTGACCACGGCCTCCTCCTCGACGACCAGGATGCGGGCCACGTTCTCATGAAGCACGGCGTCATCAAGCGCGACGTCATCAAGCACGACAGACTCCCTTCACGCGGGGATCCCACTGTGCGCCTGGTCGCCTGACCGCAACCTGAACCCGGCGCGGGCTGTTCACCGGATCGTCTCCTGGGGTTCGGCCGCCGGTCCGGGCGTCTTCCTAGGCTTCCGGCATGCCGATCAGGAGCAAGCTTCCACTCCTCGCCGCAGCCGCCATCGTCCTGACCGTCGGGGGCGTCGCCTTCGCCGGGGAGAAGATCTCCGGCAACAGCTGGCCCTACGCCTCCCGGGCGACGGGCAAGCAGTACACCTTCGCCGCCGTCGGTGACATCGCCTGCGAACCTGACGAGGACGTCAACGCCGCCAACCCGGCCGCGCTCAAGTGCGGCAGCCCCAGCCTGGGCGGGTACGACGCCGAGTTCGCGACCGCCCACCAGGCCCTGTCCTTCAAGCCCGATGCCGTCGCGCTCCTGGGCGACGAGCAGTACCAGGTCGGCAAGCTCAGCGACTTCGAGGGCTCCTTCGAGAAGGCCTGGGGCGGGCTGAAGTTCCTCGAGCGCCCGGCGCCGGGCAACCACGAGTACTACGCCTACACCAAGAAGGGCGACAACGAGGCGGCCCAGAACGGCAACGGCTACTTCGGCTACTTCAACGGCGCCGAGCAGGACGGTACGCCGAACAGTGCGGGCCAGGCGGGCGAGGACACCGAGGAGACCCAGGGCTGGTACTCCTACGACCTCGGGAGCTGGCACGTCATCTCGCTGAACGTGGAGTGCAACTCCGCCGCCTTCCACAACGACTGCTCCACCACCGACGGGGGCCTGCTCTCGAAGGAGACGCAGTGGCTCGCGACGGACCTGAAGCTGAACAACCAGCCGTGCACCGTCGCCTACTGGCACCAGCCCACGTTCAGCGCGACCACCGCGTCCACGCCGACCGTGCCGGCCTCCGCCCCTGGAGCCGGCGGCCAGGAGGGTCAGGTGGCCGACGCCTGGTGGCAGCTGCTCTACGACAACCACGCCACCCTGGTCCTCAACGGGCACGAGCACGCCTACGCCCGGATGCGTCCGATGGACCCGGCCGGCAGGTACGACCCCCAGCACGGGATCCCCGAGTTCATCATCGGCACCGGCGGCGAGTCGCTCGACACACTCGCGACCACGCCGACCGGCTTCGCGAACCCCAACGTGGTCACGGCCTACGCCCAGGGCTACGGAGTCCTCGACCTGACCCTGAAGCCCAAGGGCTACGACTTCTCCTACCGACCGGCCCTGGCCGGCAGCGGATTCGGCGCCTCGGCGCTCGACTACAGCGACTCCGGATCGGGGAAGTGCCAGGGCTGAGGCGCTAGGCCAGGACCCCGGCCACGCGGCGGAGCTCCTCGGGCGTGCGGCAGCTGAGCAGCAGCGTGGTGACGCCGGTGGCCTCCCACTCGGCGACGCGGTCCTTGACGTAGCCCTCGGTGCCGATGATGTGCATGTCGTTGACCAGGTCGTCGGGGATCAGCGCGCTGGCCTCGTCCTTCTGGCCCGAGAGGAAGAGCCGCTGGACCTCGTCAGCCACCTCGCCGTAGCCCATCCGGGTGAAGACCTGGTGGTGGAAGTTCATCTCCTTCGCGCCCATGCCCCCCATGTAGAGCGCCACGATCGGCTTCAACGCGTCGACCACCGCCTGCTTGGCCGGGCCGTCGTCCTCGGTGAACTCGAGGTGGCACGTCGCGGCGATCTCGAACGTCTCGCGGGTACGCCGGGCGCCCGGGCGCGCGAAGCCCTCGTCGAGCCACGGCTGGTACATGCCGGCGGACTTCGGGGTGTAGAAGATCGGGATCCAGCCGTCGGCGATCTCGGCGGTCTGGGCGACGTTCTTCGGGCCCTCGGCGCCCAGCCAGATCGGGATGTCGGCACGCAGCGGGTGGGTGATCGGCTTGAGAGGCTTGCCCAGGCCCATCGCGCCGGGGCCGTTGAACGGCAGCGGGTAGTGCGGGCCGTCGTTGGTGACCGGGCCCGTGCGCGCGAGCACCTGGCGGATGATGTCGACGACCTCGCGGGTGCGCGCCAGGGGCTTGGAGAACGGCTGCCCGTACCAGCCCTCGACGACCTGGGGGCCCGAGACGCCCATGCCCAGGATCACGCGGCCGTTCGAGAGGTGGTCGAGGGTCAGGGCGTGCATCGCGATGCTGGTCGGCGTACGTCCCGACATCTGCACGATGCTGGTGCCGAGCCGGACCCGGCTGGTCTCGCGGCCCCACCACGCCAGCGGCGTGAACGCGTCCGAGCCCCAGGCCTCGGCGGTGAAGATCGCGTCGAACCCCGACTCCTCGGCGGCCGCGACGAGCTCGGCGTGGTTGGTCGGCGGTCCTGCCTGCCAGTAGCCGAGCTGCAGTCCGAGCTTCATGTCTCTCCTCCGGATCAGGGCGTTGTCCTTGATCCCAATACTAGAACGTGTTTCACTTCTGTGCCATGGCCCCCACCACAGAATCGCGCGTCCTGCACGCTCCGATGAAGGTCGAGTTCGACTACACCCGGTCCCTCGGTTCGGTGCTCTCGCAGTTCATGTCAGCCCTCAAGCAGCACTCCGTGCTCGGCGGCGTCCTCTCCGACGGAAGGGTCGTCGTCCCGCCACCGGAGTTCGACCCGATCACGCACGACGCAGTCACCGAGCTGGTCCCGGTCTCCGACGTCGGGACCGTGCAGAGCTGGTCGTGGGTGCCCGAGCCGGTCTCCCAGCAGCCCCTGGAGAAGCCGTTCGCCTTCGCGCACGTGCTGCTCGACGGCGCCGACGCGCCGATCCTGCACGCGGTCGACGTGGACTCCCCCGCCGACATCTCCACCGGCATGCGGGTCAAGGTCCGCTGGGCCGAGGACCCGATCGGGTCGATCCGCGACATCGCCTGCTTCGAGCCCGCCGCCGAGGGTGAGACCGGTACGTCGGCCTCGATGGACTTCGGCGCCCCCGAGGTCACCGGGATCATCAGCCCGGTCAACCTCGCCTACGACTACGCCGCCTCGCCGGAGGAGACGAAGTTCTTCAAGGGCCTCTCCGAGGGCAAGCTGTTCGGCCAGCGCTGCCCCGCGTGCCAGAAGGTCTACATCCCGCCGCGCGGTGCCTGCCCGGTGGACGGCGTCCCGACCACGGACGAGGTCGAGCTCCCCGACCGTGGCACCCTGACGACGTACTGCGTGGTCAACGTGCCGTTCAAGGGCCAGACCATCCCGATCCCCTACGTCTCGGCGTACGTGCTTCTCGACGGCGCGGACATCGCGTTCCTGCACCTGATCCTGGACATCGACGCCGCCGACGTCCGGATGGGCATGCGCGTCGAGGCGGTCTGGAAGCCCCGCGAGGAGTGGACGACCAGCCTCGACAACATCAAGTACTTCCGTCCCACCGGCGAGCCGGACGCGGACTACGACACCTACAAGCACCACCTCTGAGGGGCGAGCATGCGTGACGTTGCGGTCGTTGGATTCTCCCAGCGACAGATGAAGGAGCTCGACGGGTCGCCGACCTGCCTCGAGCTGCTGGTCCCGATCCTCGGCGAGCTGTACCAGCAGACCGGGTGGACGAAGTCCGACATCGGGTTCTGGTGCTCCGGCTCGAGCGACTACCTTGCTGGCCGGTCGTTCTCGTTCGTCTCCGCCGTCGACGCCATCGGCACCCTCCCGCCGGTGATGGAGTCGCACGTCGAGATGGACGCGGCCTGGGCGCTCTACGAGGCCTGGATCAAGATCCAGACGGGCGAGGTCGACACCGCGGTCGTCTACGGCTTCGGGAAGTCCTCGGCCGGCGTCCTGCGCCGCACCCTGGCCCTGCAGCTCGACCCGTACACCGCCCAGCCGCTGTGGCCCGACACGGTCTCCCTCGCCGGCATCCAGGCCCGCGAGGGCCTCGAGAAGGGCCTGTGGGACGAGAAGGCGATGGCCGAGGTCGTCGCCCGCTCGATGAGCGACGCCGCCGGCAACGAGTGGGCCATCCGCAAGGGCGCCACCAGCATCGAGGACGTGCTCGCCCAGCCTCTGTACGCCGACCCGCTGCGTCGCTGGGACTGCGCGCCGGTCTCCGACGGAGCTGCCGGCATGGTGCTGGCTGCGGCCGGTCACGCGGAGAAGGTCAGCGAGCGTCCTGCCTGGATCACCGGGTTCGAGCACCGCATCGAGCCGATCGCGCTCAACGCTCGTTCGCTCACCGAGTCGACCTCGACCGCCTCGGCCGGGGCGGCCAGCGGGACGGCGGGCGTCGACACCGCCGAGCTGCACGCTCCGTTCAGCCACCAGGAGCTCATCCTCCGGTCGTCGCTGGGGCTCGGCGACGACGTACGGATCAACCCCTCGGGCGGCGCACTCACCGCCAACCCGATGTTCTCGGCCGGCCTGAACCGGATCGGCGAGGCCGCCAAGCGGATCTGGGCCGGCGACTCGGACAAGGCACTGGCGCACTCCACGTCGGGTCCTGCTCTCCAGCAGAACCTCGTGGTCACCCTCGACTCCCAGAAGGGGAACTGAGATGGCGAAGATCCCAGCAGCAGTCATCGGGGTCGGACAGACCAAGTACCAGGCCCTGCGCGCCGACGTCTCGATGGCGGGGCTGCTGCGCGAGGCCGTCGACCGCGCCCTGCTCGACGCGGGTCTGACCTTCGCCGACATCGACGCGGTCGTGGTCGGCAAGGCACCGGACCTGTTCGAGGGCGTGATGATGCCCGAGCTCTACCTGGCCGACGCCCTCGGTGCGTCCGGCAAGCCGCTCCTGCGGGTGCACACGGCCGGATCGGTCGGCGGCTCGACCGCGATCGTCGCGGCCTCGCTCGTGCAGTCGGGTGTGCACGAGCGCGTGCTCACGGTCGCCTTCGAGAAGCAGTCGGAGTCGAACGCCATGTGGGCCCTCTCGATCCCGGTGCCGTTCATCATGCCGGTGCACGCCGGCGCGGGCGGCTACTTCGCCCCGCACGTGCGCTCCTACATCCGGCGTTCCGGAGCACCGTCGCACATCGGCGCGATGGTGGCCGCGAAGGACCGGAACAACGCCCTGAAGAACCCGTACGCGCACCTCCACAACGAGGGCACCACCGTCGAGTCGGTCCTCGCCTCGACGATGCTCTGGGACCCGATCCGCTTCGACGAGACCTGTCCGTCCTCGGACGGCGCCTGCGCCATGGTGATCGCCTCGGAGTCGGCGGTCGCGAAGTCCGGCGTCACCAACCCGGCCTGGATCCACGGCACCCAGATGCGCTCCGAGCCGACCACGGCCGCCGAGCGCGACCAGGTCAACCCCCAGGCCGGCCGGGACGCCTCGGCCGCGCTGTGGAAGCAGGCGGGCATCACCAACCCGATCGAGGAGATCGACTGCGCCGAGGTCTACGTGCCGTTCTCCTGGTTCGAGCCGATGTGGCTGGAGAACCTGGGCTTCGCAGCGCCGGGTGACGGCTGGAAGCTCACCGAGGCCGGTGAGACCGCGATCGGCGGCAAGATCCCGTTCAACATGAGCGGTGGCGTGCTGTCCTCCAACCCGATCGGCGCCAGCGGCATGATCCGCTTCGCCGAGGCCTCGCTGCAGGTCATGGGCGAGGCCGGGGAGCACCAGGTCGACGGTGCACGCAAAGCGCTCGGTCATGCCTACGGCGGCGGGTCGCAGTTCTTCTCGATGTGGGTGGTGGGGGCGGACAAGCCCACCTCGTAGGCTCGTCGCGTGATCGAGCTCTTCAACGACCGTGAGATCGAGCAGATGCGTCCCGCCGGCCGATTCGTGGCCGACGTCCTGACCGCGCTGCGCGAGAAGGCCGCCGTCGGTGTCAACCTGCTCGAGCTCGACGAGCTCGCGGCCCGGATGATCGCCGAGCGCGGCGCGACGTCCTGCTACGTCGACTACCACCCGTCCTTCGGCGCGATGCCGTTCGGCAAGGTGCTGTGCACCTCGGTCAACGACGCGGTGCTGCACGGGCTGCCGCACGACTACACCCTGACCGACGGCGACCTGCTCAGCGTCGACTTCGCCTGCTCGGTCGACGGCTGGGTCGCGGACTCGGCGACCTCGGTCGTCGTGGGCACCGCCGACCCTGCGGACCTGGCGCTGATCAGGACGACCGAGGTGGCCCTGGAGGCCGGGATCGCGGCGGCCACGGTCGGCAACCGGCTGGGAGACGTCGGGGCCGCGATCGGCGACGTCGCCCGCGCCGCCGGGCTCTCGATCAACCTGCAGTTCGGCGGTCACGGCGTCGGTCGCACCATGCACGGCGACCCGCACGTGGCCAACGACGGACGCCCCGGGCGCGGGCTGCCGATCAAGCCTGGTCTGGTGATCGCGATCGAGCCCTGGTTCCTGCAGAGCACCGACGAGATCTACACCGACCCCGACGGCTGGACGCTGCGCAGCGCCGACGGATCCCGCGGCGCGCACAGCGAGCACACCATCGCCGTCACCGTCGACGGGCCCCTGGTCCTGACCGCTCGCTGACCCTCGCGCCGGATCGGGCTGAGGGCAGGCCCGCCGGCTTCTTGGCGGTGTAGAGCCAGACCTGGAAGAACCGGTGCAGCGAGCGCCCGGAGACGTGCTCGGCCAGCGCGATGAACTCGGGCGTGGTGACCGTCCGGCCGGCACGCTGGTGCACCCAGGCGCGGAGCAGGCGGAAGAACGCGCGGTCGCCGATCTTGGTGCGCAGCGCCTGCAGCGTCAGCGCGCCCCGGTAGTAGACCGGGGTGTCGAAGAGCCGGACGGTGCCCGGCTCGGCGATCTTCATGTGCCAGAACCGGTCGCCCGCCGGGATCAGCGCGTACCGGCGAGCACTCGCCGCCGCCGTGAGCCGCCCCTCGTGCTGGTCCCAGAGCCAGGTCGCGTAGGAGGCGAAGCCCTCGTTGAGCCAGATGTCCTTCCAGCTGTGCACCCGCAGCAGGTCCCCGGTCCACTGGTGGGTCAGCTCGTGGACCACGACGTCGTCGGAGGAGGCCTGGTCGGTGAAGAAGAGCTTCGAGTACGTCGGGCGCGTCTGGTTCTCCAGCGCGTAGCCCACGCCCGTGGAGTCATCCACGATCCCGCCGGCCGCCGAGAACGGGTAGCGGCCGAGGTAGTGGCTCAGGAACGCCAGGATCCGCGGCTGCTTGGCAAGAGCGCGCAGGGCGTAGTCACCGGCAGTCGGTGGCTCCTGCGCACTGGTGGAGGAGATCCAGTCGCGGGCGTTGCCGGGGCTGCCGGCGGGTGCGCCGCTCGCCGACCAGCCGTCCATCGTGTCGCCGTCGGGCTCGAAGGACGTGCTGCCCTCCCCGGTGGAGACCACGACGTCGTCGACGTGGTCGCCGGGCCGGGTCACGGAGTCGTCGGTGATCGCGGTGATGGAGACCTCGACGTCCTTGCCGGCGTAGGCCGAGAGGTCGACGTCCCAGTGCTCGTAGCCGTTGCTGGCGCCGGTGGCTCCCCACCAGTCGCCGGTGGTGCCGTGCGGCGTGCAGGTCTCACCGGTCGCGGTCCAGTAGTGCGCCAGGAACGGGTGCAGGTCGAGGGAGTACGGGCAGGCACTGAAGACGTCGTTCCTGGTGTGACCGTTCACGTCGGGCAGCGTGGTCCAGTCGTCCTGGCCCACGGTGCGCGCCTCGACGGCCGTGGTGTCGTAGCCGTCCTCGTCGTCGCGCTGGATCCAGAAGCTCACGTCGGCTCCGCCGGCCGGCACGCTGATCGTCCTACTCAGGCGCTTGTAGGCGCTGTCGTCGGCCTGCGAGTAGGCGAAGTGGGTGCCGGTGCGCGGCTGCACCCGGGTCAGCAGGTCGGGGTCGATCGCGTCCCAGTAGCGGATGCCGTCGCGGGTGTAGGCGTGCAGGTCGAACTTCCCGATGCTGACGGTGGCCAGGTAGGAGGCCATCGGCTCGCGGGCCGCCCAGGTCCACGTCGTCAGGGCGTCGTGGTCGCGCCGGCCGGCCAGCACGCCGTTGGCGACCGCGGTCACCCCGGCTGGCACGGTGACGCGCATCGTGTACGACGCCTTGTCCCGCGGGTGGTCGTCGACCGGGAACCAGGTCGCCGCACCGTGGGGCTCGCCCACCGCGTTCGCACCGTCGTCGGTGGGCGCGAACCCCTCCTGCAGGCCCTCGGCGTCGCGGACGGGGTGCGGCACGCCGTGGTAGGCGACCACGACGGTGAAGGCGTGACCCTTCGCGATGCCGTGCGCCGGCGTGATCACCAGCTCGTGGCGGTACCTGCTCCAGTGCGCGCCACGACCCGCGACCCGGACCGCGTCGACCGTGAGTCCCCGCAGGTCGAGGTCGAACCGGGACAGGCTCTTCGTCGCCACCGCCCGGATCGTGGCCCTGCCGACCAGCACCCGCGTGGAGGGTTGGTAGCGCAGCGCGAGGTCGTAGTGCGCGACGTCGTACCCGCCGTTCCCGTCCAGCGGGAAGTACGGGTCACCGATGCCCGGCGACCCCGGGGAGTACGACGAGCGCGCGAGCGCCCCCGGAGCGATCAGCAACGAGGCGCAGACCGCACCCACCAGGACCGTTCGGAGCCATCGACGCATGGCGTCAACGTACTCCCGGAGAACGCCTGGCTACGCGTACTTGACCGGGAGCTCCTTGATGCCGTTGATCCAGGCGTGCCGCAGCCGGCGCGGCTCGCCGGCCTTGGAGATGTTCGGCATCCGGTCGGCCAGGACGTTGAACATCACCTCGACCTCGAGGCGGGCCAGGTTGGCCCCGATGCAGTAGTGCGCGCCGTGGCCGCCGAAGGCGAGGTGCGGGTTGTGCTCGCGGGTGACGTCGAACCGCGTCGGCTCCTCGAAGACGTCCTCGTCGTGGTTGCCCGAGGCGTAGTACAGCGCGACCCGGTCCCCCTTCTTGATCAGCTGGCCGCCGATCTCGACGTCGTTCAGCGCGGTGCGCTGGAAGACGGTGACCGGGGTGGCCCAGCGGATGACCTCGTCGACCATCGTGGACGGGCGGTCCTTCTTCCAGATCTCCCACTGCTCGGGGTGGTTGAAGAAGGCCTCCATGCCATGGGTGATCGCGTTGCGGGTGGTCTCGTTGCCGGCCACGGCGAGGAGGATCACGAAGAAGCCGAACTCGTCGTCGGTCAGGCCCTCGCCGTCCTCACCGGCCGTGACGAGCTTGGTGATGATGTCGTCCTTCGGGTTCTCCTTGCGGTCCGCGGCGAGCATCATCGCGTAGCCCAGGATCTCCGCAGCGGCCACGGCCGGGTCCGCGTCGTACTCCGGGTCGTCGTAGGCGAGCATCTGGTTGGACCAGTCGAACAGCTTGCGCCGGTCCTCCATCGGTACGCCGAGGAGCTCGGCGATCGCCTGGAGCGGCAGCTCGGCGGCCACCTCGAAGACGAAGTCACCCTCACCCCTGGCCAGGGCGTCGTCGACGATGCCGTTGGCACGCTCGACGAGCACGTCCTTGAGCGCGTTGATCGAGCGCGGGGTGAAGCCGCGGCTGATGATCTGGCGCAGCTTGGTGTGGTCCGGCGGGTCCTGGTTGACCAGCATGACGCCCTGCAGCTCGACCTGGTCGCGGGTCATGTCAGCGCCGAAGCGGATGATCACGCCGTTCTCGTTGGCCGAGAACTCACGAGAGTTCTTCGAGATCGCCAGGATGTCGGCGTGCCGGCTGATCGCCCAGAAGCCGGTGTCCAGGAAGCCGGCGCGGGCGTCGGGCTCCTGCTCGACCCAGTGCACCGGGGCGGTCTTGCGGAGCTCGGCGAACTCCTGGAGCGGGATCGCCACCTCGTTCAGACCGGGGTCGGTCGGGTCGAAGGCGGTGGGCAGTACGGGTGCTGCGGTCACGGGATGTCCCTCCAGGGTTTCTGAAACACGTTCTAGTGGCGATGGTTACATATTTATCCACGTGAGCAAAGCCCATCGGGCAGATTTTCGGACTATGTTGGGACTGTTCACGAACAAGAACGTGTTCTAATTGGGGAGAGCACGCCCCACCCGTCACAGGAGGAACTCCATGGGTAACCCGGTCATCGTCGAAGCGGTGCGCACTCCCCTCGGCAAGCGCCGCGGCTGGCTCGCGGGCCTGCACCCGGCGCTCCTGCTCGGCGCCTCGCAGACCGAGGTGATCAAGCGTGCTGGCATCGACCCCGAGATCGTCGACCAGGTGATCGCCGGCTGCGTCACCCAGGCCGGGGAGCAGTCGAACAACATGGCGCGCCGCGCCTGGATGCACGCGGGCCTGCCCAACGCCACCGCCTCGACCGTCATCGACGCCCAGTGCTCCTCCGCGCAGCAGGCCACCCACTTCATCAACGCGATGATCGCCAGCGGTGCGATCAAGGTCGGCATCGCCTGCGGCGTGGAGTCGATGTCACGCATCGGCCTGGGCGCGAACGTGCCCCCGGGCACCGGCGACCCTCGCCCCGACGGCTGGGCCATCGACCTGCCCTCGCAGTTCGAGGGCGCTGACCGGATCGCGAAGAACCGTGGTTTCACCCGCGAGCAGATCGACCGCTTCGGCTACGAGTCCCAGCGCAAGGCTGCGGTCGCCGTCGCCGAGGGCCGCTTCAAGCGCGAGATCTTCGGCGTGGAGGCACCCGTGCTCGACGAGGAGGGCAAGCCGACCGGCGAGACCCGGATCGTGGACGCGGACCAGGGCCTGCGCGAGACCACGCTGGAGGGCCTGGCGACGTTGAAGCCGGTGCTCGAGGGCGGGTTCCACACCGCCGGCACCTCCTCGCAGATCTCCGACGGCTCCTCGGCCCTG
>JBJMIO010000233.1:0-12558 GCA_045806765.1 Marmoricola sp.
CCCCGAACAGCTTGCGGATCTCGTAGAGCTCCTTCTCCGGGCACGAAGCGATGTCGACACCCTCGATGACCACCGAACCCTCATCAGGCTTCAGCAACCCGATGATCGTCTTGAGCAGCACCGACTTACCAGTACCCGAAGGGCCCAGCATCACCGAGATCTCACCCGCGGGAACCGTGAGGGTGACGTCCCTCCAGATCAGAGCCTTCCCGAACGACTTCGTCAGGTGCTCGATCTTGATCTCGACGCCCATGGGGGCCTCCTTCATCGGTGTGTCCGGAAAAGATAAGTGAAGTTACGGAGGTCGGCAAGAGTTCCGCGTGGTGCTTGACAGGGTCCGTAACTTGACTTACGTTAATCCAGATTCAAAAAAGATCAACCCCTTCCCAGCACCGTTCGCACCACACTCCTCTCACCGGCCAGGAGGCGTACCTTGAGCACTGCAGTCACCGCTGCGGCCAAGCCGATGCGCGCTCTGGGCGACGTCGTCGCGTTGTTCTTCGACGCCGTGGTCACGATGTTCACCAAGCCGTTCTCGTGGCGCGAGTGCATCCAGCAGGCGTGGTTCATCACGCGGGTCTCGCTGATCCCGACGCTGCTGGTGATGCTCGGCTTCACGCTGCTGGTGATCTTCGAGGTCAACCTGCTGCTCAAGGACCTCGGTGCCCTCGACCTCGCGGGTGGGATCGCCGGCATCGCCTCGGTCCAGCAGATCGGCCCGTTCGTCACCGTGGTCGTGGTCGCCGGCGCGGGCGGCACGGCGATCTGCGCCGACCTCGGAGCCCGCACGATCCGCGAGGAGATCGACGCGATGAAGGTGCTCGGCATCGACCCGATCCAGCGCCTGGTCGTACCGCGCCTGGTCGCGTGCGTCGGCGTCTCGCTGGTCCTCAACGTGCTGATCTCGGCCGGTGGCCTGATCGGTGGTTACTTCTTCTCCGTCTACCTCCAGGGCGCGACCCCGGGGGCGTACGTCGACAGCATCACGCTCTTCACCGGTCCGCCGGAGCTCGCGGTGAGCATGATCAAGGCCCTCGTCTTCGGGCTCGTGGCGGGCGTCATCGCCTGCTACATGGGCCTGAACGTCAAGGGCGGGTCCAAGGGTGTCGGCGACGCGGTCAACCAGGCCGTCGTCATCACCGTCGCCGTCCTCGTCCCGATCAGCCTGACCATCAGCCTGATCCAGTTCGCGATCCTCTGAGGGCTGGGAGACGGACATGTCAGCGATGAGCGAACGCGCACGGGCCCTCGGCGGGCTGCGTCCGTGGAGGGGGGCTTCGCAGGCACTGGAGGCGATCGGGAGCCAGGGCCTCTTCTACGTCCGGGTGATCGCGAGCATCCCTCGCGCCGCCCGCCGCCACAAGCGCGAGATCGTCCGGCTCATCGCCGAGCTCGGCACCGGCACCGGCGCGCTGGCGCTGATCGGCGGTTCCGTGGTGATCGTCGCCTCGATCACCTTCTTCGCCGGTGCTGTCGCGGCTGCCCAGGGCTTCGAGTCCTCCTCCAACATCGGTGTCGGATCGCTGAGCCCGATCCTCGCGGCCTTCTTCACCGCACGGCTCTCCACGCCCCTGCTCGCCGGCGTCGCGCTCGCAGTGACGCTCGGGGCCGCGACCACCTCCCAGCTCGGTGCGATGAGGATCTCGGAGGAGATCGATGCCATCGAGGTCATGTCGATCCCCTCGCTGCCCTACCTCGCCACCACCCGGGTCATCGCCGGGATGATCGTGATCACCCCGCTCTACGTGTTCGCGACGCTGGCCGGCTTCCTGGCCGACTACCTGCTGCTCGTTCTCTTCTACGACACCGGCGCCGGCAACTTCCGGCACTACTTCTTCTCCTACCTCAGCCCGCTCGACATCGTCTTCTCCTACGTCCAGGTCCTCGGCATGGTCGCGGTGGTCATGCTGATCCACACCTTCTACGGCTACACCGCCAAGGGCGGACCTGCCGGCGTGGGCGAGGCCGTCGGCCGCTCCGTGCGCGCGTCCCTGTCCGGCGTGATGATCGTCAACCTGCTCATCGGCATGTCGATCTACGCGAACTTCAACACCTTCCACCTGGCGGGCTGAGCGATGACCGACTCCAGGTTGAAGATGCGCCTCGCGGGCGTCGGGCTCGTTCTGACCGTCGTCGCCGCGTTCGGGCTGACCGCAGCGTTCTACACCCACGCCTTCTCGCACCCGCTCGAGATCACCCTGCGCACTTCCCGCACCGGGCTGGTGATGGACGCCGGGAACGTGGTGAAGATGCGCGGCATCACCATCGGCCGGGTCTCCTCGATCCACGCGAATCCCGACGGGTCCGCGACGCTGAAGCTCGAGATCGACCGCGACCAGGTCGGGCACGTCCCCTCCGACGTCGCCGCCGAGATCCGGTCCTCCACGGTCTTCGGTGCCAAGTACGTCGACCTCGTCCCGCCCGCGCACCCCAGCGGTCGCACCATCGCTGCGGGCGCGGTGATCGACAACAGCGGCGTGACGACCGAGGTCGACACGGTCTTCAAGAGCCTGGACGGGGTGCTGCGCAGCGTCGACGTCTCCGACCTCAACGTCACGCTCACCTCGCTCGCGACGGCCCTGAGCGGACGCGGCGACACGATCGCCGCGATCGCCCAGCAGGCCGACGACTACCTGACCAAGCTCGAGCCGCTGCTGCCGCAGATGCGCCAGGACCTCTACCAGGTGGCCAGGTTCGGCGATCTCGGCGTCCGGATCTCCCCGTCCCTGCTCGCGATCCTCGGCAACGCCACCGTCACCTCGCGGACGGTCGTGACCCAGGAGCAGGCGCTCGACCGGCTGCTGGTGAACCTCAGCGTGCTCGGTGACACCGGCACCAGGCTGCTCGGGCTCAACTCCCGCTCGCTGGCCACGCTGCTGCGCAACCTGCACCCGACCACGAGCACCCTGGCGGCGTACTCCTCGGAGCTGCCGTGCCTGCTCGAGGGCTTCGACGCGACCCGCGACATCATGCAGGACGTCATCGGTGGCACCACCTCGGCGCTGATCGGGCGGGTCTCGATCCGCGGTGACCTCCCGGCGTACAAGGCGCCGAAGGACCTGCCCGGCTACCCACGCGGGCGCGGTCCCTCGTGCGCGGGCATGCCGCACCTCCCGAGCAGCCAGGTCCCCTACCCGGAGAGGGGAACGCCCCAGTGAAGACGCCGTGAGGATCCGTGCCGAGGCCACCAAGCTGGCCGTCTTCGTCGTGTTCGGCGTCGCGATGGCCGTCGTGCTCTACCTGACCCTGGCCCAGTCGACGGTCGGGCCGTCGAACGGCTACAGCGCGATCATGACCGACGTCAGCGGACTCAAGTCCGGTGACGTGGTGAAGATCGCCGGCGTCCGCGTCGGGCAGGTCGACGGGCTCGACGTGCTGGCAGGCAACCGGATCAAGGTCCACTTCCACGTCTCGAAGGGCCAGAGGCTTTCGGACCAGACCCACGTGACGGTGCGCTACCTCAACCTCCTCGGCGATCGCTACCTCGAGCTCTCCCAGCCGCCTGGCGTCGGCACACCGCTCGCCGCGGGCGCGACCATCCCGGCCTCCCGCACTACCCCCGCACTCGACCTCGACGTGCTGCTCAACGGGTTCCGACCCTTGTTCCAGGGACTGGAGCCGAAGCAGATCAACGAGCTCGCGACCGGGCTCATCGACACGCTCCAGGGCCAGGGCGGCACGCTGCAGGCAGTGCTCGGCAAGACCGCCAGCTTCACCAACGACCTCGCCGACCGCGACAAGGCCATCGGATCGCTGCTGACCAACATGGACGTGGTGCTCAGCAGCCTGGACGCGCACGACACCCAGCTGAGCGGCGCGATCACGCAGCTGCGCACGCTGGTCAGCGGTCTCGCGGCCGACCGGGACCCGATCAGCGGCTCGCTCGGCGACATCAGCCAGCTCGCCGGGGTCCTGAGCACCCTGTTCGCCCAGGTCAAGAACCCGCTGGCCGACACCTTCGCCCAGCTCGACGGGGTGAGCACCACGATCAACCGCAACTCGGCGCGTCTCAACCAGACGCTCGACCTGCTCCCCGACGCCTACAACCGGCTGGACCGGGTGGCCTCGCACGGGTCGTTCTTCAACTTCTACCTGTGCTCGGTGCAGGTCCTGGTCGGGTCCGATGCGCACCCGATCAAGTCCCCGAAGATCCAGTCGCCGGTAGCGAGGTGCAACCCCCGATGAAGTCCTTCCGTGAACGCAATCCGGTCCCGCTGGGGATCGGCGCGGTGGTGACGGTCCTCGTGGTCGTGCTGCTGGTGCTGAACATCAACAGCGTGATCGGCGTCTTCGGGCGGCACTACTCCGCCGAGCTCAGCGAGGCCGGCGGCCTGAAGCAGGGCGACCCGGTCGAGGTCAGCGGCCTGAAGGTCGGCCGGGTCAGCTCGGTCAAGCTCGGCGGCAAGGGCGTCATCGTCGAGTTCAGCCTGAACAACGACCACGTCACGCTCGGGTCGCAGACCACGGCTGCGGTCCAGGTGGCCACCGTCCTGGGCGACAAGGCACTCGTGCTCACCTCGGCCGGTGGCGGCAAGCTCGACGGCAGGATCCCCCTCGCGCGCACCACGTCGCCCTACGACGTCACCCAGGCGCTCTCGACGCTGACCACCGAGACCGGCCAGATCGACATCAAGCAGGTCACCACCGCCTTGAACACGGTGTCCTCGACGCTCGACGGCGTGACACCGCAGCTGCGCCAGGCGATCACCGGGATCGGGCGGCTCTCCGAGACGATCGGCTCGCGCGACGCAACACTCCGCGCGCTGCTCGCGCACGCCGACGGGTTCTCGCAGGTGCTGGCCGACCGTACGTCGGACATGACCACGCTCGTGCACGACGGGAACCTGCTCTTCGGGGTCCTACTGCAGCGGCGCAACGACATCGACACCCTGCTGACCAACGTCTCCTCGATGGCCGCGCAGCTGGGATCGCTCGTGGACAAGAACGCGAAGGTCGTCGGGCCGGCGCTTCACCAGCTCAACGGTGTCGTCGCGATCCTGCAGAAGAACAAGGCGAACCTCGACGCCTCACTGCGCGGGCTCTCGATCTACGCCACCGGGCTCGGCGAGGTCGTCGCCAGCGGCCCGTTCTTCGCCGCCTACCTGCAGAACCTGCTGCCCGGGAACCTCATCCCGCCGCAGTTCCAGCTCGGTTCACTCAAGCTCGGCGGCAGTGCCGCGGGGAAGGCGGCGGCACGATGAGCTCCCACTCCTCGGCCCGCGCGAGCCTCAGCAGGTTCGTGACGGGACCGCGCGGCATCGTCCTGGTGATCGCGATCCTCGTGTGCGCGGTGCTCCTGGTCTTCGTGCCCGGGGCGCGTGCGACCGACGCGGTCGTGTACTTCTCGAGCACCAACGGGATCTATGCCGGCGACGAGGTCCGCGTGCTCGGTGTCCCGGTCGGGAAGATCACCTCGATCAAGGCCGAGCGCGACCGCGTCCGTGTCGGGATCAAGCTCGACGGTGGCGTGAAGGTCCCCGCGCAGGCCCAGGCGGTGATCGTGGCCCCCTCGCTGGTCAGCTCGCGCTACATCCAGCTCGCGCCCCGCTACACCGGTGGGCCCACCCTGCACGACGGCTCGGTGATTCCCCAGACCCGGACCGCGGTGCCGGTGGAGTGGGACCAGATCAAGGGCCAGCTCAACGACCTCGCGGTCGCGCTCGGGCCCCAGGGTGCGAACAGCGGGGGAGCGCTGTCGAACCTGGTGACCTCGGCCTCGGGCGCGCTGAGCGGCGAGGGCGAGTCGATCAACACCACGGTGGCGAACCTGGCCCGGGCGACCCGGACCTTGTCCAGCGGTTCGCAGGACGCCTTCTCGGCCGTGCGCAACCTGCAGGTCTTCGTCAGCGCGCTCGCCGAGAGCGATCAGCAGATCGCCCAGTTCAGCGCCCGGCTCGACGCGGTCTCCGGACTGGTCGACGACGACAAGGACGCGCTGCGCACCGGGATGGCGAACCTGGCCAGCGCGGTCGGCAAGGTCGAGCGGTTCGTGCACACCAACCGGGCCGCGATCAGGAAGAGCATCGTCGGCCTGACCGATGTCGCCGGCGTGGTCTCCCGCCAGCAGGACGCGCTCGCGCAGACCCTGCAGGTAGCGCCGAACGCACTGGCCAACCTGATCGAGGCCGTCCACCAGCGTCAGAACGCGGTCGGCGTCGACCTGGTCGGCGCGAACATCCACTCACCTGGGCAGCTGCTGTGCGGCGCGATCGCGGGTGCCTCGGAGACCTCGGGCGCCAAGGCCGGCAAGCTCTGCCAGAACGTGGTCGGCGGTCTGCTCGACCAGCTCGCCGGCAACGACAAGACGACCGCGTACATCGACTTCCTCGAGAAGCTGCTGGGGGTCGGATGAGCACCACGAGGTGGATCAAGACGCTCACGGTCCTGCTGGTCACCGGCCTTCTCGCCACGGGCTGCGGGTTCAACGGGGTCCAGACGATGCGGCTGCCCGGTGGGGTCGGCAACGGGTCGGACGGCATCAAGCTCACCGTCGAGCTGCCCGACGTGGGAACCCTGACGCCCAACGGGCAGGTCAAGGTCGGTGACGTCCCGGTCGGCACCGTCGACTCGGTGAGCGTGGAGAACTGGCACGCCCAGGCGCGGATCAGCATCAAGCCGGGCACCGACCTGCCGGCCAACGCGGTCGCGCGGGTCGGCGTGAACAGCCTGCTCGGCGCGAGCTACCTCGAGCTCGCGGCCCCGACCGGTGTCGCCCCGACCGGACGCCTGAGGTCGGGGGACACGATCCCGCTCGAGCGCGGGGAGGCCTACCCCTCGACCGAGCAGGTGCTCTCCTCCGCCTCGGTCGTGCTCAACGGCGGTGGGATCGAGCAGCTCGGCACGATCACGACCGAGCTCAACAAGGCGTTCTCCGGCAACGACCAGGCGGTCAAGGACCTGCTGCCGCGGCTGAACACCTTCGTGGGCCAGCTCGACGCCCAGAAGGAGCAGATCTTCAGTGCCATCGACAGCCTCGACCGGCTCTCGACCAGGTTCGCCCGCAACCGCGACACCATCACGACCGCGATCGACACCGTCGGTCCTGCGCTGGGCACGTTGAGCAAGGAGCGTTCGCGGCTGACAGCGGCGCTGACCTCGTTGCGGCACCTGGGCGAGGTGGCGACGCCGCTGGTCCGCTCGACCAGGGCCGACATCGTCTCCGACCTCAGCAACCTGGTCCCGACGTTGCGCGCGATCAACAGCGCCGGTGACTCGCTGGTCCGCGGTCTCGGCTTCGCGGTCACGTTCCCCTTCGCGCCCGAGTCGGTCTCGAATGCCTGCCGCGGCGACTACTGCAACCTCGACCTGATCCTGGACCTGACCAACGGGGCCCTGGTCAACGGCTTCACGACGAAGGACGGACTGCCGACGCTTCCCGGCCTGCCGGGGGTGCCCTCGCTCAGCGACGTGCTGGGTCTCCTCGGTCTCGGAGGTTCGGCGACCGGCGGTCTGCTGGGCAACCTGGGGCACCTCCTCGGGCTCGACAAGGGTGGTTCGACCACCAAGGGCTCCACCGCTGCGGCGCACGCACCGGTGACGACCGTCGCGCCGAGCAGCTCGCTCGGTGGTCTGCTCACCAGCCTCCTCGGTGGCGGCCGGAACACCTCGAAGGCGGTCGCGCCGTGATCATCTCCGCACTGATCCGCAAGCAGCTGATCGCCTTCACGGTCGCCTCCGTCGTCGGGATCGTGGTGCTGTCGGTGGTGTTCCTGCGGATCCCCGAGACGCTCGGCTGGGGCCGCTACGACATCACCGCCGACTTCGCGCAGGGAGCCGGTCTCTACCAGGGCTCGCAGGTCAACTTCCGCGGTACGCCGGTCGGCAAGGTCACCGGCATGAAGCTGACCGACCAGGGCATCGCGGTGCGGATGTCGCTGAAGAACAGCGCCCACATCCCTTCCGACGTGCGAGCCGAGATCCACAGCGTCTCCGCGGTCGGGGAGCAGTACGTCGAGCTGGTGCCCGGGAGCGCCGACACCACTGCGAGCGGGGCGGACCTGCGGCCGGGAGCCGTGATCGGGGTGGACCGGACCTCCTCGCCCGTCGAGATCGGGCCGGTCCTCGACAACGTCGCCAAGCTGGTCGACAGCCTGCCGCGCAAACAGCTGACCGAGCTGCTCGCCCAGACCTCGACCGCGCTCGCCGGTCGCGACCAGGACCTGCAGTCGATCCTGGACGGCTCGAAGGAGTTCCTCGGCGCGGCCGATGCGGCGTACCCGCAGACGCGTGCGTTGATCACCGACGCCCAACCGCTGCTGACCACCCTCAACGGAGCCGGCGGCCACATCGCCGCCCTGAGCCGCCAGCTCGCCTCGGTCACCGGTCAGCTGCGTGCCGGCGACGCCGACCTGAAGAAGCTGCTGGCGACCGGTCCCGGCGCGACGGGGGAGACGACCTCGTTCCTCCAGGACGTCGGACCGCTGCTGCCCGGTTTCCTCGCCCCGCTCGACGGCATCTCCGGCACCTTGGCGACCTACCGCGCCTACCTCGCGCAGGTGCTCTCGGACTACCCGGCCGCGTTGTCCTACGTCCAGTCGGTCACGCTGCCGGACCGCAACCTCAACGCGGTCCGGCTGACCGTGGCCAACGCGGACAAGCCGCCGGAGTGCATCAAGGGGTTCCTGCCGGTGAGCAAGTGGCGGATGCCCGACGACGTCGGGATGGCCTACACGCCGCTCTACTACTGCAAGGCGCCGACCGACGACGCCAAGGCCGTCCGCGGTGCGCGCAACGTCCCCTGCCCCAACGACCCGGCCCGACGCGAGCCGACCGCCGCGCTGTGCCAGAAATGAGGAGACAGTCATGACAGCCATCTTCGAGACGCCCGTCGCCGGGCAGTCTGCGACCGAGCAGGCGGACCGGATCCGCGGCGACTACACATCGCTGCGGTGGGGCCTGCTCGCGGTTCTCCTCTACGTCGGCCTCGGACTGCTCGGCTTCGCCGTCCTCGCCGGCTTCTGGCCGCCGCCGTCAGAGCACCTGAACGCCGACCAGATCACGGCGTACTTCCACGACAAGGGCGCCACCCTGCGCATCGGCATGGTGATGATGGCGGTCGGCGCCCCCTGCTACTACGTGTGGAGCGCGGTGCTGTCGAAGATCATCGGCCGGATCGAGGGCCCGATGGGCGTGCTGTCCTCGGTCGAGCTGCTCGGCGGGCTCCTGACCGCGTGGGTGACCGTGATGCCGGCGATCATCTGGCTCACCGCGAGCTTCCGGGCCGAGGCGCGCTCGCCGCAGACCGTGCAGACGCTCTACGACCTCGGCTGGATCTTCTTCGACCTGACCTTCATGTGCTCGGTGCTGCAGAACCTCGGCCTGGGCTTCGGGATCCTGCGCGACAAGCGCGAGGTCCCGCTGTTCCCTGCCTGGGTCGCGTGGCTCAGCTTCCTGACCGCGGCGACGTACGTGCCGCTGGTGCTGATGCCGTTCTTCCGCACCGGTCCGTTCGCCTGGCAGGGCCTGATCAGCTTCTGGGCGGTCTTCGTCATGTTCTTCGTGCTCATCGCGGTCGTCACGCCGTACGCGTGGAAGGCGCTGCGCCGCCTCGAGGGCGAAGACCTGGCGGCAGCAGGGGTCGAGCTTGTCGAGACGCCGTGACCCTCGTGGCTGACGCCCCGGTCGAAGCCGGGACCCGCCGCGTCCCGGGGATCGAGGGTGTGTGGGTGCTGATCGCCGGGGACATGGTGATCTTCGCTCTGCTCTTCGGCTCGTTCATGAGTGCGCGGCGGGAGCACACCGCCCTCTTCGAGGCCTCCCGGCACGCCCTGGACCTGCACCGCGGCGGCCTGAACACCCTGCTCCTGCTGACCAGCTCGTGGTGCGTGGTGCTCGCGCTGCGCGCGATCCGCGGGGACCGCCGCGACGCCGCCCTGCGCTGGCTCGGTTTCGGGATCCTCGGCGGGCTGGGCTTCGCGGTCTCCAAGGTGCTCGAGTACGTCGCCGAGGTCGGTGCCGGGCACACCGCCGGCAGCGGCGACTTCTTCATGTACTACTTCATGCTCACCGGGATCCACCTGGTCCACGTGCTCGTCGGGACGCTGGTGCTCACGATCTTCTGGTTCCGCTGGCGCTCGCCCGCCAAGCCGGACTCGATCACCGGGTTCGAGAGCGCGGCCGTGTTCTGGCACATGGTCGACCTGCTCTGGATCGTCCTGTTCCCGCTGCTCTACCTGGTCCGGTGAGCCGATGACGACCGAGATCGCGCGCCGGCACCGGCCCACCACCGTGTGGGCGCTGCTCATGGGCGCCACGATCACCACCACCTGGATCCTGTCCAAGGACGCGTTCGCGGCGACCCTCGGGACCGCGGGCACGCTGGCGCTGGCCGGCTGGAAGGTCCGCCTGGTCGTCCTGGACTTCATGGAGCTGCGGCACGCGCCCTGGCCGCTCCGTCTCGCGTTCGAGGCATGGTCGGTCGTCGTACCGGCCATGGTCCTCGGCTTCTACCTCACCACCTGACCTCGGAGGAACCGTGACTGCCACCCTGACCCCGAGCTCGACCGCGACCGCCGCGCGCGACCGCACCGCCTTCAAGGTCTGGAGGATGTGTGCCTGGTCGGGCGCGCTCTACGCGACCGTCGGCCTCGTCTTCTGGGCGATCATCGCCGGTTACATGCCGGCTCCCCACGAGTCGCTCCACGGGCAGGGCATCAAGGACTTCTTCGGTGACCACGAGACCCGGATCCGGGTCGGCATGGTCGGCTACATCGCGATCGCGGCGTTCTACCTGCCGTGGAGCGTGGTGATCGCCCGCATCATGCAGCGCATCGAGGGACCGTACGGCGTGCTGAACCGGATCGAGTTCTTCGGCGGCATCGCGACCACGTTCGTCACCCTCTTCTCCGGGGTGATGTGGCTGACGGCGAGCTTCCGGACCCCGATGCGCACCGCGGGGGAGGTCCAGCTGCTCAGCGACGTCGGCTGGTTCATCTTCGACTGCACCTTCATGGTGACCTCGCTGCAGTACGTCGCGCTCGGCACGGCGATCCTGATGGACAAGCAGGAGAAGCCCTACCTGCCGCCGTGGCTGGCGTGGCTCTCGTTCCTGACCGCGGCCTCGTTCCTGCCGCTGGTCGCGATGCCGTTCTTCACCTCCGGGCCGCTGGCCTGGCACGGGTTGCTGAACTACTGGGTCGCGCTCGGGCTGTTCTTCGTCCTGATCTACAGCCTCACCTACTTCCTCCTCGGTGCGATCCGGCGGATCGAGGCCGAGGAGCTGGGCGACTGAGACGGACCTCACCGGGACGCCTCGACCTCTCTTTAATCTATGTTAGAATCGAGAGGTTCGAGCACAGATCGAGGAGGAGCTCATGGCACTGACCGACGACGAGAGAGCGATCGTCAGGGCGGTCCGCGACTGGGTCGACCGTGAGGTCAAGCCGGTGGTCCAGGAGCTCGAGCACGCCAACGAGTACCCCGAGAAGCTCATCGACCAGATGAAGGACCTCGGCATCTACGGCCTGGCGATCCCGGAGCCCTGGGGCGAGGTCCCCGTCTCGATGCCCTGCTACGTCGGCGTGACCGAGCAGCTGGCGCGAGGGTGGATGAGCCTGGCGGGCGCGATGGGTGGCCACACCGTGGTCGCCAAGCTGATCCTGCTCTTCGGCACGCCCGAGCAGAAGGACCGGTACCTGCCGCGGATGGCGACCGGGGAGATCCGGGCCACGATGGCGCTCACCGAGCCCGGCGGCGGGTCCGACCTCCAGGCAATGGCCACGGTGGCACAGCGCATCAACGAGGGGACGACCGAGGACGGGTACCGGATCCGCGGCTCGAAGACGTGGATCTCGAACGCCCGGCGCTCCCAGCTGATCGCGCTGCTGTGCAAGACCGACCCCAAGGCGGAGCCCCAGCACCAGGGCATCAGCATCCTGCTGGTCGAGCACGGTCCCGGGCTGACGGTCTCGCGCGACCTGCCCAAGCTCGGCTACAAGGGCGTGGAGAGCTGCGAGATCTCCTTCGAGGACTACCTCGCCCCCGCCGATGCGCTCCTGGGTGGCGTGGAGGGCAAGGGTTTCGCGCAGATGATGAAGGGTCTGGAGACCGGCCGCATCCAGGTGGCCTCGCGGGCCCTCGGCGTGGCCCAGGCGGCTTTCGACGACGCGCTCGCCTACGCCCAGGAGCGCGAGTCTTTCGGCAAGCCGATCTGGAAGCACCAGTCGATCGGGAACTACCTGGCCGAGATGGCCACCAAGCTGACCGCCGCACGTCAGCTCACGCTCCACGCGGCGGAGCGCTACGAGACCGGCGAGCGCTGCGACCTCGAGGCCGGGATGGCGAAGTACTTCGCCAGCGAGGTCGCCATGGAGGTCGCGCTGAACGCCGTGCGGATCCACGGCGGCTACGGCTACTCCACCGAGTACGACGTCGAGCGCTACTTCCGCGACGCTCCGCTGATGATCGTCGGTGAAGGCACGAACGAGATCCAGAAGAACGTGATCGCGGCGCAGCTGGTCGGGCGTGGTGGGCTGAGCTACTGATGCGGCCTCTCGTGCTCATCCACGGGATGTCCTCGGGCCCGGCCGCGTGGGACCCCGTGGTCCCGCTGCTCGCCGA
>JBJMIO010000234.1:0-4188 GCA_045806765.1 Marmoricola sp.
CCGGTCCGCGCCACCCACGTCGGCCTCGCGATCACCGCCCTCGCGCTCGGCGGGTTCGCGATCGGCACCACCGAGTTCATGACGATGGGCCTGCTGCCCGAGATCGCCAAGGGCATCCACACCTCCATCCCCAGGACCGGTCACGTGATCTCGGCGTACGCCGCCGGGGTCGTGGTCGGCGCGCCGGTGATCGTGGCGCTGGGCGCCCGGCTGCCGCGGCGCGGCCTGGCGATCGCGCTGGTGCTCGCCCTCGGCGTCGGCAACGCGGTGACCGCGGTGGCGCACGGGTTCTGGCCGGTGATGGCCGCGCGCTTCCTCTCCGGACTCCCGCACGGCGCCTACTTCGGCGTCGCCTCGTTGATCGCGGCGTCGCTGGTCCCCGAGGAGCGACGCGGTCGCGCGGTGAGCGGCGTGATGCTCGGGCTCTCGGTCGCCACCGTCGTCGGCGTGCCGGTCAGCACCTGGCTCGGTCAGGGCCTCGGGTGGCGCTCGGCGTACTGGGGCGTGCTCGCGATCGCGGTGGTGACCGCCGTCGGCCTGCTGGTCTTCGTGCCGGCGAGCCCGGGCAACCCGCACGCGACCGTGCGCGGTGAGCTGACGGCGTTCCGGCGCCCGCAGGTCCTCTTCGCCCTCGGCGCCGGCATGATCGGCTTCGGCGGCATCTTCGCGATGTACTCCTACGTCGCCCCGCTGGTCACCGACGTCGCCGGTGCGCCGACCTCGGCGATCCCGTGGTTCCTGCTCGCCTTCGGCATCGGCTCGGTCTACGGCGCGTGGCTGGCCGGGCGCCTCGCGGACTGGGACGTGGTCCGCTCGGTGCTC
This sequence comes from Marmoricola sp., assembly GCA_045806765.1. GTDB lineage: Bacteria > Actinomycetota > Actinomycetes > Propionibacteriales > Nocardioidaceae > Marmoricola. Next base: position 823 of record JBJMIO010000234.1, read on the forward strand.
GCCGGGTTCGCAGCCGCCGCGGTCGTGCTGCTCGTCGTCTTCGCCGTCGCCGCGATGCCGGTCGCGCTGTGGCTCGCCGTGCTGGTGATGGGCGCGCTCGGCTCGGTGCTCGCGATCAACCTGCAGATCCGGTTGATGAGCGAGGCGGGCGACGCCCAGATGCTCGGGGCGGCCCTGAACCACTCCTCGCTCAACATCGCCAACGGCCTGGGGGCCTGGCTCGGCTCGGTGGTCATCGAGGCCGGTCACGGGTACCGCTCGCCCAGCCTGGTGGGCGCCGGTCTGGCCGTCCTCGGCCTGGCGCTGTTCGCGATCGGCCTGCGGGTACGCCGCGCCACGACGTGATCTGGGTCGCGGTCATCCCCATTTCCGCGCCCGCCCACTAGCCTTGCTCAGGTGGCGGACGCTCCCATTGGCATCTTCGACTCGGGCTTCGGTGGTCTCACCGTGGCCCGGGCGGTGATCGACCAGCTTCCGCACGAGTCAGTCCTCTACCTCGGCGACACCGCCCGCCAGCCCTACGGGCCCAAGCCGATCGGCGAGGTCCGCGAGTACGCGCTGGAGTGCCTGGACCACCTGGTCGCCGAGGGCGTGAAGATGCTGGTCATCGCCTGCAACTCCGCGAGCGCGGCGATGCTGCGCGATGCGCGCGAGCGGTACGACGTCCCCGTCGTCGAGGTGATCCTGCCGGCGACCCGTCGTGCGGTGGCCGCGACCCGTAGCGGCCGCATCGGCGTCATCTGCACCCGCGCGACCGCCGACTCCCAGGCCTACGACGACGCCTTCGCCGCCGCGCCGCAGGTGACGCTCTCGACCCGGGCGTGCCCCGAGTTCGTCGGTTTCGTCGAGCGCGGCATCACCGGTGGCGAGGAGCTGCTGGCCGTCGCGCACGAGTACCTGGACCCGCTGGTGCGCGCCGAGGTCGACACGCTGGTGCTCGGCTGCACGCACTACCCGCTGCTGACCGGGGTCATCTCCTACGTGATGGGCGACGGCGTCACGCTGGTCTCCAGCGCCGAGGAGTGCGCCAAGGACGTCTACCGGGTCCTGACCGAGCGTGGCCTGGAGCAAGCGGCGGAGGTCGAGCCGGTGCACCGGTTCCTGACCACCGGGCAGCCCGAGGAGTTCGCCGCCATCGGCAGGCGCTTCCTCGGCCCGGAGCTGGAGACCGTCGCCCAGTTCGCCGGAGGTCCCGGCTCGGTCGCACAGGGCCCGTTCTCGGCGGCTGGCGCGCTGTGAGGCTGACCGTCATCGGAGCATCGGGCTCCTACCCGGGCCCGGACTCGCCGGCGAGCTGCTACCTGCTGGAGTCGGAGCTCGAGGGCCGCACGTTCCGGCTGCTGATCGACATGGGGAGCGGCGCGCTCGGCGTCCTGCACCGCTTCATCGACCCGACCACGGTCGAGGCGGTGCTGCTCTCGCACCTGCACGCCGACCACTGCCTGGACCTCACCGGGTTCTACGTGCTGCGCAAGTACCACCCGAAGGGAGCCTGTCCGAGGATCCCGGTCTGGGGACCCGAGGACACCGACCGCCGGATGGCGAAGGCGTACGACCTCGACGAGGACCCGGGGATGAACGAGGAGTTCGACTTCACGCTCTACCCCGAGGAGACCTTCACCGTGGGGCCGTTCGAGGTGACCGCGCGGCGCGTGGCGCACCCGGTCACGGCGTACGGGCTCACCATCCGCGCGGACGGCCGCACCCTGGCCTACTCCGGGGACACCGGCACCTGCGACGCGCTCGTGGAGACCGCGCGCGAGGCCGATTTCTTCCTCTGCGAGGCCTCCTTCGTCGAGGGCGGCGACAACCCGCCGGACCTGCACCTGACCGGGGCCGAGGCGGGCGTGATGGCCACGCAGGCCGCCGCGAAGCGCCTGGTCCTGACCCATGTGCCGCCCTGGCACGACGCCGAGGTCATGCTCGCCGAGGCCCACCTGACCTACGACGGCCCGATCGAGCTCGCGGTCCCCGGCAGGACCTACGAGATCTAGCCCAGCCCCGCGTCGTGCACGCACAACGCGATCTGCACCCTGTTCTCGACCTCGAGCTTGGTGAACAGCCGGCCGATGTGCGCCTTGACGGTCGGAACGCTGAGGTAGAGCTCGCCGGCGATCTCGGCGTTGCTCAGGCCGCGGCCGACCGCCAGGGCCACCTCGTGCTCACGCTCGGTGAGCCGTCCGAGCCGCGCCAGCGCCGCGTGCGTGCGGTCCGGTGACTGCTGCGTGGTGATCTGCTGGATCAGGGTGTGGGTGACGCTGGGGGAGAGCATCGGCTCGCCGGCCGCGACCTTGTGCACCGCCTCCACGATCTGCTCGGGCGCGGTGTCCTTGAGCAGGAAACCGCTCGCGCCGGCAGCGAGCGCCCGCAGCACGTAGTCGTCGGCGTCGAAGGTGGTCAGCACGATCACCCGGGGAGCGTCCTCGCGCTTCACGATGGCGGTCGTGGCTTCGATGCCGTCCATCAGCGGCATCCGGATGTCGATCAGCGCGACGTCCGGCCGGTGGTGCTCGACGACCTCCAGGCCGGCCAGCCCGTCGCCGGCCTGACCGACGACACTGACGCTCGGCGTCCCGCCGAGGATCAGCGCAAGTCCGCTGCGCACCAGGGGGTCGTCGTCGATGATCACGACGCGGATCGGCTCGCCGGGTATCACGGTGTCCACGGCAACCAGCATCGCAGGCTGAACCCCGAGGCTCCGTTCGTGACCTGCAGCGTGCCGCCGGCCAGCGCGGCGCGCTCCCTGAGCCCGACCAGGCCGAGACCGGCGCCGGGCGTGCTCGGCATCCCCAGTGCGCCGACCCGGGTGGCGTTGCTGACCACGACGGTCACCCCGCTCTCCGGGTCCCCGCTGATGCGCACCGTGACGTGGGTGCCCACGGCGTGCTTGCGCGCGTTGGTCAGCGCCTCCTGGACCACGCGGTAGACCGTGCGGCCGATCTGGTCGGCCGGGGCGATGCCCTCGGAGATCGAGCTCAGGTAGTCGATCTGCATCCCGCCGGCGGTCGCCTCGGCGATCAGCTCGGGCAGGTCGCACAAGGTCGGCTGCGGCCGGTCGCCGTACCCCTCGAGGTCGTCGGGCGCACCGCGCAGCACGCCGAGCACCTGGCGCAGGTCGGTGAGCGCCTCGTGGGACTTGGCCTGGATCAGCTCGGCGGTCTCCTTGACCTGCTCGGGCGGCAGGTCGTCGCGGTAGGCGAGGGCTCCGGCGTGCATCGTGATCAGCGAGATCCGGTGGGCCAGCACGTCGTGCATCTCGCGCGCGATCCGCTGACGCTCGGCCGAACGTGCCTGGGCGACGCGGAGCTCCTGGCCGGACTCGGCCTCACGGGCCCGCTCGCGCAGGGTCCACAGCAGCTCGCGGCG
>JBJMIO010000235.1:0-36097 GCA_045806765.1 Marmoricola sp.
CACGGAGGCGTAAGCCGGGTCCTCGGCCGCCTCGAAGACCGCGGCCGCCATCCCGAAGACCCCGGCGTCGCCGCCCGAGATCACCGCGACGCGCTCGCCGGCCAGCGCCAGATCGAGGGCGGAACGGGCGCGGTCGACCTCGACGGTGTTGCCCGAGGCGTGCCGGGTCAGGCCCGCACGCTGCGGCACCCGGTCGACGTACGGCGCGTAGCCGACGACGTGCTCGACCTCGGCGAGCGCGGCGGTGACCTCGGGGGTCAGCCAGTCCTCCGGCCCCGGACCGAGGCCGACGACGAGCAGCTCGGCGGCTCGGTCCCCGGACACGTGAGCACCCTCGACGACCGGTGACGGTCCCCGCCGCCCGCCCGGCACCGCAGCGACCGAGTCACCGGGCACGACGATCAACGAGAAGTACGGCACCGTCTCGGCGTCGACCTCGGCGACCGGGAGCCAGCGCTGCTCGGGCATCGAGGCACGCTCGACGTACATCGCGTGCTCGAGCCGCCCGGCCTGCGCGAGCGCGGAGCGGACCTTGGGGAACGTGCGCCCGAGCTTCATGATGATCGCCCCCTGGGTGTCGGCCAGGCGCCGCGCGAGCTCGGGCTCCGGCAACGTGCCCGGCAGGATCGTGAGCACGTCGGTCTGGCGCACCAGCGGGGTCGCGACACCGGCGGTCGCGGCGGCGAAGGCCGGTACGCCGGGCACGATCTCGGTCGTGAAGTGCTCGCTGAGCCGGTCGTGCATGTACATGTAGGAGCCGTAGAACAGCGGGTCGCCCTCGGCCAGCAGCACCACGTCGCGCCCTGCCCGCAGGTGCACCGCGAGCCGGTCGGCACTGCGCTCGTAGAACTCCGCCATCGCGCCGGCGTACCCGCCCGGGTGGTCGGTCAGCCCCGTGGTGACCGGGTAGACGAGGTCCTCCTCGAGGACGCCGGCGGGGATGAGGTCGGCGGCGGTACGTCGCGCGTTCGACTGCTTGCCGACCCCGGAGTGGTAGGCCACCACGTCGGCCGTCGCGATCAGCCGAGCCGCCTTGAGGGTCGTCAGCTCCGGGTCGCCGGGCCCGACCCCGACACCGTAGAAGCGACCAGCCGCCGGGGTGCTCACTCCGCCTCCTGGGCGAGGGCGTTGAGTGCCGAGGCGGCGATCGCGGACCCGCCCCGCCGCCCGTGCACGGTGAGGAACGGCAGGTCGATGCCGTGGTCCCCGGCGAAGGAGGCGAGCGCCCGCTTGGACTCCGCGGCGCCGATGAAACCGACCGGGACGCCGAGGATCGCGGCCGGCCGGGGAGCACCGTCGAGCAGCATCTCGAGCAGGTGGAACAACGCCGTCGGTGCGTTCCCGATCGCGACCACCGCGCCCTCGAGCCGGTCGCCCCACAGAGCCAGGGCCGCCGCCGAGCGGGTCGTGGCGAAGGCGGCCGCCAGCTCGGGCACGAGCGGGTCGCGCAGCGTGCAGACCACTTCGTTGGCCAGCGGCAACCGGGCGCGGGTCACCCCCGAGGCGACCATGTGCGCGTCGGTGAGGATCGGAGCACCGGCCTCCAGCGCGCCGCGCGCGGCGCTGACCAGGCGCGGGTGGATCTCGAGGTCGGCGGCGAGGTCGGTCTGACCACTCCCGTGGATCATCCGTACGGCGACGCGCTCGGCGTCACCCGGCAGGTGCTGGAGCCGTGCCTCGCGCCGGATCGTGGCGAACGAGTCGAGGTAGATCGCACTCCCGTCGTCGACGTACTCGTAGTGCCGCGGCGGGCGGGCGTGGATCAGGTCCATCGTCTCTCCTCGGGGGTTCGCGCCCCTGGTGGGTTGAGTCGACGGGTGGCCAGTGTCTGGCTGAGCCTTGGTCTGGAGGCGGTCGCTGCGCGACCGCACCTCGACGAAGGCTTCACAGTGGCGGAACCGCCCCGGAATTGGTCGAGGTCGGGATCGACCTGGCCGCACCGGGTTCCTGCTCCACGCGTCGGAGGACGCCAGCCTAAGCGGTGACGGTCCCGACCGGGACGACGATCCCGTTCCACGGCGTGACGACCAGCTCGGCGGCTCCGGTGAGCTGCTCGAGGAGAGCCGGGGTGAGCACCCCGTCGGGCACCTCCACGTGCTCGGCCCCCTCGTGCAGCCCGTAGGGCAGCGGGCCTGCGTTCCTCAGCGTCCGTACGTCGCGTGCGCCGTCGAGCAGCGGCGCGTCGAGCTCGTCGACGTGCCAGGCCGCGGTCTCGCCGCTCCCGCGTGCGTCGAGGAACGTGTGCGCGAGCGCGACCAGGGCCGCTGGGACCTCCTCGAGGTCGAGCACCTCGCCCCAACCGCTCGACCCGGCCCGCACCTGCGCGTGCCCGGCGTCGACCGCCATCGCTCCGAGGTCGAGGGAGCGGCCCTGGACGTCACCGCGCCCGTCGTCGAGCACCACCAGGAAGCGCCCGGGCAGCTCGGCCAGCCCCGGGTCGGCGCAGAGCAGGTCGTCGTAGGAGCGCGCGACCGCGCGCAGGTCGGCGGTCCCGCCGGAGATGCCCGAGAGCGGCGAGAGCATCACGTTGCGCACGAGGTCGTGCGTGGGGTGGGGCACGAGTCCGGTGGCGGTGATCGCCTCGCTCACCTTGACCGGCAGCACGCCGTCCTCCAGCGGGAGGCCGCGCAGCTGCAGGTTCGCACGCCCGGTCAGGTGCAGCTCGCCGTCGCCGTACGCCGCCGCGACAGCCGCGAGCGCGGCCAACCCGGGTCCGCTCACCGCTCCGCCGACCAGCCGGATCCTGACCAGCCCGCCGTCCTCGGCCGGCCACGGGCGCTGCACGCCGGGGCAGAGGTCGGAGCGGGAGCGGGTCACCGCGTCATCCTCCCAGCCCGCCTGGAAGGCGGCCGCACGGGCTCAGGCGCTGCGAATCAGAAGTTCCAACCGTGCAGGCCGAGGACCAGCAGCGTCACCACGATGCCCGCGCCGGCGAGCTGGAGGTCCCAGGTCGAGCCTTCGCGCTCCTTCTTCTCCGCACGGAAGACGTTCGCGCCGCCGAGCACGGCCGGGATCACGCCGGCAGCGAGGAACCCGTAGCGCAGCGCGGTCTGCTGGCTGCTCGCGCCCGAGACCAGCAGCGCGATCAGCAGGATGCAGCCGACGACGACCACGAAGAGCTGGGTGACACCTGAGGGGAGCGGGACGCGCAGCCGGTTCTCGACGCCGAACCAGTCGCGGACGACCAGCAGCAGGTCCGGGAGCGCGAAGAGCAGGACGCCTCCCCACCACTGCCAGCACCCGCCGATGAACGCCCAGCCGAGGAAGCCGAAGACGGCGGTGCGCACGGCGATGCCGGCGAGGATCGCGAAGGTGCTCGGCTCGGGGAGGTCCTCCTGGATCTCGGTCTGGCGCAGCCGCTCGGGCCACCACACGTCGACCAGGTTCGAGACCAGGACCCTCGCTGCGATCGCGGCCACGGCGATCAGGCCGATCCGGTCCGCGTGCGCCGGGACGCCGGTGTGGGCGCCGGCGAAGAGGTCCATCGTCTGGGCGATCTTCTGAGCGACCCAGCCGCACAGCAGCGCGGTGATCACGAGGTCGGCGAACCGGTCCCAGCTGTACTTCACCGTCAGCACGCCGGGACGGCGGAACGGCCGGATCGCGGTGGCGATCAGGGGCAGCGCTGTCCAGAGGAAGCCGACCGCGAGCACCGTCAGGGCGCCGTGCTTGTCGCTGACGACATCCTTGACCACCAGCAGCCCGAAGACGAGCGAGGCGATGAAGCCTGCGAGCGCGTCGAAGCAGGCGATCACCATGGTGGTGACCAGGATCCCCAGCGCGGGCACCACGGCGTGGCCACCGGTGTTGCTGGCCGCAGCCATGCCGAGGCCGGCGGCCCCGAGCGGGAAGAGCCACCACAGCGTGCCGAACATGGCGCGCAGGTCGACTCCGTCGGAGGCCAGGCGCGAGAGGAACGGGCTGTAGCGGTGCAGCAGCCCGGGCAGGGTCCGGCTCCAGTAGTCGGTCGCGTCGTGACCGAAGGCGCGCCAGGTCGGGGAGTTGTCGCCGATGCCGACGCCGCGCTGCTGGGCCAGCTCGTAGCCGGCTACCGCGTCGTCGTCGGTGGCGAAGGTCGCCGAGTCGTCGCCGAAGACCAGCGAGAGCGGGCCGGGTCGGGCGAGCGCACCGACGGCCAGGGCGAGCACGAGCAGCAGGAGCAGCTCGGAGAACGGCTTGGACAACCCGTCGAACGCGGCGGTGACCGGGGAGCTCGCGGGAGGCGTCTCCACGGTCGGGTCCGGGATCGCCACGGGTGTCGGGGTGGGCGTCGGGGTCACCTTGACCGGCTTGGTGGTCAGGGTCGTGGTGCGGAACGAGACCGGCGAGACCTTGGTGGAGTCGGTCGGGTCGAGGGCGCGTGCGGCGATGCGGTGCTTGCCGGTGGCCAGCTTCGGCAGCGGGCAGGTCCAGGCACCCGAGGTGCCGGCGGTGCAGGTCGCCGTCGGCGAGCGGAAGCTCGGCTTCCCGGCCGGGTCCACGACGACCTGGACGACCGATCCGGAGCGGGCGTTGCCGCTGACCGACTTCGGCTGGTTGGCCACGTTGTACTTCGTCGGGCCGCTGAACGTGGGGGCCGGCGGCGCGGTGGCGACCGGCGGCGTCGCCACCGTGGTGACCGGCACCGAGGTGGACCTGCTGCGACTGGTCGGACCGGACTCGGTCACGGTGACCGAGTAGAGGTCACCTCGCCCGACCTCGGAGCGCAGCGTGCAGGTGTAGCTGCCGCCCGACGCGCTGCACGACGTACCGCTCTGACCGGCCACGACCCGGCCGCCGGCGGTGACGGTCGCGTGGACGCTGAAGTCGCTGCGTCCGGAGATGTGGTCGTAGTGCCCGCTGACGTTGAACGTCTGCCCCTCGGTCGGGGAGCTGTGCGAAGCGATCGAGAACCGGCTCGACACGCTGCCGGAGTGGGTGACCGAGCGGGAGTGGTGCCCGCCACCGGACGCGGACGCGGTAACGCTGAACGAGCCGGGGTTCAGCCGGTAGCTGCCCGAGAGCGTGCACTTCCACGGACCCAGCCCGAGGATGGCGCCGGCCGGGACGCAGTGGAGCGAGGAGCTCAGCCCGGTCCCGGAGATCCGCGCGCTGAGCCGGGAGTTCTCCAGGTTGTTGATGATCCGCACCGAGAAGGTGCGCGGTTGGCCCGAGTAGCTCGTCGAGGACACCCCGAAGTAGGGATCGTCCTGACCCGCGGTGGCGACCCCCGGCAGGCAGACGATCGCCAGCATCGCGAGGGCAGACCCTGCGACGAGGCTCCTGAGTCCAGACTTCATCGATTTCCTGACGTGAGCGGGAGGTTCGTTCAACGCCCGATTCTCGCCTGCTCGGGGCGTGAGCAGGAGCGTTTCGCTACTTCAGTATGGCGAATCACGTGGTTCCCGGTGGCTGCGCGCCGGGTGTGGCGGAAAATCCGCTCGATCACCCGTGCGAACCTCGGGCAGGATCACCGTGTGCCCGCACCCCGCGATCTGACCTGGCCCCGGCGTACCGAGCGCCTGACGCTACGGATGCTCGTTGACGACGACGTCGAACCGCTCTGGCGGATCCGCAGCCGCCCGGACGTCGCGCAGTGGATGACCGAGCGCTCGCTGGACCTCGAGAAGTTCACCGAGGGGATGCGCGAGCCGTTCCGCATCGCCGCGACGATCGTCGTCGAGCACGAGGGCGTGGTCGTCGGCGACCTGATGCTGCGCGTCGAGGACTCGTGGGCGCAGACCGAGGTCAAGGAGCAGGCGGTCGGCACCAAGGCGGAGATCGGCTGGTGCTTCGACCCGGCGGTCCAGGGGCGCGGCCTGGCGACCGAGGCTGTGCGCGAGCTCCTCCGGATCGCCTTCGAAGGGGTCGGGCTGCACCGGGTCGTCGCGATCTGCTTCGCCGCGAACACCCCGTCCTGGAAGCTGATGGAGCGGGTCGGGATGCGGCGCGAGGGCTACACCGTCAAGGATGCGCTGCACCGTTCGGGGGAGTGGATGGACGGCATGGAGTACGCACTGCTGGCCGAGGAGTGGGCGGCCTCGCAGCGCGAGTAGTCTGAGCGGCTCACGACCCGTGGTGCAGGAACCCGGTTGAAGTCCGGGGCGGTTCCGCCACTGTGACACCCCGCGCGAGGTGGGGTGAAGCCAGACACTGGCCACGGGATCGACCTACTGACGGAGGGCGAGAACCCTCCAGGAGGCACCCCGATGGCCCGTCTGGCCCTGCTGTCCACGTCCGACACCGACCTGCTCAGCGCCCGTGCGTCCGGCGCCACCTGGGTGCTGGCCAACCCGGCCCGCCTCGACGTCGGCGATCTCCCGGACCTGCTCGCCGGCTGCGACCTGGTCGTCGTACGGCTCCTCGGGACGCCGCGCTCGTGGCAGGCCGGCTTCGAGGCCGTGCACGGCCTCGGCCTCCCGGTCGTCGTGCTCGGTGGCGAGCAGACCCCGGACGCCGCGCTGATGGAGCTCTCCACGGTCGCGGTCGGCACGGCCGCCGAGGCGCACGCCTACCTCGCGCAGGGCGGACCGGCGAACCTCGCGAACCTGCACGGGTTCCTCTCCGACACCGTGCTGCTCACCGGTGAGGGCTTCGAGCCAGCGGTGGAGATCCCGTCCTGGGGGTGGTCCGTTCGTGACGGCGCTGGCGCGCCTCCTGGAGAACCGCTCCCTGAGGAGGGCGGGCAGCGCCCGTCTCGGAGGGCGCGCATCGGCATCCTGTTCTACCGCGCCCACGAGGCGAGCGGGAACGCCGGCTTCGCGCACGCACTGGCTGATGCGATCGACGCGACCGGGGAGGCGGTCGGCCTGCCGATCCACTCCGCGAGCCTGCGCTCGGCGCCCGAGGAGCTGTACGCCGCCCTGGCCACCCTCGACGCGCTGGTGGTCACCGTGCTCGCCGCCGGCGGCAGCGCCCCGGGGACCGCGAGCGCCGGCGGTGACGACGAGGCCTGGGACGTCGAACGCTTCGCCGCGCTCGACATCCCCGTGCTCCAAGGCCTCTGCCTGACCTCGAGCCGGGCGGAGTGGGACGCCAGCGACGACGGCGTCACCCCGCTGGACTCGGCCAACCAGATCGCGATCCCCGAGTTCGACGGCCGGATCATCACGGTGCCGTTCTCGTTCAAGGAGATCGACCGGGACGGGCTGCCGCACTACGTCGCCGATCCCGAGCGGGCCGCGCGCGTGGCCGGCATCGCGGTCGGGCACGCGCGGCTGCGGCTGTTGGCTCCCGCCGAGCGCAGGGTCGCGCTGATGCTCTCGGCGTACCCGACCAAGCACAGCCGCGTCGGCAACGCCGTCGGCCTGGACACCCCGGCCTCGGCGATCCTGCTCCTGCGACGGTTGCGCGCCGAGGGCTACGACCTCGGTGAGCCGGGTGGTGAGATCACCCGCTTCCTCGATCTCGAGGACGACAGTCCCGAGGCGCTGACGGCGGCGGGCAACGGGCTGATCCACGCGCTCATCGCCGCCGGGGGCCAGGACGAGGAGTGGCTCACGACCGCGCACCTGACCGAGAGCCACGTGCGGATCGGCGTCGAGGCCTACGAGCGCTGGACGGCCGACCTCCCGGCCGACCTGCGCGAGGCGATGACGCAGGCGTGGGGTCCCGCGCCGGGCTCGCTGTTCGTGAACGACGCGAGCGAGATCGTGCTCGCCACCCTGCGCGCCGGCAACGTGGTGCTGCTCATCCAGCCGCCGCGCGGATTCGGGGAGAACCCGGTTGCGATCTACCACGACCCCGACCTCGCCCCCAGCCACCACTACCTGGCGGCCTACCGGTGGGTGGGGGCACCGGCCGAGGACGGTGGCTTCGGCGCGCACGCCGTCGTGCACCTCGGCAAGCACGGCTCGATGGAGTGGCTGCCCGGCAAGAACGCGGCACTCTCGGCCTCCTGCGCGACCGACGCCGCGATCGCCGACCTGCCGCTGATCTACCCGTTCCTGGTCAACGACCCGGGCGAGGGGGCGCAGGCCAAGCGCCGCGCGCACGCCACGATCGTGGACCACCTGGTGCCGCCGATGGCGCGCGCCGAGACCTACGGCGACATCGCGCGCCTCGAGCAGCTGCTCGACGAGTACGGAAACATCGCGGCGATGGACCCGGCCAAGCTGCCGGCGATGCGGGCCCAGATCTGGACCCTGATGCAGGCCGCCCAGATGCACCAGGACCTCGGGCTCACCGAGCGGCCCGAGGACGAGGAGTTCGACGACTTCATCCTCCACGTCGACGGCTGGCTCTGCGAGGTCAAGGACGCCCAGATCCGCGACGGCCTGCACGTCCTCGGGCAGGCCCCGGTCGGCGAGGCACGGGTCAACCTGGTGCTCGCGATCCTGCGGGCGACCCAGATCTGGGGTGGTGAGCACGGTGCCGTCCCGGGCCTGCGCGCGGCACTCGGGCTCGCGGAGGGCGCGACTTCCACCGCGGTGGACGCCGTCGAGGCGCGGGCGCGCGGGCTGGTCCAGGCGATGGAGGACAAGGCCTGGGACCCCGGCGCCGTCGAGGCGGTCCACGACGACCCGGAGGTCCGCGCGGTGCTCGCCTTCGCAGCCACCGAGGTGGTCCCGCGACTGGCCCGGACGACCGACGAGCTCGACGCGGTCGTGCACGCGCTCGGCGGCGGGTACGTCCCGGCGGGGCCGAGCGGCTCGCCGCTGCGCGGCCTGGTCAACGTGCTGCCGACCGGGCGGAACTTCTACACCGTCGACCCGAAGGCGGTCCCCTCACGCCTCGCCTGGGAGACCGGTCAGCGGATGGCCGACTCGCTGCTCGAGCGGCACCTGGCCGAGACGGGCACGTACCCGGCCAGCGTCGGGCTCTCGGCCTGGGGCACCAGTGCGATGCGCACCAGCGGGGACGATGTCGCCGAGGTCCTCGCGCTGGTCGGCGTCCGGCCGACCTGGGACGAGGCGTCGCGACGGGTCAACGGGCTCGAGGTGATCGACCTGGAGGAGCTCGGCCGCCCGCGCATCGACGTGACGCTGCGCATCTCCGGCTTCTTCCGCGACGCCTTCCCGCACGTGGTCGCGATGCTCGACGACGCGATCAGGACGGTCGCGGACCTCGAGGAGCCCGACGAGCAGAACTTCGTGCGCGCGCACGCCCGGGCCGACCTCGCCGAGCACGGCGATGCACGCCGCGCGACCACCCGGATCTTCGGCTCCAGGCCGGGGACCTACGGCGCCGGGATCCTGCAGGTCATCGAGGCCGGCAACTGGCGCGACGACCAGGACCTGGCCGAGGTCTACACGCAGTGGGGCGGCTTCGCCTACGGCCGCGACCTCGACGGCGTCAGCGCGGCCGAGGACCTGCGCACCAACTACCGCCGGGTCGCGGTGGCGGCGAAGAACATCGACACCCGCGAGCACGACATCGCCGACTCTGATGACTACTTCCAGTTCCACGGCGGCATGATCGCCACGATCCGTGCCCTGACCGGCACGGCACCGCGGGCGTACGTCGGCGACTCGACCACGCCCGACGCGGTCCGGACCCGGACGCTGTCCGAGGAGACCGCGCGCGTCTTCCGGGCCCGGGTGGTCAACCCGCGCTGGATCGCCGCGATGCAGCGGCACGGCTACAAGGGCGCCTTCGAGCTCGCCGCCACCGTCGACTACCTCTACGGCTTCGACGCCACCGCAGGGGTGGTGCACGACTGGATGTACGAGACGCTCGCGAAGTCCTACGTCCTGGACCAGACGAACCAGGAGTTCATGCGCGAGGCCAACCCGTGGGCGCTGCGTGGCATCGTCGAGCGGCTCCACGAGGCGCACGAGCGCGGTCTGTGGCAGGAGCCGGACCCCGAGGTGCTCGCCGCCATGCAGCAGGTCTACCTCGATCTCGAGGGGGATCTGGAGGACCGGCACGATGACTGATCCCCGGCTCCCTGAGGAGCGTCGTCCCGGGCCGTCTCGAAGGGTCCGGGTGATCGGGATCGGCTCCGGCCACCCCGACCAGCTGACCCGCGAGGCCGCTGACGCCCTGGCCGGGGTCGCCTACGTGATCGCCGCGGCGAAGGGCGAGGACGACCCGCTGCTCGACGTACGCCGCCGGCTGTGCGCCTCAGCGGGGGTGCGCCTGGTCGCCGTGGCCGACCCCGAGCGTGAGCGCGGGCGCGACGAGACCTCCGCGACGACGGCCTACCGCGGCGCCGTGCGCGACTGGCACGAGGCGCGGGTGGCGGCCTACGAGGAGGTGCTGCGCGCCGAGCCCGGCGACGTCGCCTTCCTGGTCTGGGGCGACCCGGCCTTCTACGACTCGACGCTGCGCGTGGTCGACCGGCTCCGTGAGCGCGGTGCGGTGGACTTCGTGCACGACGTCGTCCCGGGGGTCTCCAGCCCGCAGCTGCTCGCCGCGCGCCACCGGATCGTGCTGCACCGGGTCGGCGAGCCGGTCCTGGTCACCACCGGCCGGCGCCTGGCCGACGACGTCGCGGCGGGTCACGAGAACCTGGTCGTGATGCTCGACGGGGACCTCGCCTGCCTGGGCCTGGACCCGGCGGGCTGGAGGATCTGGTGGGGAGCCAACCTCGGCACCGGCGAGGAGCAGCTGGTGGCGGGAGCGCTGGGCGAGGTTGGCGAGGAGATCCGGCGCCGGCGGGCGGCCGTCAGCCAGGCGGCCGGGTGGGTGATGGACACCTACCTGCTGCGCCGCGCCTGAGGCTCCGCGGGTACCGTGACGAGGTGACCAAGCTGTTCTCCGCCTACAGGATCCTGGCCCCGATCGTCGGCGTCCTGCTGGCGTTCTGCTCCTTCGTCGTCTTCCCGATGTCGCACTTCACGACCAAGGGCACCGACATCCACAAGCTCGGGCACAACCTCGAGATCCTGTGGGCCCTGCACGGCTGGTTCTACATCGCCTACGTGATCGTGGCGTTCCTGATCGCGCGCCGGGCCCGCTTCTCGGTCGCCTTCTCGCTGCTCGTCCTGCTCGCCGGACTGATCCCGCTGCTGATCTTCTGGGTCGAGGGCCGGGTCACCACCCGCCTGCGCGAGCAGTTCCCCGAGCTCGACCCCGTGGCCGCAGAAGTCTGAGCGGGGGTCTGAGCGGGGGGTCTGAGCGTGGGGTCTGACTAGCGCTTGCGGCGCTTGGACTCCTGGTTCTCGGTGAGCACCTCGTCGAAGAACGAGGTCAGCGAGTCCGCCGGGACGACCGGGATCTGGGTGGTCTCCTCGAGGGACTCGGGATCACCGACGGGCTCGGCCGGCGCCGTGGTGGCGGGAGTGTCGACCGCCGGGGTCCCCACAGCGGCTTCCTCGGTGGGCTCGGCGGCGGGGTCCTCGGTGGCCGGGGCGTCGAGGAAGAACGGCTGGGTGGCCTCCGGGTCGGCAGGAGCCTCGGCCGCCGCCTCGACAACAGGCTCGGCCTCGGGCTCGGCGACGGGCTCGGCGACGGGCTCGGCGACCGCCTCAACGGGCGGCTCGACCGGCGGTTCGACCGGCGCCTCTACGGGCGCGGGATCCGCGATCGTCGCGGCGGGCGGTGCCGCTTCCGGAGCGGGAGGCGGGGTCGGGCGCGGCGCGGGCGGAGCGGCCGGGGTCGCCGGCGTACCGGCGGAGCCGCCGAGCTTCTTCGACGCCAGGACCCCGGCGCCCGCCAGGGCGGCGAGCAGGAGGAGCTTCCGCAGGCGGCGCTTGGGCTTGCGGCGCTGGGCGAGCTTGGCGACCTGACGTGACTTCGTGCGACTCATGCGGTGTTCCTCCCGTTGGTCATGCTTCCCTCGCCGATGATCATGCCCTGGGACCCGAGTAATGGAAACCGAGCGGCCGTACCGACCTCTTGGCCCTCGTGGGAGGATCTGGCCCGGGACACCTGCAACGTCCCACCTCAATCATTGTCGGAAGGCGATCCATGTCGGACCTCAAGGCGACGCTGCACACCAACCGCGGCGACATCGTCATCAACCTGTTCCCCAACCACGCTCCGGCAACCGTCGAGAACTTCGTCGGTCTGGCCGAGGGGACGAAGGAGTACAACGCTGACGGCGGCAAGAGCAGCGGCCCGTACTTCGACGGCCTCGGCTTCCACCGCGTCATCGAGGGCTTCATGATCCAGGGCGGCTGCCCCCTGGGCACCGGCACCGGCGGCCCGGGCTACAAGTTCAAGGACGAGTTCCACCCGGAGCTGGCGTTCACCAAGCCCTACATGCTCGCGATGGCCAACGCCGGCCCGGGCACCAACGGCTCGCAGTTCTTCATCACCGTGGCCCCGACGACCTGGCTGACCAACAAGCACACCATCTTCGGTGAGGTCGCCGACCAGGCGAGCCGCGACGTCGTGGACGCGATCGGCACCACCCCGACCGGCCCGGGCGACCGCCCGATCGACCCGGTCGTGATGGAGTCGGTCGAGATCACCCGCGGCTGAACGATCACCGCATGAGCGAGCCCACGGCAGCCGTCCCGGTCTGCTACCGGCACCCCGACCGCGAGACGGGGATCCGGTGCCAGCGGTGCGAGCGACCGATCTGCCCGGACTGCATGAACTCGGCCTCGGTCGGGTTCCAGTGCCCCTCCTGCATCAAGGAGGGTGCGAAGTCCACGCGGAGCGGACGGCTGCCGTACGGCGGGGCGATGAGCATCGACGCCCGGATCACCACCTTCGTCCTGATCGGGCTCAACGTCCTGGTCTGGCTGCTCATCCAGGCCGACGGCGGCAACGGCTCGAGCCTGGTCGACAAGCTCGCGATCACCCCGGACTTCGGCTTCCACTCCACCGGTGACGGTGGCGCGACCCTCTACGACGGGGTCGCGTCCGGTGCGTGGTGGCAGGTGATCACCTCGGCGTTCACGCACGTGACCCCGCTGCACATCGCCTCGAACATGCTTGCGCTCTACTTCATCGGGCCGGCGCTGGAGAGCGTGCTGGGACGAGCGCGGTTCCTCACCCTGTACCTGGTCTCCGGGATCGCCGGGTCCGCCGGGGTGATGCTCTTCGCCAACGAGCACCAGGCGACCCTGGGCGCCTCTGGGGCGGTCTTCGGCCTGCTCGGCGCCCTGGCCGTGGTCACCTTCAAGATCGGTGGCGACTGGCGCAACGTGCTGATCTGGATCGCGCTCAACCTGGTGCTGACGTTCACGCTCAGCAACATCTCCTGGCAGGGGCACCTCGGCGGCCTGGCGGGAGGCACGTTGATCGGCCTGGGCTTCGTCTACGCGCCCAAGGCAAACCGGACCGTGATCCAGTTCGCTGTGGCCGGCGCGGTCCTGGCGGTCTCGCTGGCCCTGATCCTGGTCCGGGTCGCTGCGCTCCCCGGCATCGACGGCCTGCTCGGGCGGTAGCCAGAAAGTTGTCCCCAGGCTGGGGACAAACCTGGGGATAACTACAGGCGTGTAACTCGGCCCGTCACTCCCACTTGGTGGCGAAGGTGAAGCCGACGGCCATGAAGGCCACGCCCACGCCCAGGTTCCACTGGTCGAGCTTGTTCATCACCGGGATGTGGAACGAGCTGCTGGTGCTCTGGTTGACGAAGTAGTACGTCACGATCCAGGCCAGGCCGATCAGGAAGCAGCCGAGCATGCCGACCACCACTCCGCGGCCGCGACCGAGCACGGTCTTGGGGTGCGCCGAGACGATCAGGCCCAGGAAGATCGCGCCGAAGCCGATGACGTAGTTCCACTTGTAGAGGTGGGACATCCACGGCAGCGGGTTCTTCGGCTTGGTGAACAGCAGCTTGTGGGTGTACTCGGCGTGGTCCATGGCGACCTGGGTGTAGACGGTCAGCCAGGCGATCCCGACCAGGACCAGGACGACCACGAGGGCGCTGCGCACGATGGACGTCTCGTAGCCACTCATCGTGATGGTGGGGTTACGGGCGGCGGGCTTGGACACTGCGAGGCTCCCAGGATCGTGGGCTGGATGTTGGAGTTCGTCGGTTAGCGTAGTCATCGCTGGCCCGGAACGGGGCAGCGGCCGGGGATTCCGGTGCGGAGTGCTCCGGGAGGAGGCGGGAGTGGCCTCGAGCCGCAACGACTCCCTCGCCCGGTGGCGCGACCTGCTCCGCTTCCGCGTGCGTGGCCGGTGGCGGCCTGCTGCGGTGGTGATGTTCGTCATCGCCGGCGCCTTGTGCGTGACCACCTCGATCAACTCCAAGGGCCTGGACCTGCGAGCCGCGAGCGTGACCGACCTGCCGCACGTCGTCCGCGCCGAGCGCGACCACGTCAACGACCTCCAGGGCCAGGTCTCGGGCCTGAACCGCCAGATCAGCACCCTCTCGCACCAGGTCGACAACGACGCGGTGGAGAAGCTGCAGCGCAAGGTCGACGCGCTCCGCGGCCCCGCCGGATTCGCCGCTGCCAAGGGCCCCGGCCTGACCGTGACCCTGGACGACGCGCCCAAGAGCGAGATCGACGCCGCCACCGAGCCCGGCGGCGTCTCGGCCGACGAGCTCGTGGTGCACCAGCAGGACATCCAGGCCGTGGTCAACGCGCTGTGGTCGGGTGGGGCCACCGCGATCACGATCCAGGACCAGCGGGTCATCTCCACCACCGGCATCAAGTGCGTCGGCAACACCGTCGTCCTGCACGGTCTGACCTACTCCCCGCCGTACCGGATCGCGGCCATCGGCCAGGTCTCCGACCTCGAGACCGCCCTGGACGCGAGCGAGTACGTCTCGGCGTACAAGACCTTCGTGGACACCTACGGCCTCGGCTACCGGGTGCAGACCAGCCCCCTGCTGAGCCTTGGTGCCTACGAGGGCTCCTCGGCGCTGACCTACGCCGTCCCCGGAACCGTGCCGACGCCGGTGCGCAACTGAACGCCTGAGGAGAAGAGTGGCGCACTCGCACTCGCACACACACTCACACCGGCACGGCGGTGCCCAGGTGCCGCTGGCGCGCGGCCCGGTGACCGTGCTGCTGGTGGCGCTGGCGCTGGCTGCCGTCGCGACCGTGGTGGGGGTGGTCGCGCTGTGGCCGGACTCCGCGAAGGTGCACTCCCTCCAGGCCAAGGCCGCGTACGCCGCACCCGGCGTCACCTTCCCCGAGGCCAAGGTCACCTCGATCGACAAGACATGCCTGACCCAGCAGCCTGCCCCGGCAACGACCGGTGGGCAGAGCGGAGGAGCGACGCCCGGATGCATGCTGAGCGCCACGCTGAAGTCCGGACCTGAGAAGGGCAGCACCCAGACCGTCGGCATCCCCGACGCGGTCGCGCGCTCGGGGCTGGGCCGCGGCGACACGGTCCGGCTGGTCCGTGCGCCGGGGGCGTCGGGCGAGCCCGGGTCCTACTCCTTCGACGACGTGGTCCGGCTCGGCGCGCTGTGGGTCCTGCTGGCCGTCTTCCTGCTGGTCGTGGCGGCCGTCGCCCGGCTGCGCGGCATCCTCGCCGTCGTCAGCCTGGTGCTCGGTGGCGTCGTGCTGCTCAAGTTCATGCTGCCCGCGCTGCTCTCGGGCTCCGACGGCATGGCGGTCGCGCTGACGGGCTCCGCGGCGATCATGTTCGTGGTCCTCTACCTCGCGCACGGGCCGTCGGTGCGCACCAGCGCCGCGCTGGCCGGCACCCTGCTCGGCGTGGGGGTGACCGCGGGGATCGGCGAGCTCGCGATCCACGGCGCGCACCTCTCCGGCTTCGGCGACGAGTCGGCGGCGCTGCTCTCGGCGTACACCAGCGACCTCTCGTTCCAGGGGCTGTTCACCTGCGCGCTGGTCATCGCCGGCCTCGGCGTGCTCAACGACGTCACCATCACCCAGGCCTCCGCGGTCTGGGAGCTGCGGGAAGCCGGTCCCTCGCTGAGCAGGCGCACGCTGTTCACCAGCGCGATGCGGATCGGGCGCGACCACATCGCCTCGACGATCTACACGATCGTCTTCGCCTACGCCGGCAGCGCACTGGCCGTGCTGCTGCTGCTCTCGCTCTACGACCGCCCGCTCTTCGAGCTGCTCTCCACCGAGAGCATCTCCGAGGAGGTCGTGCGCACCCTGGCCAGCGCGATCGGCCTCGTGCTCGCGGTCCCGATCACGACGGCTGTCGCAGCGCTGACCGTCGCCGGCCCGTCGGACGCGCCCCCGCAGGGACGACGCCGGGCCGGCTAGCTAGAACGGCAGGCCGGAGGACGGGTCGCTCGACGGCGTGCCCGAGGGCGTGTTGGTCGGCGGCGGCGGTGGCTCGTACGTCGAGACCGACAGCGTGATCTTGGTGCCCTGCAGCTGGGTGCTCCCGGCCGGAGGGTTCTGCGCGGTCACGGTGCCCTTCGGCTCGGTCGAGGTGGTGTCGTCCTGGGTCGGGCCGACGGTGAAGCCGGCCTTCTCCAGGGCGTTGACGGCCTGGTCGAGCGTCATCCCGACGACGTTCGGGACCTTCTGCGGGCCCTGGGAGAAGTAGACGGTCACGCGGTCACCGACACGCACGCTCTCCCCGACACCCGGGGACAGCTCGACGACCTGGTCCTTCGGGTCGTCCGACGGCTTCGCCTTCAGGGTGACCTTGAGGCCGAGGGCCTTGAGCTGGTCCGAGGCGGTGCTCTTGTCCTGCCCGACGAGGTCGGGGATGGTGACCGACTTCTTGCCGGTGGACACGACCAGGCCGATAGCGGCCTTCGGGTCGACGAACGCGCCGAACGCCGGGTCCGAGCGGATCACGATGCCCTGGGCGACGCTGTCGCTGGGCTCCTGGGTCACGTCGCCGATACCGAAGCCGTCCTTGGTGATGGCCTTCTTCGCCGCCTCCACGGTCATCCCGGAGTAGTTCGGCACCGAGACCTTCGGCGGCGCGGAGCCGATCAGCTTGGGGATCAGCAGCACGGCGCCGACGATCGCGGCGATCAGCAGCAGGCCGAGCAGCATCAGCGGGCCGATGCGGCGCTTCGGCTCCTCGTTCCACGGGCCTGCACCGGGCACCACCGAGGTGACCGCGGTGCTGTCGGGGCGACTCGGGATGATCGGGGCAGCCACCACGGGCTCGACCGGCACCGGCGGAGCGGTCACCGGTCGTCCGGCGATGAACCGGTCGATGTCCTCCTTCATCGCCGCAGCCGACTGGTAGCGGTCCTCGACGCGCTTGGCCAGCGCCTTGGCGACGATCGCGTCGACCTCGGGCGGCAGGTCGGCATCGAGGCTGGAGGGCGTCGGGGGCTGCTCGCGGACGTGCTGGTAGGCGACCGCCACCGGGGAGTCACCGACGAACGGCGGCCGGCCGGTGAGCAGCTCGAAGAGCAGGCAGCCGGTGGAGTAGACGTCCGAGCGGGAGTCGACCGTCTCGCCGCGGGCCTGCTCGGGAGAGAGGTACTGCGCGGTGCCGACCACGGCCGCGGTCTGGGTCATCGTGTTGTGCGCGTCGGCGACGGCACGGGCGATGCCGAAGTCCATCACCTTCACGTCACCGGCCGGGGTGAGCATCACGTTGCCCGGCTTGATGTCGCGGTGGATGATGCCGGCGCGGTGGCTGTAGTCGAGGGCGCCGAGCACGCCGGAGGTGATCTCCATGGAGCGCTCGGGCAGGATCTTGCGGCCCTCGCGCAGGATGTCGCGCAGCGTGCGGCCGGCGACGTACTCCATCACGATGTAGGGCTGGGCGACGTTGCTGCCGTCGGTCGCCATCTCCTCGCCGGTGTCGTAGACCGAGACGATCGCCGGGTGGTTCAGCGACGCCGCCGACTGCGCCTCGCGGCGGAAGCGCGCTTGGAAGGTCGCGTCGCTGGCGAGGTCGGTGCGCAGGCGCTTGACCGCCACCGTCCGGCCGAGCCGGATGTCGGTGCCCTTGCGGACCTCGGCCATGCCACCGCGGCCGAGGAGCTCGCCGATCTCGTAGCGACCGCCGATGCGGTGCGGGCCTGCTGGCTCAACCATGGAGATGTCCCCTCATGCGTACGTCGTGTGCTCGTCGGTGTGCGCTTCCCGCGCAGTGTGTGACGCTCCGCGCCGCGAATGGGTTCGCGAAAGCGGGCGTGGTGTTCGTCTCAGGTCGGGTCACTGGTTCAGCACCGCTTCCATGACGGCCTTCGCGATCGGCGCGGCCAGTCCGTTGCCGGAGATGGCGTTGCGGTCGACCCCGGCGTCCTGGACCAGGACCGCGACCGCGACCTTGGCGTTGACCGAGGGCGCGAACGAGACGAACCAGGCGTACGGCGGCCGGTTCGGCAGGCTCTGCGCCGTGCCGGTCTTGCCGGCGACCTTGACGCCCGGGATGCGGGCGCTGCTCGCGGTGCCGTTGTCGACGACCGAGACCATCATGTCGGTCAGCTGGCGCGCGACCGACGGCGAGATCGCCTCGGGGTTGAAGACCTTCGGCGCGATCGGCTTGATCACGTCGAGGTCGGCCGAGCGGATCTCGTTGACCAGGTAGGGCAGCATCACGCGACCGTTGTTCGCGATGCCCGCGGCCACCATCGCCATCTGCAGGGGGGTCGCGGTCACGCTGGCCTGCCCGATCGCCGACAGCGCGGTCTGCGGAGCGTCGACGTTGCTCGGGAACTGGCTCTGGACCTGCGAGGTCAGCGGGTCGTCGAGGTCGTGGAAGTAGGAGTGGGCGTTGAACCCGAACTTCTCTGCCTGCGTGCGCAGCGCGTCTGCCCCCAGGCGCAGGCCGACGGTGCCGAAGGCGACGTTGCACGAGACCTCGAGCGCCCGGGTCAGCGTGATCTGGCCGCCGCCGCAGGAGCTGTGGTTCTCGTTCGTCAGGTCGTGGCTGGTCTGCGGGAGGTTCAGCACGGAGCCGCCAGGTACCAGGCTGTTCGGGGTGTACTTGCCGCTGGAGAGCGCCGCCGAGGCGGTGATCAGCTTGAACGTCGAGCCGGGCGGCAACCGCTCCTCGATCGCGCGGTTGTTCAGCGGGTTCAGCTTGTCGTCGAGCAGGCGCTTGTAGATGCTGTCGGACTTCGTGACGTCGTGGGTGGCGAGCCGGTTGGGGTCGAAGGTCGGACTGGAGACCATGGCCAGGATCCGGCCGGTCGACGGCTCGATCGCCACCACCGCACCCTGGGTGTTGTTGCCCAGCGCCTTCAACCCGTCGTACGCCGCCTTCTGCGCCTTGGCGTTGATGGTCAGCACGACGTTGCCGCCCTGTGGGGGCTGGTTGCCGAGCAGGTCCAGGACGCGGTTCACGAAGAGCCCCGGAGCATCGCCGGTGAGCACCTTGTTCTGGCTGGCCTCCAGTCCGCCGAGGCGGGTGCGGGAGAAGTAGCCGGCGAGCTGCGCGTACTCGGCACCGAAGGGGTAGACGCGCTGGTACTTGAAGCGGTCGTCGGACTTCTTGCTGCGCGCGACCGCCTTGCCGTCGACGATGATCTGGCCGCGCGGCTCGGAGAACGCGGCTTCCTTCACGCGGGTGTTCTCGTCGTGCTTGGACAGCGAGTTCAGCGAGTCTGCCTCGAAGAACTGCAGGAACGTCGCGTTGGCCATCAGCGCCAGGAAGAGGACCATGCACGCGACGGCGAGGTTGCGGATGGGACGGTTCACCGCATCATCACCACCTGCGTGGAGTCGAGGTCCGACCCGGTGTCGACGAACTCCGGCGGGGGACGCCGGGCCTGGTCGGAGATGCGCAGCAGCAGCGCGATGATCACCCAGTTCGCGACCAGGCTCGAGCCGCCCTGGGAGAGGAACGGGGTCGTCAGGCCGGTCAGCGGGATCAGCTTGGTGACGCCGCCGATGACCACGAAGACCTGGAGCGCGAAGACGACGCCGAGGCCGGTGGCGACGAGCTTGCCGAAGTTGTCGCGGCAGATCAGCGCCGTGCGCAGCGCCCGCTCCACGAGCAGGCCGTAGAGCAGGATGATCGCGAGCACGCCGGTCAGCCCGAGCTCCTCACCCAGCGCGGGGAGGATGAAGTCGGAGGAGGCGATCGGGGTGCTCTGCGGGGAGCCGAGCCCGAGTCCGCGCCCGGTCAGACCGCCCCACGCCATCCCGAACATGCCCTGCACGATCTGGTAGGTGCCGGTGGTGACCGGGAAGGGGTGCAGCCAGGCATCGACGCGGGTCTGCACGTGTCCGATGACCAGGTAGCCGAGGTAGGCGCCGATCATGAACATGGCTCCGCCGACGATCAGCCAGCCGGGTCGCTCGGTGGCGACGTAGAGCATCACCAGGAACATCCCGAAGAACAGCAGCGAGGAGCCGAGGTCGTTCTGGAAGACCAGGATGCCCAGGCTGATCAGCCACATCACCAGGATCGGGCCGAGGTCGCGCCCGCGGGGCAGGTCGACGAACAGGAAGCGGCGCCCCGCCAGGGCGAGCGCGTCGCGGTAGAGGACCAGGTAGCCGGCGAAGGCGATGACGAGCAGGACCTTGGCAACCTCGCCGGGCTGGAAGCTCAGCGGTCCGAGGTGGATCCAGATGCGCGCACCGCGGATGTTGCGCCCGATGCCCGGGACCAGCGGCATCACCAGGAGCAGCAGCGCAGCGAAGCCGGAGGTGTAGGTGAACGCCTGCAGCCGGCGGTGGTCGCGCAGCAGCACCAGCACGGTGATGAAGAGGCCCACGCCGAGCGTCATCCAGATCAGCTGCGAGGGAGCGAGCGCGCTGTAGTCGGGGTTGCGCACCTTCATGCCCAGGTCGATGCGGTGGATCATCGCCAGGCCCAGGCCGTTCAGCGCCGCCACGATCGGCAGCAGGATCGGGTCGGCGTACGCCGCCTTCCAGCGCACCACGACGTGCGCGGCGACGATCAGCAGCGCGAGCCAGCCGCCGTAGCTGTAGATGTCGGCCGGGACCCGTCCCTGCGCGCCGAGCCCGACGGCGGCGTACGCACCGATGCCGACGGCCAGGCTGAGGACGAGCAGGTAGAGCTCCGCGCCCCGGCGGCGGCGGTGGACGAACTGCAGCAGCGCTCCGGCGGGACCGCGGCGCTCGGCAGGACCGGTGGCCGTGCTCACGGCGCCTCCGAACAGCTGGCGCCGGACACGGTCGCGACCTTGCCGGTGCTGCGGACGGGGATGACCGGACGCAGGAGCCTGTCGAGCAGGACCTTCGGATCTGGCTTCAGGAGCACGATCGTGCGCGGCTCGGTGTCGCGGCACGCGGCGTTGTAGACGAACACCCGCGCCTTGGCCTCGCTCGAGAAGTCCTTGCCGTCGCGGACGTCGTCGGCGAAGGTCCCCATGTCACCGATCACGTAGGCGGTCGGCTCGCCCGAGGAGTGCAGGTCGATGATCGGGATGTCGAGGTTGACGCCCTTGTAGATGGTCACGACCCCGTTGTCCTCCGCGACGAACCAGCGCGTCTGGGAGTAGCGGTAGGCGCCGTAGCCGGCGGCGGCGATCACGCCGAGGACGAGGACCAGCGCGACCACGCGGCCCAGCCAGCGCCCGCGCGGCGGGGGCTGCGGGGCGTAGCGGATCGCCTCGGGGTCGATCCGGGTGGACGCCTTCTTGAGCGTCGCGACGTCGGTCGCGCTGAGCCTGCCGGTCGGAGCGTCGTCGGCGATCCGGAGGTGCGGCGCGGTCGCGGCGGCACCGACCACGATCGGCTCGCCGGCCGGCGGCTGGTCGCCGGTGACGACCTCGGCGATCACCACGGTGACGTTGTCCGAGCTGCCGGCGTCCAGGGCACCGGTGACCAGGCGCGCGCAGGCCTCCTCGAGCGGGTCCGCGCCCAGCAGCGCGGCCATCGTCGCGTCATCGAGCACGCCCGAGCAGCCGTCGGAGCAGAACAGCAGCCGGTCGCCCACACCCAGCGGCACCGAGAACAGATCGGGCTCGGGCTCGTGGACGCCGTCGACGGCGCGCAGGATGAGGTTGCGGTGCGGGTGGACCCGCGCCTCCTCCTCGGTGATCCGGCCCTCGTCGACCAGGCTCTGCACCAGGGTGTGGTCGGAGGTGAGCTGCTGCAGGACGCCGTCGCGCAGCAGGTAGCCGCGGCTGTCGCCGACGTGGCCGATGCGCAGGTGGGTGCCGTCGAAGATCGCGGCGCTCACGGTGGTGCTGGTGCCGTCGAGGTCGGGGTGCTGCTCGACGATCTCGGCGAGCCGGTCGTGCGCGAGGTGGATGGTGGCCGCGAGCGCGCTGAGCGCGTCGTTGCCCGGCGGTACGTCGAGCTTGCGCATCGCCTCGACGGCTGCGCTGCTGGCGATGTCGCCGCGGGCCGCGCCGCCGACGCCGTCGGCGATCACGAGCAGGTTCGGCCCGACGTACCCGGAGTCCTGGTTGTCCTTGCGCACCCGTCCGACGTCGGAGAGTGCGGCGAAGCGCAGGAAGAGCGGCATCGGGTCCGTCACTTGCGCAGCTCCAGGATCGTCTTCCCGATCCGGATCCGCGTGCCGAGCGAGATCGCGGTGGCCTGGGTGATCCGGCTGTTGCCGACGTAGGTCCCGTTGGTCGATCCGAGGTCCTCGACGTACCACTGGTCCCCGGAGCTGGCGATCCGCGCGTGCCGCGTGGAGACGTAGTCGTCGTCGAGGCGGATCGCTGCGTCGTTGCCGCGGCCGATCAGGATCGGCGCCTCGGAGAGGTTGGCCGACTGCCCGGCGTTGCCGCCCTCGATGATCACCACGCTGGTCGGGTCGCCGCGCCGCGCCTTGGGCGGCTTGCTCCGCGTCTTGCCCGCGGACTTCGCCGACCTGCGCTCCTCGGCGCGGCTGGCCTCGCGGGCCGCCCGCGCACCGAACATGTCGGTGCGGATGACGGTGATCGCGGAGAGCACGAAGATCCACAGCACCGCGAGGTAGCCGAAGCGGATCAGCACCAGGGTCAGCTCGGACATCAGGCCTGCCTCTGGTGGAGGGTCATCGAGGTGTTGCCGATGCGTACGACGGACCCGTCTGCGAGCGACGCGTTCTGGACCCGTCGGCCGTCGACCAGCACACCGTTGGTCGATCCGAGGTCGTGCACGCTGACCCGCGGGCCGTCCTCGTCCTCGGTCACCCGGAACTCGACGTGGCGGCGCGAGACGCCCGGGTCGTTGATGCGCAGGTCGGCGTCGACGCCACGGCCCACCACGATGCCGGGCGGAGCCAGCGGCATCCGCTCGCCGTTGATGTCGAGCAGCGCCGAGGCGCGGCGTACCTGGGTGGCGCTGATCTCGGGCCCGCTCTGGGTGACTTTGGCCATCGCGGCGCTGCGCACCCGGAAGCGACCGGTGGTCAGGTCGGGAGCGACCTCGAGTGTGATGCCGACCGGACCGGTGAAGACGTAGGACTGCGCCTTCGCGTGCTCCTTGAGCAGGCCGGCGAGCTCGTCGACGAGCGCGGCGCCCAGGGCGGTGAGCCGCTCGTGGTCGGGCTCGGAGAGCTCGACGTGGAAGTCGTTGGGCGCCAGGCGCCGGTCGCGGCTGAGCACCTGGGCGGAGTTGTCGACCTCGCGGGCGAGTGCCGAGGAGATCTCGATCGGTTGGACGGCGCTGCGGAAGGTGCGCGCGAAGACCCCGGAGATCATCTGCTCGAGGCGGTTCTCGAACCGCTGCAGGCCGTTCAGCTCCCTCACCCCCTTCGGAACAGGCGTCACCGCACGGGCCGCTCCCGTGTGTCGCATCGATCGTAGCGGCCCTGCCCTGGCAGGCGTTCCTCCCCGGTTTGGGTCGCGCGTCGCCTCTGGGATAGCCTGTCTCCCGCTTCACGCGCGAGTGGCGGAACGGCAGACGCGCTGGCTTCAGGTGCCAGTGTCCGAAAGGGCGTGGGGGTTCAAATCCCCCCTCGCGCACGTGATCGTGGGGAGTTCCCACTGATGAGGGCCGGGTCTTCGGACCCGGTCCTTCATGCTTCTCCGGACCGCTTCGTCTGGCTGCCAGGTTTCCGGTGCCTTCAGCCGAGTGGGCTTGCGGCTCGCCGGTGCTCGTAGATCACTGACGTCTCGACATCGGCGATCTCGGACCGTGTGGTCAGACGGTCGATGACGAACGAGTACAGGGCTTCGTTGTCGCGTACGGCGATATGGACCATGAAGTCCGAGCGGCCCGAGGTGACGAAGACGCCGACCGTCTCCGGCAGCCCTCCGACCCAGTCCCGGAACGCCTCGATGTTGGTCCGCGACGGCGGCCGGATCCGGACCGCGATCAGGGCCTGCACGCCACGGTCCAGCTGGGCGAGATCGAGGTCGAGGTAGGCGCCGCGGATCAGCCCGCGCTTCTGGAGAGCGCGGGCTCGCTCGTGGACGGTGGTCGCCGAGACGCCCACTTCGCCGGCGATGTCTCGAAGGCTTCGGCGTGCATCCATCACCCAAGCGGCCAAGATTCGGCGATCTAGGTCGTCCATGCACACAAGAATACGCCAATCGCCGAACAATGCACGGACTAGTTGCGTGAACCCTGTGCATCCACCAAGACTTCAGGCCAGGGACCGAACAAGAGGAAGCCACCGATGAACACCATGACCGAAGAGTCCAAGATCGGCTTCGCACGCGAGCACATCGACCAATCGGCTTCGACCAGGGACGTGCCGTACAAGTGGATCGTGGTCGTGGACAGCTCGCTTCCGGCGGGACGGGCCGTGAACGCAGCCGTGTGCGTCGCCAGCGCGACGATGGGGCGCACCCGAGGCATCCTCGGCGACGACGCGATCGACTCCGACGGGGCCGTGCATCCAGGGCTGCCGTGGATCGGATGCACGGTGCTCGGTGCTGAGGCGGCAAAGCTGGCAGAGGTGCGCGCGAAGGCCGCGGTCGCGCCCGGTGTCGTGCTGGTGGACATGCCGACGCAGGCGCAGCACACCCGGGTCTACGAGGACTACCTCTTCGCCGTGTCGAGCACACGGGGTCCGGACCTGTCGTACTACGCGGTGAGCGTGTTCGGACCGCGGAAGACGATCGACAAGATCGCGAAGGGTCTCTCCCTGCTGTCCTAGCAACGCGCCGTGACAGGCTCGGTGCATGGACACCGAGACCCGCACGTACCGCACCGGAGAGACCGAGGTCGTCCTCGACGTCACCCGCGACGCTGCCTCCTACGTCGCCGCCCGCGGTGACGGTCTGCTGCACGTGTTCGTCCCGCACGCGACCGCGGGCATCGCGATCATCGAGACCGGTGCGGGCAGTGACGACGACCTGCTGGCGGCGTTGGCCGACCTGCTGCCGGCCGATGACCGCTGGCGTCACCGGCACGGCAGTGCGGGTCACGGTCGCTCACACGTGATGCCGGCGCTGGTGCCGCCGTACGCGACGGTGCCGGTGGTGGGCGGAGAGCTGATGCTCGGCACCTGGCAGTCGATCTGCCTGGTCGACCTCAACGTCGACAACGCGGTGCGCGAGGTGCGGTTCTCCTTCCTGGCCGGCTGAGTCGCGAGGGCTCAGGCCCCTGCGGTTCCTCCCCAGGGCGGACGCCGGGACCGTGCGGCCCTGCGAGGATCAGCCGGTGACCCAGCTCAGCACCCCGCTCACCCTGCCGAGCGGCCTCGTCCTGCCGCACCGCATCGTGAAGGCGGCGATGACCGAGAACCTCGCCGACGCCGACAACCAGCCGACGGTCCGTCACGAGCGGCTCTACCGGCGTTGGGCCGAGGGTGCCGCGGGCGGCCTGCTGGTGACCGGGAACCTGATGGTCGACCGCCGCTACCTCGAGCGCAGCCGCAACATCGTCGCGGACCGGCACCTCGACCTGGCGGGCCTGCGCCGCCTGCGCGAGGCGGCGTCCTCGTCGCCCGTGATCGCCCAGCTCAACCACCCCGGTCGCCAGACGAACCGCTTCCTCGTCTCGACTCCCGTGGCCCCCAGCGCCAGCGACGCGGTGCCGATGATGGGACTCTTCGCACGGCCGCGCGCGCTCGAGCCGGACGAGATCGACGCGATCGTCGCAGGCTTCGGGAGGGCCGCCGCGCAGTGCGAGCAGGCCGGACTCGACGGGGTCCAGGTGCACGCCGCCCACGGCTACCTGCTCGCGCAGTTCCTCTCCCCGCACGTGAACCGGCGTGACGACGCCTGGGGAGGCGACGTCGCCGGCCGCGCGCGGGCACTGCTCTCCGCGGTCCGCGCAGCGCGTACGTCGACCGGCGACGGTTTCACCGTCGCGGTGAAGCTGAACTCCTCGGACTTCCGGCACGGTGGCTTCACCGAGGACGACGCGGAGCAGGTCGTCCGGCTCCTGGTCGCCGAGGGCGTGGACCTGATCGAGATCTCGGGCGGCACCTACGAGAGCCCGGCGCTCTTCGGTGAGGTGGCTGAGCTCGGTGGTGGTGCGAACGCCAAGGAGGCCTACTTCGCCGCCTTCGCGCGCCGGGCCCGCAGTGCCGCCTCCGGGGTGCCGGTGATGCTGACAGGCGGCATCCGCACGCGTTCGGTGATGGAGTCGCTGCTCGCCGACGGCGGTGTCGACCTCATCGGGCTCGGGCGCCCGTTGGCGATCGACCCGGACCTGGCCGCCAAGCTGCTCGCCGGTGCGGAGGGCGCCGTGCTGCCGCGCTACACCCTTCCGACGATGATCGGCTTCGCCGGGGAGTCGGAGTGGTACGAGACGCAGATCGGCCGCCTGGGCGCGGGCAAGGACGTCAAGCCCTCCTTGCACGCGGCCCTCGCCGCCACGGGGTTCGTCGGTGGCGAGCTCGTGCGCGGGTTGTCCGCCCGTCGGCGTCGGAGCAGGCTCGTCGCGGGCTGAGAGGGACTACTTCAGGTCATCGAGCACGAAGGCCGGCAGCTGGTCGGCGTTGCAGTAGACCTGCGGGTTCCAGACCACGAGCTTGTTCCCACTGTCGTAGCCGTTGGTCTCGAGCAGCACGTAGCGGAACCCGCTCAAGGACGTCTGCACCGGCAGGGGTGTGCCGGTGTTCACGACGCCGGGGACCGTCGTGGACGGACCGCCGTTGATCGGGGTCTTCACGACGTCCACGGACATGCTCGCAGGCGAGGTGCCCGTGTAGGCGGCGGTGAAGGTGAGCCTGCTACACAGGCCGCTCAGCTTGTACTCGACGTCGCCGTCGGCGTACATGTCGACCGACGGTGCGGTCTTGCCACTGACGGTCTCCTCGATGCCGGTCTGGAGGTTCGAGTCGTTGATGTTGTCGAGGCTGTTCTGGCCGGCGAGGTTGATCCACCGGTAGACCGGGATCGATCGCACCGCGCTGACCCCGGCACGGCGTACCGAGGACCGGGACTTGATCGCGCGGAAGCTGGTCGTGCCACCGCGGGGGGTCTCGACGCGTGCCTTGTACCTGCCGCGCGAGGAGATCGTCGCGGTCGCGACGGTGATCCAAGGACCACCGACGTACCGGCGCTGGATCGTCACCGTGTGGCCGGCGGCCTTCGGACCGGTCACGGTGCCGGAGACCACGATGAAGTGCTCCGCGGTCGACTTCGCGACGCTGGTGTGCAGCGTGACCTTGTACGCCGGCGTCGCTGCTTCGGCGGTGTCGAGCACGGTCAGCCCGACGAGCAGGGCAAGTGCGGTCAGGAGGGTGAGGACGGTCGTACGCATGGCTCTCCTCAGAGGTCGCTGCTGGTCCAGCTGGGCAGGTGGTCGGCGTTGCAGTAGACCTTCGGGTCCCCGAGCGCGTACTGGTAGTCGCTGTCCATGTTGCTGGTCAGCATCTGGAGCACGTTGCCGCCGGTGAGCGGGATCGTCAGCGGTACCACGAACGAGGTGTCGAGCTGCCCGGTCGTGGGAGTCGCGGGCCCGCCGCCGGCCGGGTACACCGCGAAGGCGAAGTTCATCGATGCGGGCACGATCGAGCCGTTCGTCGACTGGTACTGCAGCGTGCTCGTCAGCGTGGTGCACAGGCCGCCGAGCTTGACCTCCATGCCGGGGCTCGTGCCGTTCATGGTGATCGACCGCGCGTAGGTCTTCCCGGCGATCGTCACCGACGTGTTCTGCAGGACTCCCTGGGTGGCGATGGCGTTGACGTTCGCCAGGTACAGCCACTCGTAGACCGGGAGCGATCGGGTCGGGCTGACCCCGGCCGAGCGGACCGAGGAGCGGCCCTTGATCGCGCGGAAGCTGGTGGTGCCGCCGCGCGGGGTCTCGACCCGGGCCCGGTAGTTGCCGCGCGAGGAGATCGTCGCGCTCGCCACGGTCACCCACGGTCCGCCGACGAAGTGGCGCTGGATGGTCACCGAGTGCCCGGCCGCCTTCGGGCCGGTGACGTGACCGGAGACCGTGATGAAGCGACCGGCCGACGACTTCGCGACGCTGGTCGCCAACGACACCTTGTACGGCGCCTTCGCCGCGTCGGCGTACGAGCTGAGGCCCAGGACGAGGGCCAGGACGGAGAGGAGGACGACGACTGCCTTGCGCATGGAGCACCACCCGGGAGAGAGGATTCTGGTGCTCGTCACACTAGGACTGCACGGGCGCTCCGGCCAGGGTCGATCGAGCAGGACTAGGCCAGGTCGCCTGGGTGAAACATGCTCTGTAGCACAATGCTACAGTTGTGCGCAGGAGGTGGTCCGATGTCGTCCATGCCCACCCGCATCGAGGCAGACCTTTTCGAGGCTGCTGCGTCGACCGGCGCCGTCGTGCGACGAAGCGCGACCCAGCAGCTGAACTACTGGGCACGCCTCGGGCGTGAGTTCGAGTCCGCGCGCGGCGTGAGTCAGCGTGACATCGAGGCAGTGCTGTCCGGCCGGAGCAGCTACGACGACCTCGGTGCCCTCGATCAGGCCGTGGTGCGCACCGCGTGGGACGAAGGGATCGGCGAGGCGCGCGCGAGCCTGAACCTAGCCGAGGAGTTCCTCGCCGCAGGTGAGACCTGGACCGAGGGCGATGCCGCCGGGCGAGCGCACGTCCGGGCTTCCGCACCTCGTGCTGCCACACGCTCGTCGACCACCAAGAAGGCCGTCAAGAAGACCGTCAAGAAGACCCGCACGTCCAAGCCCGCGTGACTCCAGGCGATCCGTCCCCCGACCCGGTCCTGCACCTGCTCGCGGGCCCGAACGGTTCCGGGAAGTCGACATTCGTCGCCAGGGTGCTGGAGCCGGTGACGCACTTGCCCTTCGTCAACGCCGACGTCATCGCCGCCGAGCGGTGGCCGGGCGAGGAGGAAGTGCACGCCTACGAGGCGTCCCGGCTCGCCGCCGAGGAGCGGGCGCGCCTGTTTGCCAGGCACCGGTCGTTCATCACCGAGACCGTGTTCTCGCACCCGAGCAAGGTGGACCTCGTGCGTGCCGCGACAGGCTCGGGCTACCGGGTCTACCTGCACGTCATCCTCGTTCCGGAGGAGGTGACCCTCGGTCGTGTCGCCGACCGGGTCCGGCGCGGCGGTCACACGGTTCCGGACGACAAGATCCGCGAGCGCTACGAGCGGCTCTGGCCGCTCGTAGTCCAGGCACGTGCCATCGCCGGCCGCACGTACTTCTACGACAACAGCCTGGCCGCACGCCCCTTCCGGCTCATCGCGACCTACGAGCACGGAGCACTCGTCGGCCCGACCTCGTGGCCGCGCTGGGCGCCGATCGCGTTGACCCGCGCGTGAACGTCAGAGCCCCCGGTTCGCGTCCGGGATCTCGATGCTGATCGGCTTGCCGTCGGAGAGGTAGAACAGTGCGCCCTTGCGCAGGAACTCGTCGAACATCCAGGAACCGGCCGGCGCGAGCGGCAGGGCGAGTCCGGCTTCCTTGAACGCCACGAACGCCGGCCAGCCGTTGCGGAAGAAGTTGTCCCAGTAGACGTTGCGCGGGATCTGCAGGGAGTCGGTGATCTGGTCACCGAGCATGTACCGGGTCGCGGCGGCGAGGAACGGGTAGGAGAGCTGCCCGCCGTCGACGTTCGAAGCCAGGTTGAGCAGGATGTCGGCCAGCTCGATGCCCTCGGGAGTCGGGGCGAGCACCGGGTCGAGGACCTGGTGCGACTGCGCGACGGCGTCGCCCCAGGTCGCCGGGATGTACTGGTCCTGGATGCCGAGCATGTGCGCGGTGAGCTGCCAGGAGTGCAGGTAGCCGTCGGCCTCGGCCTGCGGGATCGCGATCTTCCAGGCGGTCAGCTTCTTCCACGTGCAGGAGGCGAGGCTGTGCCAGGTGATCATCATGTCGCGCTGGCTGATCGGTGCGGTCTGGTCGGCGGTCTGCTTCCAGAAGCCCGACTTCGGCAGCAGGTGCCGCACGGCCGCGTGGACCATCCGCGTCTTCACGCAGGTCGTGATCATCTGGCCGTTCGGGTCGAACGCGTTCTTCGTCCCGATGTCGTAGCCGAGCTTGGCGGTCCGCGAGATGCGGAGCTTCATGTCCGCCCCGCCCTTGGAGTAGTACACGGCGCGGGCCTCGTGCGGGATCGCCGTGCTCATCATCCCGCTGTTGAGGCCGTACAGGACGCCGAGGTACGTGCCGCGCTTGGTGGTGAAGGTGAAGGAGTCGTCGAGCTTCGCGGGGTCGGCCCACGACGGCAGGCGGCGCGCCTCCTCGATGAAGTCCCGCACGTCGCCCGGCAGCCCGTCGGGCAGGACCTGGCTGTTGGTCGTCCAGGCCCGCAGGGCCGTGTTCACCACGGCCACGTCACCGCGTTCGACCACGTCGGCCATCAACGGATCGGCGACCTCGTCCCACACCCAGCGCGGGTCGGCACCGGTGCCCGACCCGGCCACCGAGCCCGACGTGGCCCAGCTCCAGGCGGCCCCGGGCGAGGCCAGGGTCATCGCTCCCACGGCACCGAGTGCTCCGCCGGCACGGAGCACGTTGCGCCTGGTCATCTCGGTCATGGTCACTCCTGCGGTCGGCGGTGGTTCCTGTTGGACACAGAGATACGCTTCTCGTATCTTTGTATCTCAGATCACACCACACCCGCAGCTGGCTCGCAAGGGGGCCGGGCACGCGTGGGTGATAATCACGAACCAGCGAGCGGACAGGAGGTGGCGCGATGAGCACGGCCGCCGCGCCCGACTCCGGTTCCCTGCTCGACCGTGCCTTCCAGGTCGGGACCGACCCCGCCGAGGAGGAGCAGTTCGCCGCTCGCATCCTCGACGGCGCCCGCGAGGTCTTCGCCTCGGCCGGCATCCAGCGCTCGACGATGGAGGACGTCGCCCGGGCCGCCGGCGTGTCCCGGATCACCGTCTACCGCCGGTTCGCGACCAAGGACGTGCTCGTGGAGCAGGTCGTGATCCGCGAGTTCCGGCGCTACTTCGAGCAGTTCCGCTCCGACATCAAGGACGGCCGGACCGCGGCCGACAGGGTGGTCCTCGGCTTCGTCAGCTCCCTGCGCGCCTTCCGGGAGAACTCCCTGATCGCAGGCCTGATGGTCACCGAGCCGTCGGTGCTGCTCACCGCGGTCGCCGGCGACGGGGGTCGGTCGCTGGTGACCGTCCGCACGTTCCTCGCCGCCCAGCTGCGCCGCGAGCAGGAGGCAGGCAACGTGCACGCGGACCTGGAGGTCGACCTCGCCGCGGAGATGATGGTGCGCGTCGCCGCATCCTTCCTGATGACCCCGAGCCAGCTGCTCGACCTCACCGACGACGCCGAACTGGCACGCATCGCCCGGCAGTTCCTGGTGCCGATGCTCGACCCGCCACGCGGAGCCTGAGCGTCGTACAGCGCACGACGGAAAACCAGTTCCTGGCTGGGCACCCGCCGCTCTACCGTGGATGCCATGTCCGCAGTAGTCGGGCGCTTCTCGTGAGCTCCCTTGGCAACCAACCCGGGCTACCCGTATGCCCGGCCAACGGCCAAGGAGAGAGGAATGAGCACCGAGAAGAAGGGGACTGCGCTCCCCGCGCGCAAGCGCCTGCGCCCGTCGCGCACTGACCGCTTCGTCGAGCAGTGGACCCCGGCGGTCTACGTCGAGCTGCTCCAGGAGTGGGCCGCCACCGACGACGGCCCGATGCCCACCCGCGAGCAGGCAGAGGAGCTGGCCCGCAGTCGCACCCTGCTCCTGCTCGAAGGACTGGGTGAGTACGCCGAGGCGTCGCCGAAGATGCTCGACCTCAACCAGCGGTCCAAGCGCCGCGGCCGGCGTGGCTGGCGTCGCAACGCCCGGCCGCTCACGAAGCGCGACGAAGGCGACGGCTGGTACTGGGACCAGGACTGAGCCGGGAGGTGCCCGAAAAGCACACGAGCCGCCTCGGTGGGAAGGGAGTTCACCGGGCGGCTGGTCCGAACTGCGCCGGGGAGGGAGTGGCGCAGGTCGGTGTGTGTCTGACAGGGAAAACGAAGGCCTGTCCGGTTGGTTATGGTTCGCAACGATTCTTTTTCGGCCGTTCAGGCGAGCTCGATCTCCCAGGGGTCGGTGGCGATCAGCGCGGAGGAGCTGAGGGCAGCCGAGCGGATCGCTCCGACCGCGGCGTAGTCGGGGTGGGTGACCATCTCGACCATCGCGGCGCGCGAGGGGTAGCGGACCAGGACGACCGCGTCCCACCAGCCGTCGTCGTCCTCCCCGATCACGACCTGGGTGCGCAGGCCGGCGTACGTGATGCTCGCGCCGACCCGGTCGAGGTGCGGCTGCACCGCCGCGCCGTACTCGGCGTACCGGGCTGCGCCCTCGGGTCCCTCGAAGCGCAGCAGGTTGAGCATGACGACCGGCCCGGGCTCGGTGCCGGCCGCCCGGACCAGCGCGGCGAGCTGGTCGCCGTCCGGTTCGATGAACGCCCCGCGCGCCATCAGCGGTCCGGGTTGCAGCCGAGGGCCTGCTCGAACGACTTCGGCGTCGCGTAGTAGGTGCCCGCCGGGTAGTAGTCGCCGAGCGTCGCCTTCTCGTTGCCGTACGTCGCGTCCTGCACCGCGTGACCGAAGTCGGCGCGCGGCAGCATGTTGCGCATGTAGGCGATGCCCTTGGGATCGACGCCCCACGGCAGCCAGGAGATCCCGCACACGTCGGTCGCGTTCGCCGGCCGGTTCGCCGCGGTCGAGATCGCGATCGTGAAGTACCCGTCCTTGTCGACCTGCACGTTCTCGTCGTTCACGCAGCCGTAGGTCTGGGTGGTGCGGTTGGCGGTGCACATCGACCAGTAGCGCATCTGCTGACCGCCGGTCGTGACCGCTTCGCCTCCGTGGGTGCGCGGGGTCGTCGGCATCCTGCCGCGCAGCAGCAGCACCTTGCCCCACTCGGAGGAGAGGTAGGCGTAGACGTACTTGTTGTCCACGTTCTCACCCAGGCCCCCCGGCAGCTTGCCGGTCAGGGCGGCGATCGCCGGGGTCAGCGTCTGGGAGGTGAACTGGTTCTCGCTCACGTCGGTGGCGTAGGTCTGGGCGACGTTGACGTAGCGCATGAAGTGCGGCGCCCTGGGGGCGAGCAGGCCGAGGCCGGTCTGGGGGAAGTCCAGGCTGAGGCTGGCGAGGAAGTCGGTGACCGGCATCAGGTCCGGCAACGGGTCGGGGCAGGTGGGCAGCGGGATCCGGGTGCCGTCCGCCAGCACGTAGGTCAGCGCCGGTGCGGCCACGCCGCCGAAGGCGCCCGCGCCGCTGTCGGGCAGGTAGATCCGGTAGGCCAGCGAGATGCCGTACTTCGAGCCGTCGGCACTGTTGTTGTACAGGGTGTTCGCCGGGCCGCCGCTGACGGGAGCACGCCCGTTGACCAGGCGCACCGTGTAGCTCCGGTTGCTCGCGTGGCGGTCCGCACCGATGACGAACGGGTTGGTGGAGCCGGCGTCGGGCTTGATCTGGTCGTCGCGCAGGTTGCTCGCGGTCTGCAGCGCCATCGAGTAGGTCTGCAGCGACATGTAGCGCGCATGCGGGAACTGACCGGTGATCTCGAGCGAGGCGCCCTGGGGCAGCGGCACCACCGCTCCCAGGTACCGGGTCGCCAGGTCGGGGAACAGGATGTTCTCCCGGTCGGCGCTTGGCTCGAGGACCCAGCCGCAGGCCCGGTCGCGGGAGGGGTCGGAGGCCTGGGCCGGAGCGATCGCCAGGGTGCTGGCGACGACGCCA
The DNA here is from genome assembly GCA_045806765.1 of Marmoricola sp. Lineage (GTDB taxonomy): Bacteria > Actinomycetota > Actinomycetes > Propionibacteriales > Nocardioidaceae > Marmoricola. The sequence continues at coordinate 33,614 of JBJMIO010000235.1, forward strand.
AGCAGGAAGAGCACGCCGAGCAGTGCGCGGGAGGGGCGACGAGGCATGGCGGGACGCTACCAACGGGTGAAACAAATTGAAAGTATGTATCGTTCGGCTCGACCCCGGGATTGGATCGATCCAGGTGCGTTTCTCACGGTGGGAGGCGACGATGAGGCACCGCTCGGATCCGGGTAGTCTCAGCGGCGCCTCGCCGTACAACAGGAAGAAGCGAAGATGTCCTCCGTGGATAGTGTTCTTGACGAAGCCGGACTGACCAACCCGAGCGTTCGCGAGTACGTCGCGTACTGGGCCGAGCTGACTGGTGCCGAGCGCATCGAGGTCGTAGGGCCCGAGGACGACGCCCGCCTGATCGCCGAGTGCCTCGAGGCGGGCGAGCTCGAGCCGGCTGGTGAGGGTCTCTACTACTCGCGCAGCTACCACAAGGACACCGCCCGCTCCGAGGAGCGCACCGTCGTGGCGACCAGCCGCCCGACCGATGCGGGCGAGTACAACAACTGGCGCGACGCGGCCGAGATGACCGAGCTGCAGAAGAACAACATGCGCGGCGCCTCGGCCGGCAAGACCATGTACGTGATCCCGTACCTGATGGCTCCGGTCGGCAACGCGCTCGCCCCGTGGGCGACCGGCGTCGAGCTCACCGACTGCCGCACCGTCGTGCTGCACATGATCCGGATGGCGCGCGTCGGCGTGCAGTACGTCAACGACCTCGAGGACCCGGACCAGTTCGTCCGCGCCGTGCACGTCACCGGCGACCTGGAGAACCTGGGCCAGGGCACCCCTGAGGACTCGCGCTACTTCGTCACCGTCGCCGACCAGCGGACGATCCTGCACTACGGCTCGTCGTACGGCGGCAACGCGCTGCTCGGCAAGATCGCGCACGGCCTGCGCCAGGCGGCGTACGACGGGTGGGTCTCGGGCAAGTTCCTCGCCGAGCAGTACATGCTCATCGGTATCCACGACAAGGAGACCGGCAAGGACTACCACATCTGCGGTGGCTTCCCGAGCGCCTCGGGCAAGACCAACCTCGCGATGATGCTGGCCCCCGACGTGCTCGGCGAGCGCTACCACGTCTCCTTCTACGGCGACGACATCGCGTGGCTCTGGGTCGACGAGGCCAGCGGCAAGCTCTACGGCATGAACCCGGAGTACGGCGTCTTCGGTGTCGCCAAGGACACCAACGAGGGCACCAACCCGACGGCGCTGGAGTCGATCGCTCCGGGCACCGGCGCGATCTTCACCAACATCGCCTACAACCCCACCACCGGCGAGGTCTGGTGGGAGGGCCGCACGCCGAACCCGCCGGAGGACGTCCACGGCTGGCTCGACTGGCTGGGCAACCCGATCGCGGACCGCGAGAACGGCGACGACTCGCCGTGGGCGCACCCGAACAGCCGCTTCACCACCACGCTCGCGAACGTCCCGAACATCGCCAAGGACTACGACGAGCCGACCGGTGTGCCGATCGACGCGATCATCTTCGGTGGCCGCACCCGTGACCGCGAGCCGCTGGTGCGCGCGATCCACGACCTGGCCGAGGGCGTCTACGACGGCCTGACCCTGGGCGCCGAGGCCACCGCCGCGGCCGAGGGCAAGGAGGGCGTGCTGCGCTACGACCCGATGTCGAACCGGCCGTTCATGGCCTACGGCGAGGGCGACTACGCCCAGCACTACCTCAACGTCGTCGGTGCCGCCAAGGAGCAGCCGATCTTCGCGCACGTCAACTGGTTCCAGAAGGACCCGGAGGACGGCCACTTCCGCTGGCCCGGCTACCGCGACAACCTGCGCCCGCTGCTGTGGCTGCTGCAGCTCAAGAACGGCGAGGTCAAGGGTCGCGAGACCGCGGTCGGCATCATCCCGACCCGCGAGGAGCTCAACCTCGACGGCGTCGACATCAGCGACGAGGACCTCGAGGCGATCCTGACGATCGACGTCGACCGCTGGAAGCAGGAGATGGCGCACCGCGAGGAGCACCTCAGTGCCTTCGAGCGGCTTCCCGAGGCGATCTGGGAGGCGCACCGCCGCGTGGCGAGCGCGCTGGAGAACGAGGCCTGAGCCCGACGTACGACGAGCACTGACGAAGCCCCCGGTCACCGACCGGGGGCTTCGTCGTTCCCGGCTCGTGCCGTGACGGGCCGAAGGTCCCGGTGCGGTACTAGCACCATGGTCCGAATGGTGACTGGTTCCTCGCCGCACGCACTCTGGAGTCACACGAGCAGAGCACGCGTCGCAGCACGACGCGGTGCACGACGGAAGGACCACCCCATGTTCATCAAGTACCTCCTCGCGGCGGCAGCCCTGGTGGTGGCCGGGGTACCGGCAGCACTCGGCACCGTCGGCAACGCCTCCTTCACCCGCGACGTCCCGGTGCGGGTCCCCGAGCAGGCGCAGACCGGTTCGGCGACACCGGGTGACGACGCCGTCGGCGACGACCACGGCAACCACGCGGAGCCGGGCGACGACCGTGGTGACCACGGCACCGAG
>JBJMIO010000236.1:0-11373 GCA_045806765.1 Marmoricola sp.
GCCTCCACGGTCAGTCTCGGTCGGGCTGACAGGATTTGAACCTGCGACCCCGTGACCCCCAGTCACGTGCGCTACCAAACTGCGCCACAGCCCGCCGCTCCGTCGCCGGAGCCTTCCGAAGGTTACATGGTGCGCCCGACGAACGTGACATCGCCCTGCGCCAGCGGGGGCGTCGATGTTCGGTGCGCGGTTCATGCAGCCCGTCTCGACCTCGACGACGTCGCCAGCTTCTTCATCATCTCCGGGACTTGAGCGCGTACTGGATCCCGTTCAGCGATGTCGACGGCCTGCGAGCTGTAGTGCTCTCTGCTGAGGAGAGCTATCGCTTGCCAGGGATCCAACTGCCCCTCTGACCGCTACGGCACCAGCGACCTGGTGTCCACCGCCACGAACTGCGAGGCCGGGATCCTCTTCAGGTCGTCCATCAGCGCCCCCGACCACTTCGCGTTCTGCTCGCCCTGGAAGTACCAGGGCGAACCGTTGTCGGCGAGGACGAGCCCGTACTTCTTCATCGCCGCCACGATGACCCGCGCCTGTCGGCTCAGGTGCGAGGCGTCGTACGACGCCCTGAGCCGGAAGCGCGCCCCCATCGGCGGGTAGGCCCAGCTGCTCGTCGAGCCGGCGTCGTGGCGCGCCGGCCACAGGTGGTGGCTGCTGGTGACGTCGGTGGTGAACCGGATCGCGTGGTCGACGTGACCGCCCGCGACCTCGGAGTAGCGCAGCAGACCCGGCAGGATCGGCAGCCCGGCGGCATCGGCGGAGGTCCACCCGTCGGGGCGCAGCCGGTTGCTCTTCAGCGACCAGGTCGCTCCGGACCCCGCTCGCCAGCCGCTGTTCGTGTGCCGGGTCAGCCAGGTCTCGTAGAGCCGGCAGGTGCTCTTGTCGACCACGACGGCGTGCTTGTCGCCCGAGGAGCTGCGGCCGCCCTCGATCCGGGTGTCGCTCCCCAGCGGGTAGCGCACCTTGTCGCTCTCCGAGGCGTACTGGAACCTGACCGGCACCTTGGGGTGCGACCCTCCGACCACGGTGATCGGGATGCCGTAGTTCGGGCCGTCACCGTAGGAGGGACCGAAGTCGGGGTGCAGGCGCACCCGCGCCGACATGTGGCTCATCCAGGTCGCGCTGCGGCGGTCGACCGGGAGGCGGCTCACGTCGGCGTGCCACCAGCTGCTCGCCGGGAACGCCGTGCAGGTCGTCCCGGCGATCGCTCGCACGGCTGCGGCGGCTCGAGCGTTCGGCAGCCGGGCGCCGGATGCCGAGTGGTCCAGGCTCATCGTGCCGCTCAGCGCGGCCACGAGGAGCCCGGTCACGGCAACGGCGGTCCGGACGGGTCCCATGGACCCATGGTCACACGCGGTGTCCGTTTTGTCCCTAGGATCAGCGCTTCCGCTTCTCCCGCGGACGCACCTGGATCACGATCGGCGTCCCGGCGAACCCGAACTCCTCGCGCAGGCGCCGTTCGATGTAGCGCTCGTAGCCGGCGTCGAGCTTGCCGGAGGTGAACAGCGCGAAGGTCGGCGGCGCGGTCTGGGCCTGCGTGCCGAAAAGGATCCGCGGCTGCTTGCCGCCGCGGACGGGGTGCGGGTGCTCGGCGACCAGGCGGCCCAGGAACGAGTTCAGCGCACCGGTGGTCACGCGCGTCTCCCAGCCGTTCAGGGCTGCGTCCAGCGCGGGCACCAGCCGGTCGATGTGCCAGCCGGTCCGGGCGGTGATGTTGATCCGCGGCGCCCACTGCACCTGGACGAGCTCCCGCTCGTACTCGCGCTCGAGGTAGTAGCGACGCTCGTCGTCGACCAGGTCCCACTTGTTGAAGCAGATCACCAGCGCCCGACCGGAGTCACGCACGGTCTGGATGATGCGCATGTCCTGCTCGGAGATCGACTGGCTGCCGTCGATGACCAGGACCGCCACCTCGGCGCGCTCCATCGCGGTCGCGGTGCGCAGGGAGGCGTAGTACTCGTGGCCCGAAGCGGTCTTGACCCGCTTGCGGATGCCGGCGGTGTCGATGAACTTCCACACCCGCCCGCCGATCTCGACCAGCTCGTCGACCGGGTCGACCGTGGTGCCCGACGCATCGTCGACCACGACGCGCTCCTCACCGGCCAGCTTGTTGAGCAGCGAGGACTTGCCGACGTTGGGTCGCCCGATGATCGCGATGCGGCGGGGCCCGCCCAGGGCGTTGCCGATCTTCTCCTCCGGCGTGTCCGGCAGGGCGGCCAGGATCGCGTCGAGCATGTCGCCCGACCCGCGGCCGTGCAGTGCCGAGACGGGGTAGGGCTCCCCCAGGCCGAGGTTCCAGAGCCCGAACGCCTCGGCCTCGGTGCGCTGGTCGTCGACCTTGTTCGCCGCCAGGATGACCGGGCGGCCACTCTTGCGCAGGACCTTGACCACCGCCTCGTCGGCGTCGGTGATGCCGACCGTGGCGTCGACGACGAAGAGCACGGCGTCGGCCAGGGTGACCGCGACCTCGGCCTGGGCGGAGATCCGCTCGGCCAGGCCCTGCGCGTCGGGGTTCCAGCCGCCGGTGTCCACGACGGTGAAGGCGCGCCCGTTCCAGTTGGCGTCGTAGGAGACCCGGTCGCGCGTCACCCCCGGCTTGTCCTCCACGACGGCCTCGCGGCGGCCGATGATGCGGTTGACCAGCGTCGACTTGCCGACGTTGGGTCGGCCGACCACTGCCAGGATGGGGGTCCGGACCTCGTTCGAGCCCTCAGCGGGGCCCTCCTGCTCGTTCACTGCTCGTCCTCGTCGTTGCCCGGGAGTGGTCCCGGAAGCTCGATACCGGTGGCCAGGACGGCCTCCCGGGTGGTGGTGATGATCGCCTGGCGGATCTGCTCGGTCACCGCGGCGATGTCGGCCGAGCGCCGCGGCCACGCACGCTGCTCCACGGCCAGCGGCTCGCCGTAGCTGATCACGATCCGGGTTCCCGCGGGTGGGAAGGTCGCGTCGCTGCCGGGCAGGCGCGTGCCGAGGAACGCCACCGGCACGACCGGGCTCCCGGTGACCATCGCCAGGTACGCCGCTCCCCCGGCCGCGCGCGCCATGTCGCCGGCTCCCCGGGTGCTCTCGGGGAACATCCCGACCTGGCCGCCGTCGCGCAGCACCCGCAGCGCGAGCCGCAGCGCCATCGGGTCGGGCTCCTCGCGATTCACCGGGATCTGCCCGGCCAGGGTCAGGAACGCCCCGAGCGGGCCGCTGAAGAGCTCGTCCTTGGTCAGTGCGTGGACCGGGCGCGGGCCGACGATCGCCATCAGAGGGCCGTCGATGAATCCCATGTGGTTGCCTGCCATCACGGTGGCACCGGTCCCGGGCACCCGCTCGACGTTGCGCAGCGAGATGTCCCAGCGCCTGCGGGCGACGGTCGCGAAGCCCGGCCGCAGGCCGTGCAGCATCATCCGCGCGGGGTGGCGGACGTCGGTGGTGCGCGGCAGGGCCAGGTGGTCCTCGCGCAGCTCGGCGGTCACGACGTCGCCGTCGCTCGGGCGCGCTCCTCGACGATCGCCACCACCCGGGCGACGACCTGCTCGAGCGTGTACGGCGTGGTGTCGAGGTGCACCGCCCCCTCGGGCACGACCAGCGGGGCCGTCGAGCGTGAGGAGTCGATCGCGTCACGGGCCAGCAGCGACGCCTCGGTCGCCTCGACCGAGCCGCTGCCGTCCTCCGCCTGCCGCCGAGCAGCCCGCGCCGACGCGTCGGCGGTGAGGTAGAGCTTGACGGCCGCCTCGGGCCAGACGACCGAGCCGATGTCGCGACCCTCGACCACGATCCCGGTGCCTGCGGCCAGCGCGGCAGCGATGATGGAGCGCTGGAGCTCCAGGAGCCGCGCGCGCACGGCGGGCACGGTCGCCACCGGGCTGACGGCGTCGGTGACCTCGGCCGAGCGGATCGCCTCGGCCACGTCTTCGTCGTCGACCGTGATCGTCGGGGCCAGCGGGTCGGTGCCCGACGTGATGCGGGGCTCGCCCGCACGAGCGGCCACGGCCGCAGCGTCCTCGACGTCGACGCCGGAGCGCAGCATCCACCAGGTCATCGCCCGGAACTGGGCGCCGGTGTCGAGGTAGCGCAGTCCCAGCCGGTCGGCGACCCCGCGGGAGGTGCTCGACTTCCCGGACCCCGAGGGACCGTCCATGGCGACCACCACGTTGTTGCTCACTGCACCTTGCTCCTGCCTCACGGCGACCATCGAACACGCTCGTCCACCATGTATCGCAGGTCAGGTCGACCTACGCACGGCATCGCGCCGCGCAGAGTCTACCTGTGAGTGGTCCAGTTCCTCGCCTCGAGAGCGGCACGCAGGGCCTCGGTGGCCCCGGCCTCGACCTGGAGCTCGACCAGACCGGCAGGTCGGCCGGGGTCGTGGTCGATGCGCAGATCCTCGACGTTGACCCCGATCTCGCCCACATCGGCAAAGAGCCGGGCGAGCTCGCCGGGGTGGTCGGGCACCAGCACGTAGACCGGACCGGTCTCCAGGGCCACCCCACCGTGCTTGCCCGGGATGATCTGGGTGCCCTCGACCCCGCGGGTCAGGAACTCGACCAGGTCCTCCTCCTCGGCACCAGGTCCGACCAGGGCGATCAGCTCCTCGAGCTGGACCCGCAGCGAGCCGAGCAGCTGCCTGACGACCGGAGCGTTGGCACGGATGATCTGGGCGTAGAGGTCGGGGTCGCCGGCTGCCACCCGGGTGACGTCGCGCACACCCTGCCCCGAGAGCGAGAGGTGCTCGGGCACGGCCTCGGTCAGCTGGGCGGCGGCGAGGACCGCGAGGAGGTGCGGCAGGTGCGAGGTCCGGGCGACGGCCAGGTCGTGCTCCACCGGGCTCAACCGGACCGCGGTCGCACCGCAGAGGTCCACCAGGGCCTCGACCAGCGCGATCGCCTCCGGCGCCGCGTGCGCGTGCGGGGCGATCGCCCACGGCCGGCCGTCGAAGAGCGCGGCGCTGGCCGCGAGCGGCCCCGAGCGCTCGCTGCCGGCCATCGGGTGGGAGCCGACGTAGCGCGCCAGTGAGCCCTCGTCGACCAGGTCGGTGAGCTCCTCGAGCGGGAGCGCCTTGACGCTGCCGATGTCGGTGACCACGGCCCCCGTCGCGAGCGCGGCGGTGGCGACCTCGGCGATCCACACCGGCGGTACGGCGACCACGACCAGCTGGGCGGCACCGTCCTCGGGTGCCGGCGTGCCGGCACCCAGGCTCACCGCGGTTCGCACGTGCTCGGCGTTGGTGTCGCTGAGCCACACCGGGATGCCGCGTCGGCTCGCTGCGAGGCCGATCGAGGTCCCGAGGAGACCGGCACCGATCACGTGGATCGGCCCGGTCAGGGGTCCCGTGGGTGCTCCCGTGGGTGCTCCCGTGGGTGGCGGGCGCTCAGTCATCGCCGGCGTCCGGGAGGGAACGCACCTTGGTCAGGTCCGAGCGCAGCGCCGCGGCGCCGTGCAGGTACACGTGGGTGACATCACCGCGTGCCTTGTCGGTCTCCACGTGCGCCATCATCCGCACCACCCGCGGCATCGAGCCCTCGATCTCCAGCTCGCGCGCGCAGATCAGCGGGATCTCGCCGAATCCCAGCCTGCGGGCGGCGTACGCCGGGAACTCGGCGACGAGGTCGGAGGTCGCGGTGAAGATGACCGAGATGAAGTCGTCGACCTCGAGCTGGTTGGCCCCCATCACCTCGGTGACCATCTCGGTGACCCGCTCGAGCATCTGCTCCCGGGTGTCCTCGACCAGCTGGGTCGCTCCACGAATCGCACGCACCGCCACGCCGACGATCCTAGAGGCCGGCGGTGTCGAGCAGTGATCCGACCTCGTCGGCGGTGAGCTCTCGCAGGGTGCCGGTGCGCAGCCGCCCGATCGTCACGGGGCCGATCGCGGTCCGCGTCAGCCGTTGCACCGGGTGACCGACGTGGTCCAGCAGCCGCCGCACGATCCGGTTGCGTCCCTCGTGGATGACCAGCTCGACGATGCCGCGATCAGCCGTGCTCGAGATGACCCGGGCCCGCCGGACCTCGACCGGCCCGTCCTCGAGCTCGACGCCCTCGAGCAGCCGCGCGACCGTGTGCTTGTCCACCGCGCCGGCGACCTCGGCGACGTAGGTCTTCTCCACCTCGTACGACGGGTGCGCCAGGCGCTGGGCGAAGTCGCCGTCGTTGGTGAGCACGATGAGGCCGTCGGTGTCGGTGTCGAGACGGCCCACGTGGAAGAGCCGTTCGGGTCGGTCGGCGACGAAGTCGCTGAGCGTCCGGCGTCCCTCAGGGTCGGACATCGCCGAGACGACGCCCCGGGGCTTGTTGAGCACCAGGTACACGTTCGGGCTGCGCGGCGGCAACCGCTTCCCGGAGACCCGGATCACCGCCGTCGCCGGGTCCACCTTGGTGCCCAGCCGGGTGACGACCTCGCCGTCGACCTCGACCTCACCGGCGAGCATCAGCTCCTCGCACTTGCGCCGGCTGGCGACCCCGGAGGTCGCCAGCAGCTTCTGCAGGCGGATCAGGCCGTCCTCGTCGAGGTCACTCACGTCTCGGGCGTCTCGGCGGGCTCGGACGCCTCGTGGTCGTGGTCCGCCGGAGCAGTGGCGGCGACCAGCTCCTCATCGAAGTCGAACTCGTCCATGTCGGGAACGAACGGGGCCAGCTCGGGCAGCTCGTCGAGCGAGGTGATCCCGATGCGCTCGAGGAAGTAGGTCGAGGTCCGGTAGAGGTGGGCGCCGGTCTCGGCATCGGTGCCGGCCTCCTCGACCAGCCCACGGGTCAGCAGGGTGCGCATCACCCCGTCGACGTTGACGCCGCGGATCGCGGAGACGCGGCTGCGGCTGACCGGCTGCTTGTAGGCCACCACGGCCAGCGTCTCGAGCGCGGCCTGCGTCAGCCGTGCCTGCTGGCCCTCGAGCACGAACTGCTCGACGACCGGAGCGAACTCCTCACGGGTGTAGTAGCGCCAGCCGCCCGCGACGTTGCGCAGCTCGAATCCGCGGTTGGCCTCGTCGTACTCCGCAGCGAGCTCGCCCAGCGCGCTGACCACCTCGCCGACCGGGTAGCCCACGGCGGAGGCCAGGTTGACCTCGTCGAGCGGCTGGTCGGCCACCATCAGGACCGCCTCCAGCGCTGGCCGGAGGTCGGCGAGCGGGATCGAGAGGCTCTCTCCCTCGGAGATCCGCTCCTCGACCTCGGGCTCGACCTCGGGCTCGACCTGGTCGACCTCCTGGTCGACCTCCTGGTCGGCGGTCTCCTCGGTCGTCTGCGTCTCGCTCATTCCTCGTCCCTCACTGCGTCTGCGCCGTCTGCGCCTGCGTCATCGTCGTCCGTCCCGGCCTCCGGCTCGAGGGACGGTTCCGGGTCCTGCGCCTGGTCGATCGGGAGCGGCGTGCCGTCGAACTCGTCGGTGATCTCGATCTCCTCGTCCTCGCCACCGGTCCACCGGACGGTGAGCTCACCCAGGGGCGTGACCTGGTCGAAGGCGAGCACGCCCTCGCGGAAGAGCTCGAGGAGGGCCAGGAACCGCGCGACCCGGGTCATCATGTCCGGCGCGTCGGCGGCGATCTTGCGGAACGTCAGGGTGCCGTGCACCCGCAACCGCTCCACGACGACGTGCGCCTGCTCGCGCACGCTGACCGCGGGTGCGTGAATGTGGGCCAGCGAGACGCCCTCGGGCTCGGGCTTCGGCTCGAGCGCCCTGGCGGCCAGGCCGGCGAATTCCTCGAGCCCCAGGCCGATGAGCACCTCGGGCAGGAGCGTCGCGAAGCGCTCGTCGAGGCCGACCGCGCGCGGGTAGCGGCGCGACTCCCCCTCGACGCGTCGCTCGATGACCCCGGCGACCTCCTTGAACGCCCGGTACTGCAGGAGCCGGGCGAAGAGCAGGTCACGTGCCTCGAGCAGGGCCAGGTCGTCCTCGTCCTCGACGTCGCCCGAGGGCAGCAGCCGGGCCGCCTTGAGGTCGAGCAGCGTGGAGGCGACGAGCAGGAACGAGGTCGTCTGCTCGAGGTCCCAGACCTCGCCGGCGGCCTTGATGTGGGCGATGAACTCGTCGGTCACCTTCGAGAGCGCCACCTCGGTGACGTCGAGCTTGTGCTTGCTGATCAGGCTCAGCAGCAGGTCGAAGGGGCCCTCGAAATTGTCCAGGCGCACCGCGAAAGCCGTGTCGAGCCCCTCGCCGCCGAGCTCGCCCGCCCCGCTCCGGATCTCGGTCGTGGTCGCGCTCATCCCAGCAACCGGCGTACGAGCTCGCTGTCGTCACCGTGCTGGTCGAGGTCGGCCAGCACGATCGACAGCGCCTCGCGCACGAGCCGGCCCCGATCGACCGCCAGCCCGTGGTCGCGCCGCAGCGCGAGCCGGGCGTGCTCGATGTCGAGCAGCTCGTCGGCGGTGACGTAGACCGTCATCTTCTCGTCGTGGCGCACGCGGCCGCTGGAGAGCCGCGGCTCGCCCTTCGTGCGGGGAGCCTTGCGGGCCGGCGCGGGCACGGCGGTCACCTTCGGGGCAGCCTTGGCAGGCTCCTCGGCGAGGGTCTCGTTCTCGTCGCTGGTCGGCCGGAACAGGTCGTCGGCCGTCGGCAGGCTCACACGTCGTGCTGCCAACGAGCCAGCACCTCCTTGGCCAGCTGCCGGTAGGAGTCGGCGCCCGCGGACGTCGTCGCGTAGGCGGTGATCGGCACACCGGCCACGGTGGAGTCGGAGAACTTCACGGTCCTGCGGATCACGGTGTGGAAGACGGTGTCACCCCACGCCTCGACCAGGCGCTCCATGACCTCGCGGCCGTGCAGGGTGCGCCCGTCGAACATCGTGCCCAGGACGCCCTCGATCTGCAGGCGCGGGTTGAGGCGCTCCTTGACCTTGTCGATCGTGGTCTTGAGCAGGGCAACACCGCGCAGGGCGAAGTACTCGCACTCCAGCGGCACGATGACGCCGTCCGAGGCGGTCAGGGCGTTCACGGTCAGCAGGCCGAGCGAGGGCTGGCAGTCGATGAGGATGATGTCGTACTTGTCCAGCGCCGGGGCGAGCACCCGCTGCAGGGTCTGCTCGCGGGCGACCTCGTGGACCAGCTGGACCTCGGCGGCGGAGAGGTCGATGTTCGAGGGCAGCAGGTCCATGCCTGGCACGCCGCTGGGCACCACGACCTCGTCGAGCTCCACGTCCCGCTGCATCAGCAGGTTGTAGATCGTGTACTCCATCTGGTGCGGGTTGAGCCCCAGACCCACCGAGAGGGAGCCCTGCGGGTCGAAGTCGACCAGGAGCACCTTGCGACCGAACTCGGCCAGCGAGGCGCCCAGGTTGATCGTGGTCGTGGTCTTGCCGACCCCGCCCTTCTGGTTGCACATCGAGACGATCCGGGCGCGGGTGCGCTCCCCGACCGGTCCCGGCTCGGGGAAGGTCGGCATCGGACGGCCGGTGGGACCGAGCTCGGCGGTCGCGTCGGCGGTGGTCACGGTGGGCTCCTCGGAGGTGGCGGCAGCAGGAGCCTCCAGTGTGACCTCCGGGCCCGACGCATCGGTGGAGGCGGGGTGCTGGAGGATGCGCGCCTCCTGCGATCCGGCCTCCTGGCCGACCGGGTTGTGCACGAGCGGTGGTACCTCCGACGCGCTGGTGCCCTGGGGACCGTATCCGTCGGCACCGCTCATGTCGCACTCCCTCGTGGTGTTGTCCGCGCTTTGTCGACTTGCCGCCAAGTCGTGCGGTGGCGCGACTCTAGGCCCGCCGGAGCAGCACTCACAAGCCGAGTGCGAAGACTGCTGTCCATCGGGTGAAATCTGGGGAAACCATGTGCACGGAGCCCCGCTCAGACACACAGCCAAGGGGTCGCCTGTGCATAAACCTGTGGGGTTAGGAGAGCGCTCTGGGGTGCGCCGCGGCGTACACCTCGCGCAGGCTGTCGACGGTGACCAGGGTGTAGATCTGGGTCGTGGTCACCGAGGCGTGACCGAGCAGCTCCTGCACCACGCGCACGTCCGCACCACCCTCGAGCAGGTGGGTGGCGAAGGAGTGCCGCATCGTGTGCGGGGAGACCTCCGCGGCCACCCCGGCACGCTCGGCCGAGCGCACGATCACCGTCCACGCGCTCTGCCGCGAGAGCCGGCCCCCACGTGCGTTGAGGAACAGGGCGCCCCCGTTCTGGGACACCTGCCCTGCTCCTGCGGCGACGAGGTCAGGGCGCGCCCGGGTCAGGTACGCAGCGACCGCCTCGCGCGCGAACCGTCCGACCGGCACGATCCGCTCCTTGCCGCCCTTGCCGCGCAGGAGCACGGTGCCCCCGGACTCGGCGCTGCCCAGGTCGAGGTCGTCGACGTCGAGACCCACTGCCTCCGAGATCCGGGCGCCGGTGCCGTAAAGCACCTCCAGCAGCGCCCGGTCGCGCAGCGAGAGCACCGTCCCGGCGGCACCGGAGGCCTCCAGGATGGCCTCCACGTCACCCAGCGCCAGCGCCTTGGGCAACCGCTTGGCAGGGGTGGGCGGGCGCACGCCCACGGACGGGTCGATGCGCGCGAGTCCGTCCTTGACCGCGAACTTGTGGAACCCGCGCACGGCTACCACGGTCCGACCCGCCGAGGTCGCGCTCAGGGCGGGGTGCTCGGAGTCGCCCTCGCGCAGCGCGGTCAGGAAGTCCAGGACCGTCTGCTCGGTGATCGCGTCCAGGTCCTCGATCCCCGCCGCGTCCAGGAAGCCCAGGTAGCGCCGCAGATCGCGTCGGTAGGAGGTCAGCGTGTTCGCCGCCAGGCCGCGCTCGACCCCCAGGTGGTCCAGGTAGGTGCGGACCGCGCGGACGAGCGGGCTGGTACGGATCTGGTCCTGGGTCAGCTCAGGCTCCCGCTGCCAGGGCGTCCTCGAGCGAGACCGACGCCATCCCGTGCGCCTCGGCGACCGGCGCGTAAGTCACGTCGCCGGCGTAGGTGTTCAGCCCCAGCGCCAGCGAGTGGTCGTCCCGGCACGCCTTGCGCCAGCCCTTGTCGGCCAGCGCCACGGCGTACGGCAGGGTCGCGTTGGTCAGGGCGTACGTCGAGGTGTTCGGCACCGCGCCGGGCATGTTCGCCACGCAGTAGAACGTCGAGCCGTGCACCTGGTACGTCGGATCGGCATGCGTGGTCGCGTGGGTGTCCTCGAAGCAGCCGCCCTGGTCGACGGCGATGTCGACGAGCACCGAGCCGGGCTTCATCCGCGAGACCAGGTCGTTGCTGACCAGCTTGGGTGCCGCTGCTCCAGGGATCAGGACCGCCCCGATGACGAGGTCGGCCTCCATCACCTGCTGCTCGAGGGTCAGCTTGGAGGAGGCCAGCCCGTGCACCCGGTTGTTGTAGCGCCAGAAGGACATCCGCAGCTTGTCGAGATCGGTGTCGAGCAGGGTGACGTCTGCGCCCATGCCCAGTGCGATGTTCGCGGCGTTCTGGCCCGAGACGCC
>JBJMIO010000237.1:0-8513 GCA_045806765.1 Marmoricola sp.
GGATCTGGGGCGCCGTCCGTGGCGCGAGCGCAAGGACCTTCATGGTCTCCGGGATCTTCGTCGTCGGGAGCTGGGCAGCGGTTCTGCTTCTCCGATCGACGGGCGGGCGTGCGATCTGAGACTTTCGGAGGGACGAGGTGCAGGTTTCTGAGAAGGTCGGCCCATGGAGATCGGTGTCGCCCTTCCGCAGATGGCTCCCGGCTACGGACCTGGTACGACGGTCGCCTGGGCCCGGCGCATCGACTCCGGCCCGTTCTCGAGCGTCTCGGTCGGGGAGCGGGTGACGTTCTCCAACCCCGAGATGGTCGCCACGCTCGGGGCGTGCGCGGTCGTGACCGAGCGGGTTCGCGTGCTGGCCAACCTCTGGGTGCTCCCGCAGCACCCGATGCCGATGGTCGCCCAGCAGATCGGCACCCTCGACCAGCTCGCGAACGGACGGCTCGAGGTCGCCGTCGGGGTCGGCGGTCGCGAGCACGACTACCGGGCGCTCGGTGCGCCGTTCAGCGGTCGGCACCAGCGGCTGGACGAGAAGGTCGCCGAGCTCAAGGACCTCCTCGCCGGGAAGCCTCCGTTCGAGGGCGCCGACCCGGTGGGGCCGGCGTGCGTCCAGCCCGGCGGCCCGGCCATCCTCGCCGGCGCGATGGGCCCCAAGGCGATGCGCCGCGCGGCACGGTGGGCCGACGGGATCAGCGGATTCAGCATCCCGGGCGACCCCGAGGAGATCGCGAAGGCCGGTGAGCTGGCCGACCGGTGCTGGGCCGAGCAGGGCCGCACCACGGCGCCTCGCAAGGTCAGCGGGTGCTTCGTCGCGCTCGGCGTACCGGACGCGGCCGAGGTGCTGCGCTCGTTCACCGCGCGCTACCTGGGCTTCCTCGGCCCCGAGCTCGCCGACCTGGTCGCGGCCTCGGCGCGGGCCTCGAGCCCCGAGGTGCTCGCCGAGGTGCTCGACGGTGCGCAGCAGGCCGGCTGCGACGAGTTCATCCTGGTCCCCGCGACCACCGACCTCGGGTTCCTCGAGATGGCAGCGGAGGTCGTCACCGCCCGCTCCGGTTGAGGCGGCACCCCGCTGACCCTTGACCCCCCGGACTAGAACCTGTTCTATTCCAAGCATGACCTTGCGCGTTGTTCAGTGGGCCACCGGCGGTCTCGGCCGGGCCGCGATCGGCCAGATCCAGCTGCACCCCGAGCTCGAGCTCGTCGGCGTGTGGGTGCACTCGGAGGCGAAGGCCGGTAAGGATGCTGGCGAGCTGGCGGGCCTCGGCCCGATCGGGATCACCGCGACGAGCAGCATGGACGACGTGATCGCGCTGGCACCCGACTGCGTCCTGTACTCCCCGTTGATGCCGAACCCGAAGGAGGTCGCGACCCTCCTGCGAGCCGGCATCAACGTCGTCACCCCGCTCGGCTGGTTCTGGCCGACGCCTGAGGAGAAGGCACGGATGGAGGCGCCGGCCCTGGAGGGCGGCGTCACCCTGCACGGCACCGGGATCGACCCCGGCGGTGCCACCGAGCAGCAGCCGCTCTTCTTCGCCGGTCTCTCCAGTGCGATCACCTTCGTGCGCGGTGAGGAGTACTCCGACATCCGCACCTACAACGCTCCGGACGTCGTCCGCCACATCATGGGGTTCGGCCAGTCGCCCGAGGAGGCGATGAACGGGCCGATGCTGGCGCTGCTGGACAACGGCTTCGACCAGTCGGTGCGGATGTGCCTGGACACCCTCGGCTTCGCCGAGGCCGAGATCCGCAGCAGTCGCGAGGTCGCGGTCGCCACCGCTCCGATCGACTCGCCGATCGGGGAGATCCAGCCCGGTCAGGTGGCCGCGCAGCGCTTCGCGTGGGAGGCGTACGTCGGCGAGGCCAAGGTGGTCCGGGTGGCGGTCAACTGGCTGATGGGGGATGAGCACCTCGACCCGCCGTGGAAGTACGGCGAGGGCGGTGTGCGCTTCGAGGTGGAGGTCAAGGGCGACCCGGACTGCCACGTGACCATCCACGGCTGGCACCCGACGAGCGTCGCGGCCGGGCTGGAGCGCAACCCCGGGATCGTGGTGACCGCGGCGCACTGCGTGAACTCGATCCCCTACGTGTGCGCGGCGGATCCGGGTCTGCTCACCTTCGTCGACATGCCCCTGGTCACCGGGCGCGCCCACCCCGACCTGGCGCGCTGAGCCCGGCCGTGGACGTCTCCGCCTTCCCGAACCTCGACCCGCAGCTGCGACCGCTGGTCGAGCTGCTTCCTGACACCACCACCGCCTTCGACGACATCCCCGCGGCGCGCGAGATGTTCCGCACCTGGCTCCCCCAGGGGCCGGTGCCGGGCGAGGAGCACCTGGAGATCACCGAGGAGGTCGTCGACGGCGTACCGGTGCGGATCTACCGTCCGCTCGGTGACACGGACGACCTCCCGGGCATCCTCTACCTGCACGGCGGCGGCTTCTGCATCGGCGACATCGACACCGAGCACGGCGGCGCCGTGATCGTGGCGAACGCGGTGGACGCGGTCGTCCTCAACGTCGACTACCGGCTGGCGCCCGAGCACCCGTACCCGGCGGGCCTGGAGGACTGCTACGCCGCCCTGCAGCACCTCGCCGGACTTGACGGCGTCGACCCGAGCCGGCTGGCCGTGCACGGTCAGAGCGCGGGCGGCGGTCTCGCGGCAGCCACCGCGCTGCTGGCCCGCGATCGAGGCGGTCCCGCGCTCGCGTTCCAGTCCCTCGGGATCCCCGAGCTCGACGACCGCCTCGAGACGCCCTCGATGCGCGCCTTCACCAGCACCCCGATGTGGAGCCGGGTCCAGGCGATGAAGTCCTGGGAGTACTACCTCGGCGGCGCCGAGGCCGATGCGTACGCCGCGCCCGCCCGGATGGAGGACCTCTCCGGCCTGCCCGCCGCGTTCATCGCGACCTGCGAGTACGACCCCCTGCGCGACGAGGGCCTCACCTACGCCCAGCGCCTGCTCCAGGCCGGTGTCTCGGTCGAGCTGCGCCACTACCCCGGCACCTTCCACGGCGCGGCCCTCGTGCGCGAGGCGGACGTCGTACGCCGGATGGAGACCGAGAACCTCGACGCCCTCCGCCGCGCCCTCCACCCCTGACCGCCACGCCCGCCTCCCCGCCCGACCCTGTCGCCGCGGGCACGTGTGCACTCCGACATGCAAATGTCACGGCCGGGGCGCGCAGGACTCCGACGGAACCCACCCGCGACATTTGCATGTGCGTGCGCACGACCGGCACAGCTGCCAGCCGAGCCGCTACCGCACGGCGGCGAAGGCAGCGCGCACGTATGCATCCGTGCGGGGTGAGGCGACCATGTGGTCGGCCAGCTTGTTCTCGGCGTACGCGAAGGTGGTGCGGGTGTCGAGGTCGTTGACCACGATCGCTCCGCCGTACCCGGTCCACCAGCACACCCGGCCCTCGGGGATCGCCGGCGCCATCGCCATCGGCAGCGCGTAGCCGGCGCCGAACCGCACCGGCACCGAGAGGAGCAGGTCGACGCCCTCGGCCCGGACCTCCAGGACGCGCTCGATCGTCTCGGGGGAGAGCAGGTCGAGGCCGCCGTACGAGCCGCCGTGCGAGATCAGCGCCTGCGCCTGCGCGATGCCGCGCGCGTTGCCGTGCCCGCCCGCGCCGCCGACGGCGCCGCGCCGCCACGCCGGGGTGTTGCAGACGTCCTGGGGCAGCAGCAGCGGGTTCATGATGGTGCGGATCAGGAAGTGGTCGGGGCCGAGCGCGGCGTAGTCGATGTTCGAGGGCGGCGGGTTGATCTGGTCGGCGCACAGCTCCAGCTCGTCCTCGGGTACGCCGAGCCGGAAACCGCCGCCGAGCGGCTCCATGATGTCGGTGTGCAGGATGTCGGCTACCGACCGGCCGGTGGCGCCGCGCACGACGCCGTCGATCAGGTGCCCGTGGCAGACCAGCTGGTACGCCGGGGCGCTGCCCGGCTCGTACCAGGGCTCGGAGTCGGCCAGGATCGCCTCGGACACCTCGAGGTCAAGGATCTCCTCGACCGTGACCGGAGGAGTCCACCCCGGGACACCGCTGGAGTGGCCGAGCAGCTGTGCGACCGTGACGCGGTCCTTGCCGTGCGCCGCGAAGGCGGGCCAGTAGGTCGCGACGGGAGCGTCGAGGTCGATGAGGCCCTTCTCCACCTGGGTGAGCAGCGCCAGCGCCGCCATCGTCTTGGTGACCGACCAGACCTGGGTGATGGTGTCCCGCTCCCACGGCACGCCCGGCCGGGCCTCGCCGCCCCACAGGTCGACGACCAGCTCGCCGTCGTGGACGACCGCCACGCTGGCGCCGGCGTCCTCGCCGCTTGCCAGGTTCTGCTCGAGCAGCTCGGAGAGAGCGGCGAATTCGTCTGCGCAGGTTCCGTCGGTCACGGCGCCACCCTAGGGCGTGCTCGCGTACGTCGGAACTCTACGGGCCGTACCGGACCTGGGTGTTGGTCAGGTTCTCGGTCCCGCCGGCACCCACCACGATGCCGCCCCAGTCGCCGGCCGCAGGTGTCGTCGCCGAGCCGTCACCCTCGTAGTCCCCGCCGGCCGAGTCGTCGTGCCGGCTGGTGAAGGTCACCGGGGAGACCAGGCTGCCGTTCGCGGTGAGCACGCCGTTGACGGTCAGGGTCGTCGGCGAGACGAGCCCGGAGTCCGGCGGCGGCTGGGTCTTGACCACCGAGCCCGCGGCGAGGGTCAGGGTGGCACCGGGGGCGATGGTCAGGCCGAAGGCGTTCCAGCCGTAGTCGGAGTAGACCGAGCCGTCGTTGCCGAGGGTGAGCGGGAGGGTGCCGAGCGGCACGCTCAGGTTGCTGACCAGGCGGCCCCCGAGCGCGATCGCCCGGTAGCTCGAGCTGGTCGTGGTGTTCCCGGTGAGGTTCTCGCCGCGCAGCTCGTTGGAGTAGACGCAGACGGGTTCGCGCTGTGCCTTGGCCGCGTTGCTCGCCACCACCGGGCTGACCGCGACCGATCCGGCGGTCGCGACGTAGATGCCGCACCCGGTGGCACCGCTGACGGTGTTGCCGCTGACCGTGGTCGCCGACTGGTGACCACGCTGGACCACCCGGATGGCGTTCGGCGCAGCGAAGCTCTCGGCAGCGGTGTTGGTGACGTTGTTGCCGGTGACCGTGATCGGGCCGAAGCCCTGCACGACGAGCTGCGAGCCGCCCTGGAAGATGCTCGCGGTCACGCTCATCGCCGGCGGGTGCGTCTCGTCGGTGGCGTAGTTGTCCACGACCATCGAGGCGTACCGGACCTTGAGGTGGGTCGCGGTGACCGAGACACCCTGGGTCGGCGAGCCGGAGGCGATGATCCCGCCCCAGCTGCCGGGGGTCGGCAGCGTGGCCGCGCCGTCACCGGCGTAGTCGCCTCCCACCACGTCGTCATTGACGCTGGTGAAGGTCGCGGGGGAGACGGTGGTCCCGTTCACCACCAGGGCGCCGTCGACGGTGAGGGCGCCGTACGCCTTCACGATCGTGCCCGCTCCGGCCGTCAGCGTCGTCCCGGGGGCGGTGAGCAGGCCCGGGCGTACCTGCGACCCACCGGTGTTGCCGATCACCACCGGGAGGGTGCTGAACGGCAGGGTCATGTCGGTGACGAGGCGACCGCTGAGCCGCAGGCCCTTGAAGGCTGTGTTCGTGCTGGTGTTGCCCGTCAGGTTCTCGGCGCGCAGCTGGTTCGAGCTGACGCAGACGGGCTCGCGCTGGGACTTCACGCCGTTGCCGGTCACGACCGGGCTCGGGGTGGTGTCGTAGCGGGTGCTGACGTCGATGCCGCAGCCGGTCGCGCCGTTCACGCTGTTGCCGCTCACAGTGGTCGGCGACCCGTGCCCGTACTGCGCGACCGCGATCCCGTGGTAGGTGCGGAACAGCTCGGCATCGGTGGTGTTCGTGACCGCGTCGCCGGTCACGGTGACGGGCCCGGCGTTCACGACCTGGAGGTGCGATCCCTTCTGCAGGGTGCTGTTGGTGATCGACACCGACGGCGCGGGGACGTCGGTGCTGCGGTCGTCCGCGTCCTCGTTCTCCACGGTGAACGGCGCGAAGCGGAGCGTCATCCGGTCGACGGCGGCCGAGGCGGGCGCGCTCGCAGAGCCGTCGACGTCGATCCCGGCCCAGTCGTAGGCCTGGGAGCTGCTCGCGCTGCCGTCGCCCTCGTAGTCACCCAGGGTGTCGTCGTGCAGATCGGTGACGGTGACGGGGGAGGCGCTGGTGCCGATCACGGCGAGCTTGCCGTTGACCGTGAGGCCGAGGCCGTCACCGGCTCGCAGGATGGTGCCCGCGCCCAGCGTGAGGGTGCTCCCGGCCGCGACCGTCAAGCCGCGGGAGCTCCAGGAGCTCGAGAATTCGGGGGCGTCGTCGGTGCCGAGGGTGACGGGGAGGCCGCCGAGCGGGACCGTCATGTCGGCTCGGACGATGCCGGCCAGCCGGATCGCCCGGTAGCTGGTGTTGGTGGTGGTGTTCCCGGTCAGGTTCCCAGCCTCGAGGTCGCCCGACGCGACGCAGACCGGTTCCCGGCTCGACTGCGCGCTGTTGTCGCGCACGACCGGGCCGACGACGTCGTCCTGGACCGGCGAGTCGAGCTGGTAGCTCGGCGTACCGACGTAGACGCCGCAGGACGTCGCGCCGGTGACGGTGTTGCCGCTCACCTGCGTCGGGTAGCGGTCGCCGCCCTGGACGACGCGGATGCCGTTGGTCGCGGCGGCGACCTCGGCAGCGCTGCCGTTGGTGACGGTGTTGCCGGTGACGGTGATCGGTCCGGCGTTCCGGATGCTCAGCGACGAACCGTGCTCGAAGGTGCTGCCGGTGACCGACATCGTCGGGGCGACGTAGCCGGTGGCGCCGTTGAAGGAGTCGAACGTGTCGACCTTCAGGCCGGCGTAGCGCAGGTCTGCCTGGCTGATGTCGATCGAGGCTGCCGGCGTCCCGAACGCACCGGAGGCGTTGATGCCGGCCCAGGCGCCAGGCTGCGCGCTGGTCGCCGACCCGTCGCCGTTGCTGTCGCCGGCGACAGAGTCGTCGGCCCACGAGGTGAAGGTGGCAGGGGTCGCGGCTGCGCCCTGGACGACGATCCGGCCGGCGACGGTGATCCCTGCGCCGGCGTCGGCCTTGACGGTCGTGCCCGGTCGCACCGTCAAGGTGGTGCCGGCGGGGACGACGACCGGGCACGTCAGGTGGTGCAGGCGGGTGCTGGTCCACGACTCGTTCGCCTGCAGCGCCCCGCAGTGCCCGACCACGACCGTTCCGGTCGACCCGGCAGCGACGACGCTGATCGTGTAGCCCTGCGTCGCGGTCATGGGCGGGACACTGGTGTCGCTGGCGCGGATCACGAGCGGGTAGCTGCCGACGGTCGTCGGCCTGCCGGACAGGGCGCCGGTCGTGGCGAGCTTGAGACCGGGCGGCAGCGTGCCGCTGGCGACGGCCCACGTGATCGTGCCCTTGCCTCCGTTGGCCTTCAGGGTGCCGCTGTACGCGGTCCCGGCCTTGCCGATCGGCAGGTCGTCGGTCGCGATCGTCATCGGGTCGACCGTGATGCTGAACGTCGCGGTGGCCGCGTTCTTCGGCACGCTGCTGTCGGTGACGCGGACCGTGAAGGTGGAGACGCCGGGCCCGGTGGGCGTGCCGGAGAGTGCGCCGTTGGTGGCCAGCTTCAGACCGGTCGGCAGGGCGCCGCCCGAGACGGCCCAGGTCAAGATGCCCTTTCCGCCGTTGGCCTTGAAGGTGGTCGCCGGGTAGGCCTTGCCGCTGAGACCGTGGGGCAGGACGACCGGCTGGATCGACATCGGGTCGACGGTCAGCGTGAACGCGCGGGTCGCTGCGTTCTTCGGGATGCTGGAGTCGGTGACCTGGACGGTGAACGACGACGTGCCGACAGCGGTCGGCGTACCGGTCAGGCCACCGGCGGTCGCGAGCCTGAGGCCGGCCGGAAGCGTGCCGGCCGACACGGTCCAGCTCAGGGTTCCCTTGCCGCCGTTGGCCTTGAAGGTCGTCGACGGGTACGCCTTGCCGACGGTTCCGCGCGCCAGGGTGGCGGTGGCGATGCTCATCGGGCTGATCGCGATGCTCAGCGCCCGGGTCGCCACCAGCTTGGTGGGCTTGCTCGAGTCGGTGACCTTCACGGTGATCGCCGAGCTGCCAGCGGTCGTCGGGGTCCCGGAGATCCTGCCCGCGGCCGTGAGGGTGAGGCCCTTCGGCAGGGTCCCGCTGCTCAGGGCCCAGGCGTAGGTCGTGGTGCCGCCCGACGCGGTCAGCGTCGCGGCGTACGCCTTGCCGACGAGACCCGTGGGCAGCGAGGTGGTCGTCACCGTCAGCGGACCCGCAGCCTCGGCGGCCGAGGGCAGCAGTGCTGCGGACCCGACGGCAAGACCGAGGGCCACGACGACGGTGACGAGCTGGTGGCGGGCGCGCCCGAAGATGTTCACGAGACCCAGATGTCCTATCCGCACGGGAGGGAGTGCTCGAGCACTGTCTCAGACGGGCGCGGGCGCGCGGGAGGAAATGCGAACGGCGGCGTGCCGGGCTCAGCC
>JBJMIO010000238.1:0-16225 GCA_045806765.1 Marmoricola sp.
GAAGTACCCCGACGACCTGGACCCGCGCGTGGCCGACCGGCTGATGATGATGCTGCCGGGTCGTGCGATCTCACCGGCCGAGCTGGGCGCCTCGATCGTCTACCTGGCCTCGCCGGCGGCGCGCATGATCACGGGCTGCGTGTTGGCCCACGACGGCGGGATGTCCTAGTCGGTCACATTCGCCAGCGCGTCGTACTCGCTCGAGTCGTGCGCGCTGAAGACCGTCACGACCTCGCTCGCCCCGGACCCCGGACCGTGCTCGGCGTGCAGGGAGCGCAGCCGCTCCTGGTTCTCCAGCCGCGCCTTCTTGTCGACCTGGACGA
This sequence comes from Marmoricola sp., assembly GCA_045806765.1. Taxonomy (GTDB): domain Bacteria; phylum Actinomycetota; class Actinomycetes; order Propionibacteriales; family Nocardioidaceae; genus Marmoricola. The sequence continues at coordinate 324 of JBJMIO010000238.1, forward strand.
TCTTCTGGAACATCGAGAGCCCGCTCGGGCAGGTCGGCGGTCGCTCCTTCTCGCCGGCGTTGAAGTAGGCGTCGCCGGCGTGCAGGAACCACCCGCCTGAGGGGCGCCTGACCGCGACGCCGCAGTGCCCGCGGGTGTGCCCGCGCAGGGGGACCAGCAGGACGTCCTCGCTGATCGCCTGGACCGATGCGAAGCCGAGCCAGTGGTCACTGGCGACGCTCTGCTCGTCGGGAAGCACGTGCTCGACCCACTGCGGCCCGTGCGCCCACTGCGCCTCGATGTAGCGGTTCTTCTCCATCAGCGTCGCGCGCGCCCGGGCCGCGGCGAGCTCGTCGGCGAAGACGTGCACCCGTGCCGCCGGGAAGTCACCGAGGCCACCGGCGTGGTCGAGGTCCATGTGGGTCAGCACGATGTCGGTGACGTCCTCGGTCGCGTACCCGGCCGCCTTCACCTGGGCGACCGCGGTCTCGGCGGGGTCGAGTGCGGCACCCATCAGCGTGATGAACGCGCGCCCCATCCGCTTCTCGGCGAGGTCGGCGCTGCCGAAGCCGGTGTCGACCAGGGTCAGGCCGTCCGGCCCCTCGATCAGGAGGCAGTGCGCCACCATCCTGGGCGGGGTCAGGCCGCCGGGAGCGCGGGGTGCCATGGTCACGCAGTTGAGGTGCTTGATCTGGGAGGTCACAGGGAGGATCGTCGCACCCCACCCGTAGGCTGGTCGAGTGCTCGTCCTGCTGCTCCGACCGCGGTACTGGGGCGGCCACCTCGCGATGGTCCTGTGCGTCGCGGCCGCGACGGGACTGGGAGTTTGGCAGCTCGACGCCTGGCACACCCGGCGGGCCGATGCGGCCCGCGACATCAGCAACGAGAAGCCGGTCGCGCTGCTCTCGGTGATGGGCGGCGACAGCTCGTTCCCGGGCCGCTCGCTCGGCCGGCCGGTGACGCTGACCGGGTCGTGGATGACCGGAACCACGATCTACGTCTCCGACCGCTACCTGCACGGCAGGCGCGGCTACTGGGTGGTCACGCCGGTGCTGGTCGACGGCACCAGCTCGGCGATCCCGGTGGTCCGCGGGTGGGCCTCGGCGGCCTCCTCGACCGACCCGACCGGGACCGTCGACGTGACCGGCTGGCTCCAGGCCACCGAGGGCTCCGGACCGCTCGACCCCGACCCGACCGACGACGTGGTCCCCACCATGCGCCTGGCGAGCCTGGTCTCCCACGTGAAGGCCGACCTCTTCAGCGCCTACGTCGTCGCGCGCGACGTCCGGGCGGTGCCGCCCGGGACCGATGCGATGACCGGGATCGACCACGTGAGCGCCGCCGCGATCCCGAAGGTCTCCGGGTTCACCGCGCTGCGCAACTTCCTCTACGCCTTGGAGTGGTGGGTCTTCGCGCTCTTCGCGCTGTTCGTGTGGGTGCGCTGGTGCCAGGACAGCTACGAGCTCGCGACCAACCCGCCCGAGCCGGATGAGGCCGAGGCGGGGGAGGACCCTGAGCCGGCGCCGGACGCCGGCTCTGGGCCGGATGCAGGTTCTCCGCCGGACCGGGAGACCGCGCGGTGAGCGGACTGCTCGTCGCGGGGACCACCTCGGACGCCGGCAAGAGCATCGTGACGACCGGGCTGTGCCGTGCGCTGCTGCGCCGCGGCGTCAAGGTGGCGCCGTACAAGGCGCAGAACATGTCGAACAACTCGATGGTCTGCGCCGACCCGGTCCTCGGCCGGCACAGCGAGATCGGTCGCGCGCAGTGGGTCCAGGCGCTCGCGGCTGGTGCCGCGCCCGAGGCTGCGATGAACCCGGTGCTGCTCAAGCCCGGGGGTGACACCCGTAGCCACGTGGTGGTGATGGGCCAGCCGGGCGGCAGCGTCAGCTCGGCGGACTGGGAGAGCGGACGGCGCCACCTCGCGCAGGCCGCGCACGCGGCGTACGACGACCTCGCCTCGCGCTACGAGGTGGTGGTGGCCGAGGGCGCCGGCAGCCCGACGGAGATCAACCTGCGTGCCGGCGACTACGTGAACATGGGGCTCGCCCGGCACGCCGGTCTGCCGACCGTGGTGGTCGGCGACATCGACCGCGGCGGCCTCTTCGCCGCGCTGTTCGGCACCCTCGCGCTGCTCGCACCCGAGGACCAGGCTCTGGTCGCCGGGTTCGTGGCGAACAAGTTCCGCGGCGACCTCGGCCTGCTGCGGCCCGGCATCGAGGAGCTGGCCCGGCTCACCGGCCGCCCGACGTACGGCGTGCTCCCGTGGCACCCCGACCTGTGGCTGGACTCCGAGGACGCGCTGGACCTCGAGGGGCGCCGCGCCGGCGAGGCCCGGCCCGACGACGTCCTGCGGGTCGCGGTCGTGCGGCTGCCCCGGATCAGCAACTTCACCGACGTCGACGCGCTCGGCCTCGAGGCCGACCTCGACGTCACCTTCGCCTCCTCGCCGCGCGAGCTCGCCGGCGCCGACCTGGTGGTGCTGCCCGGCACCCGGGCGACGATCGCCGACCTGGAGTGGCTGCGTGCGCGGGGGATCGAGGAGGCCCTCCTCGCCCACGCGCGGGCCGGTCGCGCGGTGCTCGGGATCTGCGGTGGCGCCCAGATGCTCGGACGGCGGATCGTGGATCCCGAGGGCATCGAGGGGCAGGCCGGTGCGAGCGTGGAGGGCCTGGGCCTGCTCGCGGCCACGACCACGTTCGGTGCCGAGAAGGTGCTCACCACGCCGTCCGGGACCGGGCTCGGGCAGCCGGTCTCCGGCTACGAGATCCACCACGGCCGTCTCGCCGTCCAGGCCGGGGAGTCGTTCCCCGGCGGGGTGCGCGAGGGTGCAGTGCTCGCCACGATGTGGCACGGCAGCCTGGAGAGCGACGGATTCCGGCAGGCGTTGCTGTCCGAGGTGGCGGCCGCGACCGGCCGTACGCGAGTGCCCTCGACGGTGTCGTTCGCCGAGCGACGCGAGGCCCGCCTCGACCTGCTGGGCGATCTGGTCACCGAGCACCTCGACGTCGACGCGCTGCTCGACCTCGCGCTCGGCGGAGCGCCCGCCGGGCTGCCGGTGCTGCCGCCCGGAGCCGATCGATGACCGTGCTGGTCCTCGGCGGCACCGCTGAGGCGCGCGAGCTCGCGGTGCTGCTGACCGAGGCCGGGGTGGCGTTCACGTCCTCGCTCGCCGGGCGCGTGGCCCGTCCGCGCCTGCCGGTCGGTGAGGTCAGGATCGGCGGGTTCGGCGGTGCCGAGGGCCTCGCGGCCTACCTGGGTGAGGCCGGGATCGCGGCCGTGGTCGATGCGACCCATCCCTTCGCGAACGGCATCTCCGCCAACGCCGCCACCGTGTGCGCGCGCACCGGCGTTCCGCTGCTGCGGCTCGAGCGCGCCGGGTGGTCCTCCGCGCCGTACGCCTCGGGCTGGCACTGGGTCGCCGACCACGACGAGGCAGCCCGGGTCACCGCAACGCTCGGGACCCGTCCGCTGCTCACCGTCGGACGGCAGTCGCTCGGCGCATTCACCGGGCCGCTGCGCGAGGCCGTCGTCACCGCGCGCGTGGTCGACGAGCCCGACCTCGACCTGCCGCCGACCTGGCGCGTCCTGCTCTCCCGCGGTCCCTACGAGATCGAGGCGGAGAAGGAGCTGCTGGCCGGCTGCGACGTGCTGGTCACCAAGGACTCGGGCGGGACCTGGACGTGGCCGAAGATGCAGGCCGCCGCCGATCTCGGTGTCGCGGTGGTGATCGTTCAGCGCGCCCCCGCTGCGGCCGGGGTCGAGACGGTCGGCGACGCGGGCGCTGCGGCGGCGTGGGTCGCAGCGGGGGCCCGTAGGCTCCGAGCATGAGCGACCGGGTAGCCGTCTACATCGACTTCGACAACGTCGTGATCTCGCGCTACGACGACGTGCACGGCAACCAGGCATGGCGCACCGACGACCCGCGCCAGCACGTCCGCTCGAGCGGATCCGACGATGCGCTCGACGCGAAGCTCGCGGCCGCGCAGGTCGACATCGGCGCGATCATCGACTACGCCGCGTCCTTCGGGACCGTCTCGCTCAGCCGGGCCTACGCCGACTGGTCGGTGCCCGCGAACGCGTCCTACCGCACCGACCTCATCGATCGGTCCCTGCACCTGGTCCAGCTCTTCAACGCCTCGGGCACCAAGAACGGAGCCGACATCCGGCTCGCCGTCGACGCGGTCGAGGACCTGATGCGTCACCCCGACATCACCCACGTGGTGCTGGTCGCCGGTGACTCCGACTTCGTGCCGCTGGCGCAGAGCTGCAAGCAGCTGGGCCGGTACGTCGTGGGTATCGGCGTCGCCGGCTCGACCAGCCGCGCGCTCGTATCGGCGTGCAACGAGTTCATCGACTACGCCCACCTGCCCGGGGTGACGCCACCGCCCGCGCCGGCGAAGAAGGCGACGACCAGGACCGCGACGAAGAAGGCGGCTGCCAAGAAGGCGGTCAAGGCGGCGGCCGGTGCCAACCCCGATCCGGTGCAGGAGGCCGCCACCAACCTGCTGGTCCGGGCGATCCGGGTGGGGCTGGAGAAGAGCGACGACGACTGGGTCTACGCCGGTGGGGTGAAGAGCCAGATGCAGCGGATGGACCCGGGTTTCAAGGAGAAGTCGCTCGGGTTCTCCAGCTTCCGCGCGTTCGTGGAGTCGCGCTCGGACAAGGTGGTTTCGAAGGTCAACGACAACGGCCAGGTGGCCGTCCGCCTGGCCTGAGCGCGATCGCGACCGCGACCGCCAGCGCCGCGAGGTCGACCCTACGGGCGAGCCGGCGTGCACGCCTGATGTCGGCGGCGACCGGTGTCTGGCCCGATCCCATGCTCGGGCGGTCCTCGACGCGCCCGTCGTACACGTTGCGACCGCCGAGCGTGATGCCGAGCGCGCCGGCGAACGCCGCCTCGACCGGACCGGCGTTGGGGCTCGGGTGCTGCGCGGCGTCCGCTCGCCAGGCCGCCCGTGCGCCGGCACGATCCTCGCCGAGGAGGGTCGCGAGCGTGGCAGTGAGCCGCGAGCCCGGCAGGTTCGCCACGTCGTCGAGCCGCGCGCTGGCCCAGCCGAACCGCTCGTACCGGGCGGTGCGGTGGCCGACCATCGCGTCGAGCGTGTTCACCGCGCGGTGACCCAGTAGCCCCGGTACGCCGAGCGCAGCACCGAGGACCAAGGAGGAGACGACCGCATCGGAGGTGTTCTCCGCGACCGACTCGACGACCGCCCGGACCACTTCGGCCTCGTCGAGGTCCTGCGTCGAGCGCCCGACCAGGAAGCGGAGGCGCTCACGTGCCGCGGGAAGGTCGACGGCGAGCAGGCCGTCGACGAGCGCGGCCTCCTGGTCGAGCGATCGCGCGCCGAGCACCGTCCACGTCGCGGCGCCGGTGACCAGCGCGTGCGCTAGCGGAGTACCTCTGGTCCTGTGTTCGAGGACGGTCGCCAGCGCGGTCGTGCCGCCCACCAGCACCGCCCAGTACGCCGCGCCACGGGCCCGGCTGTCCGCGTGCGCCCGCCGTTCGAGCGACCCGGCCACGCGACCGAACCCGGCCACCGGGTGGAACCGCCGCGGATCACCGAACGCCTGGTCGGCGAGGTACCCGAGGACCAGGCCGGCAGCCCGCGACCTCACAGCACCAGGACCCGGCCGGCGACGACCAGGTGCACCTCGTCGCAGACCGCGGCGACACGTTGGTTGACGGTGCCGAGCAGGTCGCGGAAGACCCGGCCCGAGCGGTGCTCGGGGACCACGCCGAGACCGACCTCGTTGGTGACCACGACCAGATCGGCGCAGGACCCGACCGCGGCGACGAGCGCGTCGATCCGCGCCACCACGGCGACCTCGTCCCACCCGAGGGTGTCGAGCTGCGCGGTCAGCCAGGTACCGAGGCAGTCGAGGAGCACCGGTCCGTCCGGGAGCGTGCCGAGGTCGGCGGTCTCCCACGTGGTCCAGGACGCCGGACGACGCGCCCGGTGCAGGGCCACGCGCGCCGCCCACTCCGCGTCGTCGGCACCCGGGACCGGTCCGGTCGCCACGTAGGTGACGCCCGGCCGGTCGCCGATCAGGGCCTCGGCGTGGGCGGACTTGCCCGACCGCACCCCGCCGGTGACCAGGACGCGCAGGCCGCTCAGAGCTCCAGGTCGGCGAGCAGCGCGACGTCGCGGAGCACGGCCGCGGCCGAACGCACGACCGGGACCGCCGCCACGGCTCCGCTGCCCTCGCCCAGACGCATGCCCAGGTCGAGCAGCGGCTCGAGGCCGAGCTTGTCCAGGGCCAGGGACTGGGCCGGCTCGGTCGAGCGGTGGCCCGCGGCGAACCACGCCGCCGCACCGGGCTCGATGCGGTCGGCCATCACCGCGCACGCGACCGCGATCACGCCGTCGAGCAGGACCGGGACGCCGGCCCGTGCGGCACCGAGCATGAAGCCGGTCGAGGCGGCCAGGTCGGCCCCGCCGAGCGCGGCCAGCGTGCTGGTCGGATCGAGGTCCAGCGTCTTCACGCGGTCGAGCGCCTGCTGGATGAGCTCCGCCTTGGCGACCAGGGCGTCGTCGTCGATGCCGGTGCCGCGGCCGGTGAGCTCGGCGGCCGGGAGACCGAGGCTCTCAGCGATCAGCGCGGTAGCCGGGGTCGTGTTGCCGATGCCCATGTCACCGCTGATGAGCAGCTGCGCGCCGGCGGCGATCTCCTCGGCGGCGATGGTCGCGCCCGCGGCCAGCGCCTGCTCGACCTCCTCGCGGGTCAGGGCGTCGCGCAGGTGGATGGGTTCGCTGCCGCGGCGCACCTTGAAGCGCTGGACGGCCGGGTCGATGCCCGCCAGGTCGTCGTCGACGGAGACGTCGAGCACCCGGACGCTCACGCCGTGAGCGGCGGCGAGCGCCGAGACGCCTGCGCGACCGGCAGCGAAGGTGCGGACCATCGCGGGCGTGACCGCGGCCGGGTAGGCCGAGACGCCGTGCTGCGCGACGCCGTGGTCACCGGCGAACACGACGGCACGGACGTTCTGGGGCACCTCGGGCGGGCACTGGCCCTGGACGGCGGCGAGCCAGACGCCGAGCTCGCCGAGACGCCCGAGGGCACCTGCGGGAGTGGCCAGCCCGGCGAGCCGATCGGCAGCCTCGCTGCGGGCCCGGGCGGAGGGAGGGGTCAGTACGTCGGCCATCACGGCTCTCCTTCGGCGATGTTGCGTCGCCAGTGGGGTGGACGTCCCCGTGTTCGGGGAGCGACCAGGCGCCTCGGGTCTGACTTCACCGCCGCAGCGGTGTCACAGTAGCGCGACTGTGCCGGAGTTCCACCGGCTTCCTCGGACCTGGTGGACCAGATCGTACGCCGCCTGATCGACGGGTCCTCACCGGTCCCGCGGGGCGTCGTCGAGCACCCGGGCAAGGGCCTCGAGCAGCGCCTCGGTCGTGGCCGGTGGACGCACCGCGATCCGCACCCACGCGCCGTCGAGGCCGGGGAAGGTGTCGGCGCGGCGGACCGCCAGACCGGCGTCGCGCAGCGCCGCGTGCACGCCCTCGCCGGGCCGCGCGAGGACGAACGGAGCACTCGAGGAGACGTGCTCGACGCCGAGCCGGGTCAGTCCGGCGACCAGGTGGGCGCGGTGCTCGGTGATGGCCGCGTCGCGGGCCTTGGCCTCGACCGCGGCGTCCGGACCGCTGCACGCGACCAGTGCGGCGACCGCGGCGGCCGAGACCGACCAAGGGGTCTGCCGTCGGGCCAGCGCGCGCACGACCTCGGGCTCGCCGAGCAGGTACCCGGCGCGGACACCCGGCACCGACCAGAGCTTGGTCAGGCTGCGCACGACCACGAGCCCCGGCACGCTGCTCCCGGCGAGCGACTCCGCGCCGTCGTCGAGGAACGCCTCGTCGACCACGACCAACCGCTCGGCGGCCAGCAGTCGGAGGATCGTGGCAGCCGGGTGCCGGACTCCGGTGGGGTTCGTCGGGTTGCCGATCACGACGAGGTCGGCGTCGGCCGGGACCTGGTCGGGGTCGAGCACGAATCCGTCCTCGGGCCCCAGCAGCACCCGGTGCACGCGGTGGCCGGCCTCGGCGAGCGCGACGTCGGGCTCGGTGAACTGCGGGTGCACGACGACCGGGCGGCGCCACGCCCGCAACCGGGCGACCAGCGTGAACGCCTCGGCAGCCCCCGCGGTCGCGAGCACCTCGGCCTCCGCGCGCTGGTGCAGGGTTGCGAGGGCTGCGCGGGCCGGCGCGGCATCGGGGTAGCGGCCGATGTCGGCGGCCGCGAGGGCGTCCTCGAGCCACTCCGGCCGCGGCCCCTCGTAGACGTTGACGGCGAGGTCGACCAGTCCGGGGGCCGCTTCCGCGTCGCCGTGGTGGCGCAGCGGGTCGGCGTGGGTCGTCGGACATGCGAATGTCGCCGGTGGTGCCGCAGGGAGTCCCACCCGACCCGTCCGCGACATTTGCATGTCGGCGTACACCGGGGAGGCGCGGGCTGCCTCGGCGAAGCGCTGCGCGAGCTGCGGGTGGCCGGCCCAGTGGGTGTGCAGGTAGGTGGCGTGGAGCGTCGGGGTCGCGATGCCGTCGGGCTGGTCCTGGGCCTGGGTGCTGCGCAGCAGCCACGCCGGGTCAGCGGGGGTGGTGAGCAGGCGGGTCCGGTGGAACTCGTGGCCCGTGACGACCTCGCCCGGGCGGGCCAGCAGGTTCGGCGTGGTGGTCGTGGCGTGCCGGTAGGCCAGCGTCAGCCGGGGCGCCATCGCCGCGTCCGCCTCGATCGCGCCGACCATCGGCGCGCCGTCGACGCGGCGGCAGAGGTAGAGCAGGCCGGCGCACTCGGCGACCGTGGGGAGCCCGGCCGCGATCGCGGCACGCAGCCCGGCGCGCAGCCGCGCATTGCCGCTGAGCTCGGCGGCGTGCACCTCCGGGAATCCGCCGCCGAGGTAGAGGCCCCGGGTGCCCGGTGGCAGCGACTCGTCGGTGGTCGGGTCGAAGACGACCGGCTCGCAGCCGGCGGCGCGGAGCAGCTCGGTGGTCTCGGCGTAGGCGAAGGTGAAGGCGCGGCCGCCCGCGACGGCGATCACCGGCCGGCTGCCGCCGGCCCGCACCTGCGCGGCCGGCTCCCACGCCGGGCCGTCGAGGTCCGGTGCGCTCCGGGCCAGACGCACGACCTGCTCGAGATCGATGTGCTCGGCGACCTGGCCGGCGAGCCGGTCCAGCGATGCGGCCGCGTCGACACGCTCTGCGGCCGGTACCAGCCCGAGGTGGCGTGAGGGTGCGGCGACGCCGTCGTCACGCTGCAGAACCCCGAGGACCGGTACGCCGCTGCCGGACAGCGCGCGCTCGACCTCCTCGGAGTGCCGGAGCGAGCCGGCCTTGTTGAGCACCACGCCGACCACGTCGACGTCCTCGGAGAACGTGCGCATGCCGTGCACGGTCGCCGCGACCGAGCGCGAGGCGTGCGAGATGTCGACGACCAGCAGGACCGGCGTACGGGTCACGGCGGCGACGTGCGCGGTGGAGGCGAAGCCGTCGGTGCCGAGCTGGCCGTCGTAGAGGCCCATCACGCCCTCGACGATCGCGAGGTCCGCGCCGGCGGCACCGTGGAGCAGGAGCGGGACCAGGCGCTCCTCGCCGACCAGGTGGGGATCGAGGTTGCGGCCGGGCCGGCCGGTGGCGAGGGCGTGGTAGCCCGGGTCGATGTAGTCGGGCCCGACCTTGTGACCGCTGACCACGTGCCCGGCGCGCCGCAGCGCCGCCATCAGTCCGGTCGCGACGGTCGTCTTGCCGTGCCCCGAGGCAGGTGCGGCGACGACCAGTCGCGGGAGCGTCACCACGCCCTCACCACTCGATGCCCTTCTGGCCCTTCTGACCGGCATCCATCGGGTGCTTGATCTTGGTCATCTCGGTGACCAGGTCGGCCGCCTCGACGAGCCGCGGGTCGGCGCGACGCCCGGTGATCACGACGTGCTGGTGACCCGGACGCTCGGTGAGTGTGCTGAGCACGTCGTCGAGATCGATCCAGCCCCAGCCGATCGGGTAGGTGAACTCGTCGAGCAGGTACAGGTCGTGGGTCTCGGCGGCCAGACGGCGCTTGATCTCGCTCCAGCCCTCGGCCGCGGCCGCGGCGTGGTCCTCCTCGCTGCCGGCCTTCTTCGACCACGACCAGCCCGAGCCCATCTTCTGCCAGTCCACCGGACCGCCGACCCCGGTGCTCGTGTGCAGCTCGCCGAGCTGCTCGAAGACCGACTGCTCGCCGAGGCGCCACTTCGCGGACTTCACGAACTGGAACACCCCGATGTCCCAGCCCTGGTTCCAGCCCCGCAGCGCGAGCCCGAACGCTGCCGTGGACTTGCCCTTGCCGTCCCCGGTGTGGACGGCGAGCAGCGGCCGGTTGCGTCGCTGCCGCGTGCTCAGCCCGTCCTCGGGAACGACGCTCGGTTGTCCCTGCGGCATCAGGCGGCCCCACCCTCGGGAGTACGTCGCGCCGGCGTGACGCGCGTGCGCACGGCGTCGGTGAGCGCCTGGGCGTCGACCTCGGCCAGGGGGAGGTACTCGGCGCGCAGTTCCTCCGCGAGCTCGCGCGCCATGCCCATCCGGAAGCGACCGGTCTCGCAGTCGATGACCAGCGTCGCGATCCCGAGCGCGGCCACCTGCCGCGCGAGCGCGCGCGACCGCGCGAGGGCATCGGGGCCCGAGGTCGCGCGGCCGTCGGTGAGCAGCACGAGCAGCGGGCGGCGCTGGGGGTCGCGGACCCGCTCGATCCGCAAGGTCTCCAGCGCCGTGGCGATGCCCTCGGCCAGGGGGGTGCGACCGCCTGCGGGCAGCTCGTCGAGGCGGGCCGCGGCGATCTCGACCGATCCCGTCGGGGGGAGCGCCAACCGCGCCTCGTGACCGCGGAAGGTCACCAGGCCGACCTTGTCGCGCCGGCGGTAGGCGTCGAGGAGCAACGAGAGGACGGCCGTCTTCACCTGCTGCATCCGGGTGCGCGCGGACATCGAGCCCGACGCGTCGACGCAGAACAGGATCAGGTTCGACTCCTGCCCCTCCCGTACGGCGACCCGCAGGTCCTCGCCGCGGAGCACGACGCGACCGCGGGCCCCTCGGGTGCCCTGGTGGGGAGCCGCGGCGCGGATGGTCTCGACGAGGTGGATCGAACCGCCGGCGGTGCCGGCCGGTCGAGCGCCGATGCGGTGGCCGCCGGTCGTGATCGCGCGACTGCGCCGTCCCTGCTCCCCGGAGCCGACGCCGGGCACCGTGACCAGGCGCGGGCGGAAGGGCGCGGCGGCCGGGACCGGCGGCGTGGTCGGGCTCGCCTCGGGTTCGGTCGAGCCCGGCTGGTTCGCCGGGCTCGCCGGGTTCGCCTGGTTCGCGTCCCCGGGCGTCGAGCCGGTCGGGACCGGCTGCGCTCCGCTGCTCGCGTCGGCCTCGCTGCTCGTGTCCGCGCTGTCGGGGGTCGCTGCTGTCGGGTCGCGGTGACCGCCGTCGCCCGCCTCGCTCCCGGTCTGAGCTCCGCCGGGCGCGTCCGATCCGCCGGGACCGCCGTCGGGACCGCCGTCGGGACCGCCGTCGGGACCGTCCGGGCCGCCGTCGGGAGGCTCGGGCTCGTTGTCGCCGAGCACCCGGTCGAGCATGTTCTCGTCGAGGCCCGGTGCGTCGAACGGGTTGCGGCGCCGGCGGTGCGGCAGCGCTAGCCGGGCTGCCGCCCGGATGTCCTCGCGCGTGACCGCTCCGCGACCGTGCCACGCGGCATGGGCGATGGCGGCGCGGGCTGTGACCAGGTCGGCGCGCATCCCGTCGACGTCGAAGGCCGCGCACAGCTCGGCGATCAACAGGAGCGCCGCGTCGTCGAGCACGACGTCGCCCACGCGCGCGCGGGCGGCCTCGATCCGCTCGGTCAGCGCGCGTTCCGTGGCGGCGTACGACGCGACGAAGCCAGCCGGGTCGGCGTCGTAGGCCATCCGCCTGCGGACCACCTCGACGCGCACGTGCGGGTCGCGCGGTGCCGCCACCTCGACGGTCAGGCCGAAGCGGTCGAGCAGCTGCGGACGCAGCTCACCCTCCTCGGGGTTCATCGTGCCGACGAGCACGAAGCGCGCTGCGTGCGCGACCGAGATCCCGTCGCGCTCGACCGTCGAGCGGCCCATCGCCGCAGCGTCGAGCAGCAGGTCGACGAGGTGGTCGTGCAGCAGGTTCACCTCGTCGACGTACAGGATGCCGCGGTGGGCGCGGGCCAGGAGGCCGGGCTCGTACTCCGCCTTGCCGTCGGACAGGGCGCGCTCGAGGTGCAGCGACCCCAGGACGCGGTCCTCGGTGGCGCCGACGGGCAGCTCGACCAGCCGCACCGGCCTGGTCTCGACGGCCGCGTCCGGGCCGAACGGGCCGTCAGGTGAGGTCGCCGCCGGATCGGCCGGGTCGGTGGAGAAGCGGTCACCGGCGATGACGTCGATCGGTGGCAGCACGCCGGCGAGCGCGCGCACCATCGTCGACTTCGCGGTGCCCTTCTCCCCGCGGACCAGCACGCCGCCGATGTCGGGGGAGACGGTCGCGAGGACGAGCGCGAGGGACATCGGGTCGAGGTCGGGCGCCGGGTGGAGGACGGTGTCGCGGTCGACGTCGTGAACCGTGTCGACCGTCCCGACCGGGGATCCGGTGCCGACGATCGCGCTGAAGGGGTACTGCAGTGGCATGGGGGCTCCCGCTCGTGTGCCATCGAACTACAACGGCGCACGAGGCCGGTCTTCGGACTTCCGGAGTCGTCGTACGACGCTCCGGTCACCGCAGCGGGCCCTGTGCCGGAGTCTCACCGGCTTCCCAGATTCTCCCCGTCGCCCGGCGATCGCGCTGCCGGCCTCGGGGGCACCTCGTGCTTGGAGGCGCAACGATATCGTCTCGCCTCATGACCTCCACGCTCACCGTCCTCGGCATCGGCGCCGACGGCTGGACGAGCCTGGGTCCGGACGCTCAGCAGGAGGTCCTCGAGGCTGACGTCGTGCTCGGCGGGACCAGGCACCTCGGGCTGCTTCCCGAGGTCCCCGGCCAGGAGCGCCAGCCGTGGCCGACGCCGCTGCGCGAGAACCTCGCCGCGTTCGTCGAGGCCCGTGCCGGCCGGCGCGTCGTCGTGCTGGCCTCGGGGGACCCGCTCGTCTCCGGCGTCGGCAGCACGCTGGTCGAGCTGCTCGGCGCCGACCGCGTCCGGGTCGTCCCGGCGGTCTCGTCGGTCGCACTCGCGCGGGCGCGGATGGGCTGGCCGGCCGAGACGACCGAGGTCGTCACCCTGGTGGGACGGGACCCGGCCGCGGTGCTGCGCTCACTGGCTCCGGGTCACCGGTTGCTGGTGCTGTCCTCGCACGCGGAGACCCCCGCCGCCGTCTGCGCGCTGCTGACCGGGGCCGGCTTCGGTGCGAGCACGGTGACCGTGCTCGGTGACCTCGGCGCGACCACGGAGACCCGGACCGTCTCGACCGCGGAAGCTTGGAGCGGCACGGCGCCCGACCTCAACGTCATCGCCGTCGACTGCGTGGGGACCGGGCTCGGCTGGGCTGGCGGACTGCCCGACGAGGCGTTCGAGAACGACGGCCAGCTCACCCGCCGCGACGCCCGCGCCTCCGCGCTGGCACGGCTCGCGCCCACCCCCGGCCAGCTGCTCTGGGACGTCGGCGCCGGCGCAGGATCGGTCGGCATCGAGTGGTTGCGCACGCATCCGACGCTGAGCGCGATCGCGATCGAGGCGGACTCCGATCGCGCCGCTCGGGTGGCGCGCAACGCCGCCGCGCTCGGGGTTCCGCGGCTCAGCGTCGTCACCGGGAGCGCGCCCGCCGCGCTGGCAGACCTTCCGGCACCGGATGCCGTCTTCATCGGCGGAGGAGCCAGCCGGGAAGGCGTCCTGGACGCGGTCACCACGGCGCTGCGTCCCGGCGGACGGCTCGTGGTGCACGGCGTGACCCACCAGACCGAGACCCTGCTGGTCGCGCGGTACGCCGGGCTCGGCGGCGAGCTCAGCCGGCTCCACGTCGAGACCGCCGGCGCTCTCGGAGGCTTCACCAGTTGGACACCGAGCCGGGCCATCACGCAGTGGTCGTGGACCAAGGAGGCGGACTCGTGACCGTGCACTTCGTGGGCGGTGGCCCAGGGGCGGCCGACCTGATCACCCTGCGGGCGGCCGCGCTGCTCGAGCAGGCCGACGTCGTCGTGTACGCCGGTACCTACCTCGACAGCGAGGTGCTCGCGCACTGCCGTGCCGACGTACGGCTCGTGGACACCCAGGACCTGACCCTCGACCAGATCACCGCCGAGCTCGTCACCGCGCACGTGGCCGGCCACGAGGTGGTCCGGCTCTGCTCGGGGGACCCGTCGCTGTACTCCGCGCTGGCCGAGCAGACCGTCCGGCTCGACGCGGCGGACGTGCCGTGGGACGTCACGCCGGGCGTGCCGGCGTACGCCGCGGCCGCTGCGCTGCTCGGGCGCGAGCTGACCGTGCCGCTGCTCGCGCAGTCGGTGGTGCTGACCCGGGCGCAGGCGCGCTCGACCGCGATGCCCGAGGGCGAGTCGCTTGCGGCGTTCGCGGCGACCGGAGCGACCCTGGTGCTCCACCTCGCCATCACCCGCACCCGCGAGCTCGCCGACTCGCTGGTCGCCGACTACGGCACGGACTGCCCGGTCGCCGTGGTGCACCGTGCCAGCCAGCCCGAGCAGCTCGTCCTGCGCGGGACCCTCGCGACGATCGCCGACCAGGTCGAGGAGGCCGGTCTGCGCCAGGCCGCGGTGATCATCCTCGGCCCCGTCCTCGACCCCGCGAAGGTCACCGAGTCCTACCTCTACGGCACCGACCGGGACCGGTCCACGAAATCGTTGGGCTAGGGCGGGCGGCCGGGGCCGGCGATCGGGTGGTGGTCAGAAGGCCCCACTCGAGGGGTCGGAAGGCCCCGGTCAACGGGTTGGAAGGCCCTAGTCGACCGAGCGGGGGGTCCAGACGCGGCCGGAAGCAGTGGTGCGGGTGCTGCTCGCGCCGATGATGAGCAGGCACTTCATGTCGATCGTGCCGGCCTCGAGCCCGGCCAGGGTGGTGAGGGTCAGGGACTCCTCGGCCCGTCCGACATCGCGGCCGACGACGACCGGGGTGTCGGCGGAGCGCACCTCGAGCAGCAGCTTCTGGGCCTCGGCGACCTGGGTGGTGCGCGAGCGCGACGCCGGGTTGTAGATCGCGAGCACCAGGTCGGCCTCGGCGATCGCGCGCAGACGCCGCTCGATCACCGGCCACGGCTTGAGCCGGTCGGAGAGGCTGAGGACGGCGAAGTCGCCGCCGATGGGCGCGCCCGCGCGCGCTGCCACCGCCTGTACGGCGCTGATGCCGGGGAGGACCCGGATCGGCACGGAGGCGTAAGCCGGGTCCTCGGCCGCCTCGAAGACCGCGGCCGCCATCCCGAAGACCCCGGCGTCGCCGCCCGAGATCACCGCGACGCGCTCGCCGGCCAGCGCCAGATCGAGGGCGGAGCGGGCGCGGTCGACCTCGACGGTGTTGCCCGAGGCGTGCCGGGTCAGGCCGGCGCGCTGCGGCACCCGGTCGACGTACGGCGCGTAGCCGACGACGTGCTCGACCTCGGCGAGCGCGGCGGTGACCTCGGGGGTCAGCCAGTCCTCGGGCCCCGGACCGAGGCCGACGACGAGCAGCTCGGCGGCTCGGTCCCCCGACACGTGAGCACCCTTGACGACCGGTGACGGTCCCCGCCGCCCGCCGGGCACCGCGGCGACCGAGTCACCGGGCACGACGATCAACGAGAAGTACGGCACCGTCTCCGCGTCGACCTCGGCGACCGGGAGCCAGCGCTGCTCGGGCATCGAGGCACGCTCGACGTACATCGCGTGCTCGAGCCGCCCGGCCTGCGCGAGCGCGGAGCGGACCTTGGGGAACGTGCGGCCCAGCTTCATGATGATCGCGCCCTGGGTGTCGGCCAGGCGCCGCGCGAGCTCGGGCTC
>JBJMIO010000239.1:0-8375 GCA_045806765.1 Marmoricola sp.
AACCGAGTGCTGGGTGGGCTTGGTCTTCAGCTCACCGCTGGGCCCGATGTAGGGCACCAGCGAGACGTGCAGGAAGAAGACGTTCTCCCGGCCGACGTCGTGCCGGACCTGGCGCGCGGCCTCCAGGAAGGGCAGCGACTCGATGTCGCCGACGGTGCCGCCGATCTCGGTGATCACGACGTCGACGTCCTCGCCGCCCATCGCCCGGATCCGGTCCTTGATCTCGTTGGTGATGTGCGGGATCACCTGGACGGTCTCGCCGAGGTAGTCCCCGCGGCGCTCCTTGGCGATGACCTGCGAGTACACCTGGCCCGTGGTGACGTTCGCGATCTGGTTCAGGTCGGTGTCCAGGAACCGCTCGTAGTGGCCCACGTCCAGGTCGGTCTCGGCTCCGTCGTTGGTCACGAAGACCTCGCCGTGCTGGAACGGGTTCATGGTGCCGGGGTCGACGTTGAGGTACGGGTCGAGCTTCTGCATCGTCACCCGCATGCCGCGCGACTTCAGCAGGCTGCCGAGGCTGGAGGCGGTCAGGCCCTTGCCGAGCGACGAGGCGACTCCGCCGGTGACGAATACGTGCTTGGTCGGCTGGCTCGGTGCCAAGGTGACTCCCGTGGTTGTCCTCGCAGGAATGCGGCCGTGACGGTCAGATCTCCGTCATGTCCACGGGATTCAACCCTAGCAAGGATTTCCGTCGCTGCCTGCCACACACGCGCACGTCTCACGAAGTCGACGGAACAGGCCCGTCGTGGCCGGCCGGTCCCCACGCGCCCGTCCTGCCCTGGGCGCGGACTGCGAGGGCGAGCACGGCAGCCACCCGCCCGTCGGTCGCCTCGATCCCGTCGACCGTGCTGAACACCTTGCTGGCGCTGGCACGCAGCGCACTCAGCGGGCCGGACGCGGGTCCGGCCACCACCGTCGGCACCTGGGCGCCGTACGCCGCCGCCAGCCGTGCCAGATCGGCATCGTCCTGGCCGTGCGTCCCGGTCACCAGCAGGGTCAGCGCGCCGCGCCAGGTGATCGTGCTGCTCACCAGGCCGGCGGTCCGCAGTCCCGAGCCGATCGCGACGGCGGCAGTGTCGTACGGCGCCCGCGGGACGTGCGCGGAGGGCGGCACCGCCGCCGCACGAGAGAGCAGGGCGCCGAGGCGCTGGTAGCCGTCAGCGCCCGCCGGTACGACGAGGCCGGGGGTCTGGGTGACCATCTGGCTGGTCAGCGCGTCGACCAGCCCGTCCTGCGCGGACGAGGTCGTGGCGGGAAGCACGGCGACCTGGGCGCCCACCTGCGCGCCGGCCGCGGTGAGCAGGCCGCGCAACGCCACCAGCGTCGCCGGGTCCGCGCCGGGCAGGCCGATCAGCGAGACCGTGCGTCCGGCCAGGGTGCCGCGCACCACCGCGTTCGCGGTACCGGCCAGGTAGCCGGAGCTCCGCTTCGCCTCCGCCTCGAGCTGCCGGATCCGGCGGTCCCGCGCGGCCACGGTGGCCTTCTCCTTGCTCAGGCCGCTGGAGAGTCCCCAGCTCGAGGGCAGGTGGTTGCCGAGGTCGTCGCGCCAGCGGTGGCCGGTCGGGGTCAGGACCAGCGCGCCGATCGCGGCAGCCAGCACGAGCACCCCGGCCACCACCCGCCACGGGCGCCGCCGGGCCGCGAGGAGCCGCGGGACCGAGGAGCCGTCGACGACCGCAGCGCCGAGGCGCATCCGCGTGAGCACGTTGCTGGCCTGGTCGCTGCGGTCGCGGTCGATGAGCTCCTCCAGGGTGCCCGGCGTCCCGACCGGGACCACCAGCCGCGCCCGGCCGGTACGGGCGAGCAGGAGTGCGACGTCGACCGGGGCGATCCGCGTGACGACCTCGCTCAGCGGCAGCCGGAGCTTCTCGACCTGGCTGGAGACCGTCCGGCCGGGTTCGCACAGGACGACCTCCCGGCAGCGTCGCACGGCAGCGTCCGAGGCGGTCGAGGCGGCGCTGAGCACAGCGACGTCGGCGCGCACCCGGCGCGCGGCGAGCACGTCGAGGCCCGCGTCCACACCGATGACCACGGGCCGGGTCGCGCGCAGGAACCCGCGCAGCCGCTTCAGCTCGCGCGGCCGGGTCGACGGCCCGACGACCACGACGACGCGGTCGCGCAGACCGGTGCGCAGCTCGGGCAGTCCCGTGCCGTGCAGGAGCAGGTCCTCCTCGCGGTTGAGCAGCTCGCTGGCGCCGTGGGCGAAGCTGGTCAGCTGGACCGCCATCCCGGACCGGGCGCTGTCCATCCGGTCGCTGACCTGGTCGCGCGAGAGCTCCTCGACGTCCAGGACCACCACTGCGCCGTCGTACAGGGTCCCTTCGTGCAGACGCAGCTCCTGGCCGTCGCGCAGCGCCAGGACCTGCTCGCGCCGGCCCTCGAGCAGGCGGACGCCGGCATCGGCGAGGACGGCCGGGCCGAGGTTGGCGAAGCGGCCGGAGATGAACGAGGCGGCGTTCAGGACGGCGAACGGGCGCCGGGCGGCCAGGCTCCGCGCGGTCTCGGCATCGAGGTCGAGCTGGTCGGTGACGACCAGGTCCCCGGGTCCGATCTTGGGCAGCAGCGCTGCAAGGTTCCGGTTGAACCTGACCGTGGCGACCTGTCCGGGGAGGGTGTCGTGCTTCGGGCGTCGGTGGGGGAAGTTCATGACCCTTTCATGGTCGCACTACGCAGGTCGGACATGTCGGACCCGGCCGCGCACGGCCTGTCATGCACGGCCTGTCATACACGGCCTGTCATGCGCGGGCTTGTCAGGCGCGGGCAGAGCGCGCCTGCTGCGCGAGGTCGAGGAGCTCCTGGGCGTGGGCCATCGCCGTCTCGGACTCCTCCAGGCCGGCGAGCATCCGGGAGAGCTCGCGCACCCGTCCCTCCTCGTCGAGCACCGTGAGTCCCGAGGTCGTCACGCGACCGTCGCTGGACTTGGCCACCACGACGTGGCGATCGGCGAACGCGGCCACCTGCGGCAGGTGGGTCACCACCAGCACCTGGGCCGAGGAGGCCAGGGCGGCGAGCCGTCGGCCGATCTCCACGGCCGCCTTCCCACCCACGCCGGCGTCGACCTCGTCGAAGACGAACGTCGGCACGGGGCTGGTCCCGGCCAGGACGACCTCGATCGCGAGCATCACCCGGGAGAGCTCACCTCCCGAGGCACCTTTGCCCAGCGGTCGCGGCTCGGAGCCGGTGTTGGCGGCCAGCAGGATCTCGACCTGGTCGATGCCCGAAGAGCCGAACCGCCAGGTGCCGTCCTCGACGACCAGGCCGTCGGGGTCGGCGGTGCGCCCGACGCGGATGTCCACCCGGGCGTGCGGCATCGCCAGGGCGGTCAGCTCCTCGCTGACCGCCGCGGACAGCGCTGTCGCCGCGCCGGCGCGCGCCGCCGAGAGCCCGGCGGCAAGAGTGCCGAGCTCGGAGCGCAACCGGGTCCTCTCGGCGCGCAGCTCCTCCGCGCGCTCCTCCGAGCCGTCCAGGGCCAGCAGGCGCTGGGCCGCGGCGGCCGACCAGGCGAGCACCTCGTCGATCGTCTCGCCGTACTTGCGGGTCAGCGCGGTCAGGGCAGCCCGGCGCTCCGAGACGACCGAGAGGCGCGCCGGGTCAGTCTCCAGGCCGGCTGCGTAGGAGGCGACGTCGGCGGCGACGTCGGAGAGCAGGTAGCTCAGCTCTGCGACGCGGTCGGCCAGCCGGCCGGCTTCCTCGTCGTGCTCGCGCACCGACTCCAGCGCCCGGCGCGCGAGTGCGACCGCCCCCAGGGCGTCGGGTTGCTCGGCGTCGGAGGAGAGCGCCTCGCGCGCCGTCTCGGCCGCGGTGCGCAGGGTGTCGGCGAAACCGAGGCGTGACTCCTCGGTCGCCAGGGCGCTGTCCTCGCCCGGCAGCGGTTCGACGGCCTCTATCTCGGAGAGTCCCAGACGCAGGACGTCGGCCTCGCGGGCCCGTTCCCGGGCAGCGCCCACGACCTCGGCGAGCTCGTCCTCGACCGCCTTGAGCGCGTTGTACGCCGTCCGGTAGCCGGCCTTGAGCTCGTGCACGGCCGCCCCGGCATACCCGTCGACCGCGGCGCGCTGCGCCTCGGCCTGCAGCAGCCGGTGCTGGTCGGACTGCCCGTGCACGGCCACCAGGTGCGCCGCGAGACCTTGCAGCGCGGAGACCGGGACCGAGGCACCGCCCAGAAAGGCACGCGAGCGTCCTTCCGCGGAGAGCTGCCGGGCCACGACCACGCTGCCCTCCTCGACCTCTCCCCCGAGCTCGTCGACGGCGTCGGCGACCGGGCCGTCGCCGACCCGCACCAGTCCCTCGACGCGGGCTGCCTTCGCCCCGGTGCGCACCGCGCCGGCGTCGGCGCGGGCGCCGAGCAGCAGCCCCAGAGCGGTGACCAGCATCGTCTTGCCGGCTCCGGTCTCGCCGGTGACCACGTTGAGGCCGGGTCCCAGCTCGAGGACCGACTCGTCGATGACACCCAGCGAGGCGATCCGGATCTCCTCGATCACCCGGGGTCCTCCTGGCTCTCGCTGGTCTTCTTGCGCCGCCGCTCCGAGGCGCCGCGCCAGCCCTCGACGGGAAGGTCGAACTTGGCGACCAGCCGGTCGGTGAACGGCGCCTGGTGCAACCGGACCAGGCGCACCGGCTTGGTGCCGCGGCGTACCTCGATGCGTGCGCCGGGCGGCAGGTCGACGGTGCGCCGTCCGTCGCACCACAGGACCCCGGCGCCCTGGGTGCGCGCCAGGACCTCGACGGCGAGCACCGAGTCGGGCGCCACGACCATCGGCCGCGCGAAGAGCGCGTGCGCGCTGATCGGCACCATCAGCAGGGCCTCCACGCCGGGCCAGACGACCGGGCCACCGGCGGAGAAGTTGTACGCCGTCGAGCCCGTCGGCGTCGCGCAGACCACGCCGTCGCAGCCCCAGCGGCTCAGCGGGCGCCCGTCGACCTCGACGACGACCTCGAGCATGCGCTGGCGGGCGGCCTTCTCGACACTGGCCTCGTTCAGCGCCCAGGTCGAGGCGACGAGCTCCTTGCCCTGGTAGACCGCGACGTCGATGGTCAGGCGCTCCTCGGCGGTGTAGCGGCGCTCGACGATGGCCTCGATGGTGGCCTCGACGTCCTCGCTCTCGGCCTCGGCCAGGAAGCCGACGTGGCCCAGGTTGACCCCGAGCACGGGTGTCCCGGCGTCGTGGGTCAGCTCGGCGGCACGCAGGATGGTGCCGTCGCCGCCGATGACGACCGCGAGCTCGCAGCCGGTGGCCGCCTCCGCCTCGGCGACCAGCTCGACGCGGTCGTCGGCCGACAGGCCGAGCTCGGCGGCCTCCTCGGCCAGCACCCGGACGAGGACTCCGTGGGCGGCCAGCGCGGCGATCACCTTGCGGGCGACCACCAGCGCCTCGTCACGGCCCGTGTGCGCGAGCAGCAGGATCCGGCGCACGCCGTCGGTGGGGCTGGTCTCGTCGCTCACGGGTCCAGCCTCTCACCAGGCTCCCCCAGCGCGCTGGATCGGCTCACCTCGGCGGCGATGTCGTCCGCGGTGACGCCTGGGGGGCCCTGGCGCAGCCAGAGGAAGAACTCCACGTTGCCCGACGGACCGGGCAGCGGGCTCACCGCGACGCCGACCGCGCCCCAACCACGGGCTGCCGCGGCATCGGCGACCTGCTGGACAGCCTCGGCGCGGTGGGCCGGGTCACGGACCACCCCGCCCTTGCCGAGGCGCTCCTTGCCGACCTCGAACTGCGGCTTCACCATCAGCGCCAGGTCCCCGTCCGGGCGGGTCACCCCGAGCAGGGCCTCGAGCACGAGGCGGAGCGAGATGAACGAGAGGTCACCGACCACCAGGTCCACGGGTCCGCCGATCAGCTCGGGGGTCAGCTCGCGGATGTTGGTCCGGTCGTGCACGTGGACGCGCGGGTCTGACTGCAGCGCCCAGGCCAGCTGGCCGTACCCGACGTCGACGGCGACCACCTCGGAGGCGCCCGCACGCAGCAGCACGTCGGTGAAGCCGCCCGTCGAGGCGCCGGCGTCCAGGCACCGCCGTCCGGAGACCTGGAGCCCGTCAGCGGCGAAGGCCGCCAGCGCGCCCGCGAGCTTGTGCCCGCCGCGGCTGACGTAGTCCGGGCGGTCCGGGTCCGCCCGTACGACGAGGTCGGCGTCGACGCTCACGCCGGTCGCGGGCTTGGTCGCCCGCTGACCGCCGACGGTGACCCGGCCCTCGCCGATCAGCTCGGCGGCGTGGTCGCGCGAGCGCGCCAGCCCGCGACGCACGAGTTCGGCGTCGAGCCGCAGGCGCCGGGGCGATGCGCCCATCGGTGATCAGTCCTGGTCGTCGCCGGCGCCGGACAGGGTACGCCGGAGCTGCTCGTGGGCCTGCTCGAAGACGGCGACGTGCGCGTCGACGGGCTCGTTGTCGAGCGCGTCGAGGGATCGCAGCACCTCGTCGACCGCGGGGTGACCTGTCTGCACGATGGAGCCCTGCTCGGCGACCTGCTCACGAGCGAGGTCGTCGAGGTCGTCGCGGAGCAGCTCGTCCTCGCGCGTCTCGTCGGCCGCTTCCTCGTGGCCCGTCTCGTGGTCCGTCTCGTGACCCGTCTCCTCGGGCACCCCTTCGGTCATGAGGTCACGCTACCGGGATCGACACCCTCGACGGACGCGGGCTGCCCGGTGTCGTCGAGGTGGGCCCACAGCGCGGTCGCCACGGCGTGCCACCACCCGTGCAGGTCTCCTGAACCCGTGATCCTGAGCGCGCCGTCCGTCACCTCGGCACTCCACGCCGACCGTGGAGCCTTCGGCTGCGCGAGCCGGCTCAGGTCCGCTGCCACGTACGTCGGCCGCACGTCCGGCGCGACCGCAGCGAGGTCGGCCAGCGTCGTCACGCCCGTCATCACCAGCAAGCTGTCCCAGCCGACGTTGCGGGCGCCCTCGATGTCGGTGTCGATCCGGTCTCCGACCACCAGCGGGGACCGGCCCCCGACCCGCGCGAGGGTCTCGCGGAACAGCGGCGGTTGCGGCTTGCCCGCCACCACGGGCTCGCGACCGGCGTACTCGGCGACCAGGCGGACCAGGGTGCCGTTGCCGGGGCCCGGGCCGTGCTCGGTCGGGACGGTGAGGTCGGTGTTCGAGGCGACCCACGGGAGACCGTCGCGGACCAGCAGCGCCCCGTCGATGACCTGTCGCCAGGGCATGTCCGGGCCGTACCCCTGGACCACCGCGACCGGACGCTCATCGAGAGAGGTCACCGGCACCAGCCCGCGCTCGCGCAACGCGTCGTGGAGACCGGGACCGCCGATCACGAAGACCGCGGACCCCGCCGGGATCTCGCCCGCGAGCACGCCGGCAGCGGCCTGCGCACTCGTGACCACGTCCTCAGGCCCGGTCTCGATGCCGATCTCGCCCAGGTGGGCTGCCACGGCCGCCGGCGAGCGGGACGCGTTGTTGGTCACGAACGCCAGGTGCATCCCGGCCTCCTGCGCGGCAGCCAGCGCCTCGATCGCACCGGGTACGGCGTGCGCGCCGATGTAGACGACCCCGTCGAGGTCGAGCACGGCAAGGTCGTAGGCCGCGCTCAGTGCCGGCTCGTGGCTCAACTGCGCTCGAGCTCCAGGGCTCGCGCCCCGGCGTCGGTGATCTCCTCGACGTCGACCGCCTCCGTGCGGTGGAACCACTCCAGGGCGTCCTCCTTGCGGCCGGCGGCGAGCAGGGTCTCGGCGTAGGTGTAGCGCAGGCGCGCGACCCACGGCGCGCGGGAACGCGCGTTCAGCGGGCCGTTCTCCAGCGTGCGCAGCGCCGCGTCGAGCTCACCGCGGTCACGACGGGCTCCGGCCTCCACGATGAGCACCTCGGCCAGCAGCGGCGGGGCGAACTTGTCGCGCGGGGTGTTCTTGAGCAGCGTCAGGGCGCGGTCCGGGCGCCCCAGGGCACGCTCGCAGTCGGCCATGATCGCGACGTAGTCGTGCGCACCGTTCATCCGCTTGGCCGAGCGCAGCTCGGCGAGGGCCTCGCTGTACTCACCGGCCGCGTACGCCGCCTCGCCGACGGCTTCGCGCACGACGGCCAGGCGGCCTGCACGCGCCCGCGCGGCGAGCGTGTGCTGGTAGGCGACCTTCGGCTCGGACTCGAGCAGCTCGCCGGCGGCGACCAGGTGGCGGGCGACGCGGACCATCAGCTTCTCGGGCAACGACTTGAGCTGGTCGGCAACGGAGCGGTCGAGCTCCTTGCCCGTGATCCACTCGGCGATCTCCGGCCCGTCGTACTTCTGCTGGTCCGCGGTCCGCTCGGCGTCGGTCCGGGGACGGCGGTCGTCGCGCCGGTCATCGCGCCGGTCACGGCTGTAGGGACGCGCTGCGCCCCGGGCGTCGCCGTCCTTCTTCGGGTACGGCTTGCCGGTCGAGCGCCCCGTC
>JBJMIO010000240.1:0-5278 GCA_045806765.1 Marmoricola sp.
CGGTCACGTCCTCGGGCTTGCCGCCCTTGGCCTTGGCGACCTGGTGGATGTTCTCGGCGACGGGGTAGCGGATGTCCACCACGTCGGCTGCCTCGGGGCCGGTGACGAGCTTCTCCATGTAGAACACCGCGCTCGGGTCGTACATCGAGCCGCGCGGGGAGACCGCGAGCACCGAGACGGCGTTGGCCATGCCCTTGGCGGTCAGCGTGGTGCCGTCGATGGGGTCGACGGCGACGTCGCACTCGGGACCGTCACCGTCGCCGACCTCCTCGCCGTTGTAGAGCATCGGGGCGTTGTCCTTCTCGCCCTCGCCGATCACGACGGTGCCGCGCATGCCGACGGTCGAGATCAGGGTGCGCATGGCGTTGACCGCGACGCCGTCGGCGCCGTTCTTGTCGCCCTTGCCGACCCAGCGCCCGGCGGCCATGGCGGCCGCCTCGGTCACCCGGACCAGCTCCAGGGCCAGGTTGCGGTCCGGCGAGCTGGGCGCGACGGCGAGCGGTTCGGGGAGGTGGGATTCCGGCATGGGGCCGATGTTATCGGCTGAGCGTGATCAGGGCCGCTCGACCACGACGTTGGTGGACTTGATCGAGGCGATCGCCCGGGTCCCGCGCTCCAGACCGAGCTCGGAGGCCGCGTCGGAGGACATCAGCGAGACGATCCGCTGACCGCCGCAGAGCATCTCGACCTGGGCCATCACGGTGTCCTTGCGCACCGAGATGACGATGCCCGGCAGCCGGTTGCGCGCCGAGGAGGCTCGCAGGCCCGCGTGGTCCGGGTCGTCGGCGAGCTGCTCGGCCAGTGCGGCGACCTCCTCGCCCGGTACGACGGTGCGCCCGCCGCCGGTCGCGGCGGTGAGCCGGCCCTGGTCGATCCAGCGGCGCACGGTGTCGTCGCTGACGCCGAGCAGCTCGGCCACCTCGGCGATCCGGTACGTCGTCACCGGGCCAGTCTCACACGGCTGCTCAGACCAGGCCGGACCACACGTGCAGCACGACGACGCCGGCCGCGATCGAGACCGGTGTGACGGTCCAGCCCAGGACGTGGAAGTCCCGGCTGCTCACCTGCGCGCCGGAGCGCAGCACCGTACGGCGCCACAGCAGGTTCGCCAGCGACCCCGTCCAGGTCATCGAGGAACCGAGGTTGATCCCGATCAGCGTCGCGAGCACGGGGACGGTGCCCAGCGGAGCGACCAGCGGCACCAGGAGCAGCGTGGCGGGGAGGTTGTTGACCACGTTGGACAGTGCGGCGCCCAGGAACGCGACCGCGAGGAGGTCCGGCAGGCCGTTGCCCTGCGGGACCAGGTCGGCGAGGCGGTCCCCGGCAGCGCCGTTGCCCAGGGCCGCGACGACCAGGCCGAGCCCGAGGACGAAGAGCGCGAAGGACAGGTGCGCGCTGCGGGCCAGCGCGGGGATCCCCAGCTCGCCGCGCCGCAAGCCGCGGACCACGAGGACCAGGGCGGCCGCGCCAGCGATCCAGGCGGGGTCGACCGAGCGCAGTACGGCGAAGGCGGCCAGCATCAGGGCGACCACGAGCAGGGGGACCCGCGGGACCGGCTGCACCTCGAGGCCCTCGGTGCTGGTCGGCGCGTGCAGGACGCCGGCGAAGCGCACGCGGTGGGCGGCGTACTCGAGGACCAGGACCAGGACCCAGACCGGTGCCATCAGCAGCGCGAAGCGCGCGACGGAGAGGTCCAGGGCGGGCAGCGCGAGCAGGTTGGTCAGGTTGGAGACCGGAAGCAGCAGCGAGGCGACGTTGGCCAGGCGGACGCAGACCAGCAGGTACGGGCGGTCCTCGAGCCGCTGCGCCCGGGCGGCTGCGAGCACCACCGGGGTGACCAGCACGACGGTCGCGTCCAGGCTGAGCGCGACCGTGGTCACCGCGGCGACGGCGAAGGCGAGGGCGAAGACGCGGCCCGCACTGCCGGCACCCGCCAGGCGGGTCCCGATCGCGGTGAACAGGCCGGCCGCCCGGCAGCACTCGGCGACCACCAGGATCGCCACCAGGAACAGCACGACGGGCACCAGGTGGTGCCGCTCCGCGGTCAGGTCGGCGTGCCCGACGGCACCGGTGAGCAGGACCGCGCCGGCCGCGAGCACGGCGGCCAGGGCCTCGAGCCACTCCGGCGGGTGCCGGTAGGCGACGACGAGGAGCGCCACCAGGGCGAGCAGCGGAACCACGTCAGCGACCACCGGGTGAGGGTAGTCGGCGGCCGGTTGGCACAATCAGTCCATGAGAGTCAGCCCATGAGCCAGCCCGCGAGCCCGTCGTCCCAGCGCACGTACGCCGGGATGGCCGGGGCGATGCTGGTCGCGGTCGTCGTGGCCGGGGGCTGGTACCTGATCGGCAAGCCGGACGACTCGGCCCAGCCGATCGCGAACGTCGAATGGACCCCGCTGGTCCGCGCGGCCCGGACCGATGCCGCGCTGCTGATCTACGCCCCGGACGCGCTGCCGGCCGGCTGGAAGGCCCGCTCGGTGGAGTACCTGCCCGGCGGTGACCCGCACTGGCACCTCGGCACGCTGACCGACAAGGGCCGCTACGTCGGGATCGACGAGGGCCGCGTCGCCGTCTCCGACCTGGTCGGGCAGTACGTCGACAAGAACGCGACCCAGGGAGCCGAGGTCACCATCGGCGGCCAGGCTTGGCAGAGCTGGAGCGACTCGGGCGGCGACTACGCGCTGACCAGGACGCTCAAGCAGGGGCAATTCACGGTCGACTCCGTGGTCGTGGTCGCGCACGACGTGCCGAAGGCCGAGGTCGCCACCTTCGTGGCCAGCCTGAAGTCCGGGAAGATCAAGCTCGCCGGCTAGTCCTGGTCCTAGTCCTGGTCCTGCTCCGCGTCGAGAGCGGCGTCGAGCCGCTTGCGGGCGCCGTCCAGGGCGTCCTGGCAGATCTTCGCGAGCTCCTCGCCGCGCTCCCACAGCGAGAGCGACTCGGCCAGGGTGGTGCCGCCCTGCTCGAGGGTGCGGACGACCTCGATGAGCTGCTCGCGGGCGTCCTCGTAGCTGAGCCGCTCCGGGTCGGGGGCTGCGGTCTTCTCGCTCATCGGTCGTCGTCCTCGGTCGTCGGCAGGGGGCTGGTGGGCAGGGGGCTGGTGGGGAGGGGAATGGCGTCCACGCCGGTGACCTCCGCACTGATGCGGCCGTCGGCGACACGGATGGTGACCGGTGAGCCGGTCGCGATGTCGTTGACGCTGGAGAACAGCTCGCCCTCGGCGTCCGAGAGCACCGCGTACCCGCGGCGCAGGGTGGCCAGCGGGGAGAGCGCGCGGACCCGCGCCAGGCTGTGGTCGAGGTCGTCGGCCGCCCGGTCGAGCACGTGGCCCAGCACCCGGCGTCCGCGGCTGCGCAGTGCGAGCACCTCCTCGCCGCGCCCGACCAGGTCGTTGCGCGGGTCGGCCATGCTGGGGCGGCTGCGCAGGCTGTCGAGGTGCTGCTGCTCGCGGGCCACGAGGGAGGAGACGCTACGGCGCAGCCGGTCGCGGGCCTGGTGCACCCGGGCGGTCTCCTCGGCCACGTCGGGCACGATCCGCTTGGCAGCATCGGTGGGGGTCGAGGCGCGCAGGTCGGCGACCAGGTCGAGCAGCGGGGAGTCGGGTTCGTGGCCGATCGCCGAGACGACCGGTGTGCTGGCGGCGTGCACGGCGCGCACGAGCGCCTCGTCGGAGAACGGGAGCAGGTCCTCCAGGGAGCCGCCGCCGCGGGCGATCACGATCACGTCCACGGCCGCGTCGCGGTCCAGCGCGCCGAGTGCGGCGATGACCTGCTCGGCGGCGTTCACGCCCTGCATCGCGGCGTACCGGACCTCGAAGGTGACCCCGGGCCAGCGGCGGCGCGCGTTCTCCACAACGTCCTTCTCCGCCGCGGAGTCCTTCGCGGTGACCAGGCCGATGCGCTGGGGCAGGAACGGCAGCGGGCGCTTGAGGTCGAGGGCGAAGAGGCCCTCGGCGGCGAGCAGCTGGCGTCGGCGCTCGAGCCGGGCGAGCAGCTCGCCCTCGCCGACCAGGCGCAGCTCGCGCACCTGCAGGGAGAGCGAGCCGCGGTTGGGGTAGACGCTGGGCTTGGCGTGCGCGACCACCTGGGCGCCGTTCACCAGTGGCGTGGGCAGCGAGTCGACGACCCCGCGCGGGCAGGTCAGCTGGACCGAGACGTCGGCGAGCTTGTCGCGCAGGGTGAGGAAGTCGGTGTTCGATCCCGCGGGCCGGTTCAGCTGGACCACCTGGCCCTCGACCCAGACCGCTCCGAGCCGGTCGACCCAGCCACCGATCATGCCGACCACCTGCCGCACCGGGACCGGGGTCTCCGGGGAGGTCGTCAGGGCCATGCAGGAACAGTAGGCCAAGGCACCGTCGCTACGATTGAGGCCATGGACACCGACCTCGTCATGCCCCGCGTCGTCAGCGACGCCGAGCGCGCCGTGCTGCTGGCCGCGCCCCGCGGCTACTGCGCCGGGGTCGACCGTGCGGTGATCACGGTGGAGAAGGCGCTGGACCTGTACGGCGCCCCGGTCTACGTCCGCAAGCAGATCGTGCACAACAAGCACGTCGTGGCCGACCTGGAGTCGCGCGGCGCCGTCTTCGTCGAGGAGCTCGACGAGGTCCCGGCGGGTGAGACCGTGGTGTTCTCCGCGCACGGCGTCTCACCGGCCGTGCACGCCCAGGCGGCGGTGCGTGAGCTGAAGACGATCGACGCGACCTGTCCGCTGGTCACCAAGGTCCACCACGAGGCCAAGCGGTTCGCCGCGGACGACTACGACATCCTGCTGATCGGCCACGCCGGTCACGAGGAGGTCGAGGGCACCGCGGGCGAGGCGCCCGACCACATCCAGCTCGTCCAGGGCCCCGAGGACGTCGCGAACATCGTCGTGCGCGACCCGCAGCGGGTCGCCTGGCTGTCCCAGACGACGCTCTCGGTCGACGAGACGATGGCAACCGTGGACGCGATCCGCGAGCGCTTCCCGGACCTGCTCGACCCGCCGAGCGACGACATCTGCTACGCCACCCAGAACCGGCAGCTGGCGATCAAGGAGATCAGCGCCGGGGCCGACCTGGTGATCGTGGTGGGCTCGGCGAACTCCTCCAACACGGTGCGCCTGGCCGACGTCGCCCTGGAGGCCGGGGCGAAGGCGGCGTACCGCGTCGATGACGCGAGCGAGATCGACGAGGCGTGGCTCGAGGGTGTCGCGACGGTCAGCGTGACCTCGGGCGCCTCGGTCCCCGAGGAGCTCGTGGAGGGCGTGCTGTCCTTCCTCGCCGCGCGCGGCTACCCGGACGCCA
>JBJMIO010000241.1:0-10400 GCA_045806765.1 Marmoricola sp.
AGTGCCTTCCAGACCCGGCGCGAGACCGGGTTCATCAGCTCGAGCTCCTCGGCCAGCGCGCGGACGTCGTAGAAGACGTCGCTGAGCATGGCGCGGGCCTCCGGGCTGTCCCAGAAGGTCTCCTCGAGGACCTTGCGCGGTACGCCGACCTGCTTGGTCATCTCCTTGCCCGGCACCATGATGGCGTCGCCGAGCAGGCGCATGATGACCGGGAACGTCACGGACAGGACGGCCTTGCGGACCCGGCCGACCTTCGGGACGTTGCGCTTGAGGTACTCGTGCGCGAAGGAGATGTGCCGGGCCTCCTCGGCGATGTGGATCTGCATGATCCGCTGCAGCAGCGGGTGCATCGCCTCGCCCTCGCGCAGGATCGCCTTCTGCAGGTGGTCGATCGGCTCCTCGCCGGCGAGCACGCCCATGAAGAAGACGATCGAGAGCGGCCGCGCGGCCAGGGGCAGGAACGGCGCGAGCACGCGGAAGTAGCGCGGGCCGCCGGGGACGTCGACGCCCGTGCGGTTCACGAACTCCTGGAACATCTGGGTGTGGTGGGTCTCCTCGGTCGCCTCGTGGGTGACGTAGCGGAACTCCGCCGAGCCGTTCGGCAGGCCCATCACGTACTCCATGAGGCCGCGGATCAGGATGTTCTCGAACTGCAGGCCCACCTTGGCCACGTTGGCCTGGCGCCAGATCCCGACCTCGATCTGCCGGTCCAGCGGGAGCGCCTGGTACCACTCGCTGCGGCCCAGGGCGTCGGCCTTCGGCAGCACCCAGCGCGAGTCGTCGTGGCTGACCGCGTAGTCGGGGTTCTCCCAGTCGATGTCCTCCCACGGGTCGAAGTGCTGGTGCACCGAGCCCTCGGAGAGGGTGAGCAGCTTCTCTTCGTAGGTCTGGATGGCAGTCATCGCGGTACTCCTCGTTGACGTCGTCGTCGACCTGCTTCTCGCAGGCACACCTCGAGGTTAGTGAGACACCGCGTCACATGTAAAGAGATACACGTGACTTCGTGTCACAGATATCGGCGAGAAGGCTGATCTCCCGCGCGCAAAGTGGGCCAGGTCACAACGGGTGGGGGTCACCCCGTCGGGCGCCGGCGCCAGTACGCCGCGACCTCGATCCGGCCCTCGTCGAAGTGCGCCTCGAGACCGGCGGCGGCGAAGGCCGCGACGGCGTCGCTCAGCAGCTGGTCCCCCGGTGCCACGTTGGCCGTGCTCGCGTGCCACAGGTTGACCTCGAGCATGCCCTCGTCGATCGCGTGCCAGACGTCGGGTGCGGTGAACCACGCGACCCCGCGCGTCGGAGCCTCGGGTCCGGTGAGCAGGTCGCGGGCGACCCAGTGGTCGGTGCACCCGCGCAGGACCGCGATCCCGGCGTCCTCCAGCGTGGTGAACGCCTGCTCGAGACGGTCGTGGTCGGTGGTCTCCGGCCACGTCGCAGCATCCTCGCCCCAGGCCTGGTGCGCGGCCTCGAGCCACCTCGACGCGAGAGCCTCGGGGTCGGGCACGTCGAGATCGGCCGTGATCGCCTCGACCGCCTGGCGGCGTACGTCCTCAGGTGTTGCCAGACCGGAGCGCACCAGGTCGGCGACCCAGGAGCGCAGGTCCTCGGTGCGGCGGTCGGGCCGCACGATCACCAGCCGCGTTCGGCCAGGCGGTGGGGCTGCGGGATGTCCTCGACGTTGATGCCGACCATGGCCTCGCCCAGACCGCGCGAGACCTTGGCGACCACGTCGGGGTCGTCGTGGAAGGTGGTGGCCTTGACGATCGCCTCGGCCCGCTCGGCCGGGTTGCCGGACTTGAAGATGCCCGAACCGACGAAGACGCCCTCGGCGCCGAGCTGCATCATCATCGCTGCGTCGGCCGGGGTCGCGATGCCACCCGCGGTGAACAGCACCACCGGGAGCTTGCCGTTCTCGGCGACCTCCTTGACCAGCTCGTAGGGCGCCTGCAGCTCCTTGGCAGCGACGAACAGCTCGTCGTCGTGCAGCGCGCCCAGACGGCGGATCTCGCGGCGGATGGTGCGCATGTGGGTGACCGCGTTGGAGACGTCACCGGTGCCGGCCTCACCCTTGGAGCGGATCATCGCCGCGCCTTCGGTGATCCGGCGCAGCGCCTCGCCCAGGTTGGTCGCCCCGCAGACGAAGGGAACCGTGAAGGCCCACTTGTCGATGTGGTTGGCGTAGTCGGCCGGGGTCAGCACCTCGGACTCGTCGATGTAGTCCACGCCCAACGACTGGAGCACCTGTGCCTCGGCGAAGTGACCGATCCGGGCCTTGGCCATCACCGGGATCGAGACGGCCTCGATGATGCCGTCGATCATGTCCGGGTCGCTCATCCGCGACACCCCGCCCTGGGCGCGGATGTCAGCCGGGACGCGCTCGAGCGCCATCACGGCGACCGCACCGGCGTCCTCGGCGATCTTGGCCTGCTCGGCGTTGACCACGTCCATGATCACACCGCCCTTCAGCATCTCGGCCATCCCGCGCTTCACGCGCGAGGTGCCGGTGCCGTCGGTGCTGTCAGCGGTCTGGTTCTGCTCCGTAGCCATGGGAGAAGTTTACGTCCGGCACGCCACCGGATTTCGCCCGGGTGCGTGCGCCGGACGCGCGGCTCAGGCCTCGGTCTCCCGACGTGCCGCGTCGATGGCCAGGGCCTGGTCGCGGACGACCAGGACCCGCTGGACCACCGTCACCGTGCTGGCCACGGCGAGCAGCCCGAGGATGATCGGTACGGCGACGAGCCAGTCGCGGCCGCCGCCGAGGACGTTGATCAGGTCCGCGAGCCCGGTGGTGACCAGGACGAAGACCAGGCGGTCGGAGCGCTCGGCGATCCCGACCTTGGCCTGCATGCCCAGGGACTCCGCGCGGGCCCGGGCGTAGGAGGTCACCGACCCCATCGAGAGGCAGTAGATCGCCAGCGCCGCGAGCCAGTCGTTGTGGCCGTGCGGGCCGACGTAGTACATCGCCAGGCCGCCGAAGATCGCGGCGTCCCCGATCCGGTCGAGCGTGGAGTCCCAGAAGGCCCCGAACGTCGAGACGTTGCCCGTCGCCCGAGCCATGTAGCCGTCCATGATGTCGCTGAAGACGAAGGCCGTGATCACCAGGACGCCCGCGAGCAGCTGGCCGCGCGGGAAGAAGATCACTGCTCCCGCGCAGACACCGACGGTGCCCACGAAGGTGACGGTGTTGGGGCTGATCCCCCACCGGATGAACAGGTTGGCGAGCGGCGACCAGACGTTGGTCCAGAACTGTCGGAATCTCTCGAGCATGGTGGCAGCAGGCTAACGGACCGCGGCGACACCCTCCGCTGCCACGTCCCCTTCGCCGCCGTCCTCCACGCCGAGCAACGTCGCGCCAGCGGGGAACAGCATCACCGAGACCAGGCCGGCGCAGACCAGGCCCGCCCCGGTGACCGCATCGAGCCGGCCGGTGGCCACCCCGATCTGGGTCGCGGTGACGATGAAGGGCAGCGAGGTGGCTTGGAGCAACGCCGCCGAGACAGTCCGTCGCGGTCCGAAGGTGCGCAGCGCGAGCAGCGCCGGCAGGCCGCGGGCCAGCAGGAGGATCAGCACGAAGACCGGTACCCGTGCCAGTGCCGACCCGCTGACGAACAACCCGCTGACGTCGAGCCTCAGACCGCTGGAGACGAAGAAGACCGGGATCAGGAAGCCGAATCCGACCGCGTCGAGCTTCGTGCGAAATTGCGGGTGCGTGGTGGCGTCGCCGTCGAGGAGCCCGACGACGGCCCCGGCCGTGAACGCTCCGAGGATGCTCTCGAGACCGAACCGCTGGGCCAGCACCACGAACCCGAGGAGGAGCAGCATCGCGGCGCGGACCCGGATCTCGGCGGTGGTGTCCTGGAGCCGCACCAGCACGTCGCCGACCCGCATCGAGCGCGACGACCACCGGACGACGACGGCCACCACCACGACCAGCACCAGGAACTGGCCGAGCAGCACGAGCTTCGCTCCGGTGCCCGACCCACCGCCGGAGAAGAACAGCGAGAGCAGCAGCACCGCTCCGAAGTCCGCGACCGACGACGCCGCGATGACCGTCTGACCGAGTCTGGTCTCCACCGCTCCGGAGTCCTTCAGCACCGCCACCACGAGGCCCAGGGAGGTCGCGGACATCGTGACCGCCAGCAGGAAGGGATGTTCGATCCAGCCGACTCCGCGGAGCACGAACCCGGCCCCGGTCCCGACCAGGAGCGAGATCGCGAAGCCGGCCAGAGCCGTGAGGAGCAACCGGCCCCTGAGCCGGCGGACGTCGATCTCGAGCCCCGCGAGGAAGAGCAGCATCGCCAGCCCGAGCAGTGCGACGATCTGCACCGCCAGATCGGCGCTGAGCCAGCCCAGCACCGACGGTCCGAGGAGGATCCCGGCGACGATCTCGAGCACGACCGCAGGCACGCGCAGCCGCGGGACCAGGCCCAGCACGAGCGGCGCGACCACCGCGACGACGAGGACGCCGAGCAGGTTGGTGAACTCGACGTCAGGCACGACGAGCCTCCGTCCGGGTCCTCACAGCAGACTCGCGTCCTGCTCCACGTGCAGGAGCACCGGGCCATCGGTCGCGAACATCCGTGCCATCGCGGCCGGGAGCTCCTCGGACCGGGTGACCTTGATGCCGGTCGCGCCGCACAGCTCGGCGTACGCAGCCCAGTCGGGGTTGTGCAGCGAGGTGTGCCAGACCGGGAAGTCGCCGGCGACCTGCTCCTTGGCGATCTTGCCGAGACCGTGGTTGTCGAGCAGCACGTGCTTGATGCCGATGCCGAACTTGACCGCCGTGGTGAGCTCCATCGCGTACTGACCGAAGCCGCCGTCGCCGGTGACCGCGACCACCGGCCGGGCCGGGTCGGCTGCCCAGGCGCCCATCGCAGCCGGGTAGCCGAAGCCGATCGAACCGAGGTACCCCGACATCAGTACCGGCTGCCCGTCCGACTCCAGGTACCGGCCCAGCGAGTAGGCGTGGTTGCCCACGTCGACGGTGACCACCGCGTCCGCCGGCAGCGCGTCCGAGAGTGCGGCGAACACCGCCGCCGCACCGACCCCGTGACCACGGTCGTCGGCTGCACGCCGGCTCTTCTCGGCGCGCCACAGGGCCCACCGGGACGCGACGTCGGCGCGTTGGTCCTCGTGCGTCGCGCCGGGGCCGATCGCGGTGAGCAGGGCCTCGAGCGCCAGCGCCGTATCGGCGAGCACCGGGTGGGAGACCGGGTGGAACCGGCCGATCGCGGCAGGCTCGTCGTCGACCTGGACGATCGGCTTGTACGGCGCGATCCCGGTGTGGTTCGAGAACGACGCCCCGACGACGACCAGCAGGTCGGACTCGTTCATCAACCAGCTGGCCACCGGCGTGCCGCTGCGCCCGAGCACGCCCGCGCCGAGCGGGTGGTGGTCGGAGACCAGGCCCTTGGCCTTGAAGGTGGTGAGCACCGGAGCACCGAGCTTCTCGGCGAGGGCGAGGAGCTCGGCACGCGCCGGCCGCGCACCGTGGCCGGCGACGATCACCGGGCGGCGGGCGCGCGTGATTGCCGCAGCTGCCTCGGCGAGCGCGTCGGGGTCCGGCGCGATCCGCCGGTTCGTGGTGCGTCCTGCCGGACCCGAGGCGGGCTGCATGCTCGCCTGGACCTGGACCTCGTCGGGGAAGACCAGGTGCGCGACACCCCGCCCGTCGGTGGCGTGCTTGACCGCGAGCGCCGCCAGCTCGGCGTGGTCGCTGCCGCCGGCGACCGTGGCGTTCCAGACCGAGACGTCGCGGAAGACCGCTTGCAGGTCGAGGTCCTGGAACGCGCCGCGTCCGACCACGTTCGAGGGCACCTGCCCCGAGAGCGCCAGGACCGGCGAGCCGTCGAGCTTGGCGTCGTACAGGCCGGTCAGGAGGTTCGTCGACCCCGGTCCCGCGATGGCGAAGCAGGCTGCCGGGCGACCGGTCAGCTTGCCGTAGGCACTCGCGGCGAAGGCGGCAGCGCCCTCGTGACGGATGCCGACGTAGCGCAGGTCACCGCGTTCCTCGGCCTTGCGCATCGCCTCGGCCAGTCCGAGGTTCGAGTGACCGACCATCCCGAAGACCGTGTCGATGCCGTGCGCGACCAACGTCTCGACGACGACGTCACCGACGGTACGGATCGGCGCTGCGACGGCCGGCAGCCCGACGTACAGCCCGTCATCGCGCTCGTCGACCTCGTAGGCGGTCACGGCGTCGCCGAAGCCCTCGGGCGGCTGCCCCGTGATCGGGTCGTAGTCGTAGCCGTGCCAGGGGCAGCGCAGCCAGCCGTTCTCGATCGAGCCCTCACCGACCGGACCGCCCTGGTGGGGGCACCGGTTCTCCAGCGCACCGAAGCGGCCCCCGCAACGCGCGACGGCGACCGGTCGGCCGTCGAGGACCACGCTGCCCACCCGTCCCTCCTCAGGCAGGTCCGAGCTCTCCACGCGGTGCCAGGTCTTCTCGTCCATGGCCACACCGTGGCACCGTCGGCGGCCGGCGTCGATGCCCGGGACGGGCGCGTCACCGATCCGTAAGCCCGCGGCGGGCACGGAGCGTCGCGCCGTGGCTAGGGTCGGTCCGTGCCCACCGATGCGCAGCTCACCGAGACCCGTCATGCCCTGCACGCCGTGGCCGAGCTGGTTCTC
This sequence comes from Marmoricola sp., assembly GCA_045806765.1. Taxonomy (GTDB): domain Bacteria; phylum Actinomycetota; class Actinomycetes; order Propionibacteriales; family Nocardioidaceae; genus Marmoricola. Next base: position 6,628 of record JBJMIO010000241.1, read on the forward strand.
GCCGGCAGCCAGTACGCCGCGTGCTCGCGGATAGCGCTGCAGGTCGTGCCCGGCGGTTTCGCCACCCGCTACGACCCCGAGGTCCGCGTCGAGGGCGGCGAGGTTCTCGCCGGGGACGGCCGCGTCGCGATCGACGGCCGTACGTCGCGCGCGATCGCCGCCGAGCTCGGCTTGCCCCTGCGCCTGCTCGACGACGTCTACACCGACGGCGCCGGCTACGGCCCCGACGAGGTGCTGCACGTCGACGGCGACGCAGCCGCGGCACTGGCCGCTGCTTGGTCCGCGGGCCACGAGGCGCTGGTGGAGGTGGCGCCCGGGGCCAACCCGATCCTGTGGCCCGAGCACTTCGACGTCGGGATCAGCGTGGGCGAGGTGAACCTCGGCGGCTCCCCAGGGGATGGGTTCATGCCCGTCCCCTACGCGTACGTCGGGCCGTGGCAGGTGCCCGAGGACCCCTGGTTCGACGCGCCGTTCGGAGCGGCCCGGGCGGTCTCGGAGCTCGGCGACGCCGCCGGCATCGCCGCCTTCTTCCGCGAAGGACTCGGAAAGCTGTAAGGATTTCCGCGCTCAGGCCTCCTACGGGTGAACACCGGAGGACCAGGAGGCCGAACCATGCCGTCGCAGGCAGCCGCAGCCCTAGGATCGGCGCGTGACCGCCACGCCCGGGCCCAGCGACGCCGAGCTGGTCACGCGTGTCCTGGCGGGCGACCGCGAGGCGTTCGCGATCGTCTACGACCGCTACGGTCCGCGCCTCTACGACTTCGCCTACTCGATGCTGCGGCACCGCGAGGATGCCTCGGACGCGGTGGCCGACTCCTTCGTGCTCTTCGCCCAGCGTCTCGGACAGCTGCGCGACCCCGACCGCCTGCGCCCCTGGCTCTACGCCGTGGTGCGCAGCGAGTGCCTGCGCCGGCTCAAGGCGCGCAAGCGGGTCTCCTACGGCGACGACGAGGCGCTGGCCGCGATGCCTGACGACTCCCTGACCCCCGACCAGGCGGCCGAGAAGGCTGCGCTGACGCAGCTGGTCTGGGACGCCGCGGCCGGGTTGGCCGACCGCGACCGCGCCCTGCTCGACCTGCACCTGCGTCAGGGGCTGGAGGGCGCTGAGCTCGGCGAGGCGATGGGCACGAGCGCATCGAACGCCTACGTGATGCTCAACCGCCTGCGCGGCCAGGTCGACCGCTCGCTGGGCGCACTACTCATCGCTCGGCTCGGGCGCGAGGACTGCGCCGAGCTCGACGCGCTCCTCGGCGGCTGGGACGGTTCGTTCTCGCCGCTGATCCGCAAGCGCGTCGCGCGGCACGTGGAGAGCTGCGAGACCTGCGGCGAGCGCCGGCGCACGATGCTCAGCCCCTGGGTGCTGCTCGCCGGCGTCCCGGTCTTCGTCGCCCCGCTGACGCTGCGCGACCGCGTCCTCGGCGACTCCCGCCTGGTCTCGGCGCTGGGCCCTCTCGACGGTGGTCCGCCCGCCGGCCCGTTGGGCGCGGCTGCTGCCGGTCCCTCTCGTGCGCCGCGCGGGCGCAAGGTGCTCGCCGCGGTCGCAGCCGCGGCCGTGCTCGTGGCCGGCGGACTCGCGCTGCACCACGCCCAGGACGACAAGGCGACCGACGCCTCCTCGGGACTGCGCCCCGGTGACGTGCTCGGGGGCGGTCACGCGAGCGATCCGCCGCGCAGCCCGGCAACCTCGGCTCCCTCGACGGCGCCGGCCCCGCTCCCCACCTTCGCACCCCCGCCTGCCCCGCCGACCCCGGCGAGCACGACGGTCGCACCCGCCGGCGTGCTGGCCGCGTCGACGTCCCGGCTGGACTTCGGGGCGCGAGCGGGGCGGCGTACGTTCCGGCTCTCCAACACCGGCGGGCAGCCGATCTCCTTCCTGATCGGCACCACCTCGGGCGCCGTCAGCGCGTCGCCCGCGTCACGGATCATCGCGCCCGGCTCGTCGGTCGTCGTGACGGTGGCGGTCGACCGCTCCCGGCTCGCCGAGGGCAGTGCGACCGAGGGCCTTTCCGTCAGCTCAGGCGGTGGCGCCGCCGACGTCCAGGTCCTCGTCGACACCGAGCGCAACCCCGTCATCGGGCGCCCGTCGGTGGGTGCGTCCTCGTGCGACGTGCCGGTAACCGCGAAGGTCACCGACGAGAGCAGGCTGACCTCGGTGCGCCTGTCGTGGTCGGGACCGGGCGGCTCGGGCAGCGCGGCGATGAGTGCCGGGGCGAACGGCTGGGCCGCTACGCCCCGGTTCACGGTCGGCGGTCAGGTGACGTTCCGGGTCACCGCCACCGACAGCCGCGGGAACTCCGCGACCGGGCCGGTCCTGCGGACCCAGATCGATCCCTGCCCGGGCTGATCCGGGCTCAGGCCCAGTTCTCGGCGATCAGGGTGCGGGTGTCCGCGAGCAGCTGCGGCAGCGCCTTGGTGTGCCCGATGACAGGCAGGAAGTTCGCGTCGCCGGACCACCGCGGAACGACGTGCTGGTGGAGGTGGGCGTCGATGCCCGCACCGGCGATCGGGCCCTGGTTCATGCCGAGGTTGAAGCCGTGCGCCCCGCTCACCGCGCGGATCGTGCGCATCGCGGCCTGGGTGAGCTCGGCGACCTCGGCGATCTCCTGGGGTGTCAGGTCGGTGTAGTCGGCGACGTGCCGGTAGGGGCACACGAGCAGGTGCCCGGAGTTGTACGGGTACAGGTTGAGCACGGCGTACGCCGCCTCGCCGCGACGTACGACCAGTCCGGCCTCGTCGTCGAGCCCGGGGATCCGGCAGAACGGGCACTCCGACTCGGTGTCGTCGGCGGGCTTGTTCTCGCCGCGGATGTAGGCCATCCGGTACGGCGTCCAGAGCCGTTCGAACTGATCGGGCTCACCCAGCCCGTCCTGGTGCAGCTGCTCGTCGGCCACGCCTACACCTGCACGCGGTCCGCGACAGCCTGCTTGACCCGGGCGATCGCCTCGGCGACCGGGACGCCGTTCTCCTGGCGACCGTCTCGGTAGCGGAAGGAGACAGCCCCTGCCTCGACGTCGTCAGCGCCGGCGATCAGCATGAACGGCACCTTCTGGAGCTGGGCGTTGCGGATCTTCTTCTGCATCCGGTCGTCCGAGTCGTCGACCTCGACCCGCAGGCCCTCGGCCTTCATCTGGCGCGCGACGTCGTACAGGTAGTCGGCGAAGGTGTCGGCCACCGGGATGGCCTGGACCTGGACCGGCGCGAGCCACGGAGGGAAGGCACCGGCGTAGTGCTCGACCAGGACCCCGAAGAAACGCTCGAGCGAGCCGAACTTGGCCGAGTGGATCATCACCGGCTGGTGCTTCTGGCCGTCGGCGCCGTTGTACTCCAGGCCGAAGCGGGCCGGCTGGTTGAAGTCGTACTGGATCGTCGACATCTGCCAGGTCCGGCCGATCGCGTCGCGGCACTGCACCGAGACCTTCGGGCCGTAGAACGCCGCCCCGCCCGGGTCCGGGACGAGCTCGAGACCCGACTCGACGCAGACGTCCTCGAGGACCTTGGTCGCGATCGTCCAGTCCTCCTCGGAGCCGACGAACTTGTCCGGCTTGGAGTCGTCACGGGTGGAGAGCTCGAGGTAGAAGTCGTCGAGGCCGAAGTCCTTGAGCAGGCCGAGCACGAAGTCGAGCAGGTGCTTGATCTCGGCCGGCGCCTGCTCGGCGGTGACGTAGGAGTGCGAGTCGTCCTGGGTCATGCCGCGCACACGGGTCAGGCCGTGCACGACGCCCGACTTCTCGTAGCGGTAGACCGACCCGAACTCGAAGAGCCGCAGCGGCAGC
>JBJMIO010000242.1:0-12711 GCA_045806765.1 Marmoricola sp.
GCCTCGACCGAGTCACCCACCTTGACGACCTCGTTGGGGTCGACGTCGTGCTTGATGGAGAGCTCACGGGAGGGGATGACACCTTCGGTCTTGTAACCGATGTCGAGGAGGACCTCGTCGCGGTCAACCTTGACGATGATGCCTTCGACGATGTCGCCGTCGTTGAAGAACTTGATGGTCGCATCGATGGCTGCGAGGAAGTCTTCTTCCGAGCCGATGTCGTTGATCGCGACCTGAGGTGCGTCTGCGTAGAGAATGGAAGACATAAGGGAAATAGATCCTTGGTGGACAGATGTAGTACGGGCGCGCACGAAGCCCTTGATCACCATCACGAATTCATTTCGCTGGCCCACGGAACCGCGGGCCGGACAGCGAGCGAGAGGCTGCTACGTCTGAGACTCAGGCAGACTTCTTGCGCAGAGAGAATCGTACGGCGTCCGCAGGCCCCGCGTCCAACTGCGGAACCGGCATTCCGGGCTCCAGCCGGGCTCCGGGGCGGTTTCCGGCCCTGCGGGGTGCGATCATCGGGTCCGTGACCGCAGACTACCGACCGGTCCGGGTCGAACGGAGGCCGGTCGACGAGCACGACTCGCTGCACGCCAACCGTGCCGACTGGGACCGCTACGCCGACGAGTACCAGGCCACGCACGGCGAGTTCCTGGGCGACGACGGGTTCCTGTGGGGTCCCGAGGGTGTGCGCGAGGACGACCTCCGCGCGCTCGGACCGGTCGCCGGCAAGGACGTCCTCGAGCTCGGCTGCGGCGCGGGCCAGTGCTCGCGCTGGGTGCTGCGCCACGGCGGCCGGCCGGTCGGGCTGGACGTCTCGGTGCGCCAGCTCCAGCACAGCCGCCGTATCGACCTCGAGCACGGCACCCGGGTGCCGACCGTGTGCGCCGGAGCTGCCGCGATCCCCTTCGCCGATGCCTCCTTCGACGTGGTGTTCTCGGCCTTCGGCGCCCTCCAGTTCATCGCCGATGCCGACGCGCTGGTCGCCGAGATGGCGCGGGTCACCCGCCCCGGCGGTCGCCTCGCGTTCTCGGTGACCCACCCGACCCGGTGGATGTTCCCCGACGACCCGGGCCCCGAGGGCCTGCTCGCCTCGCAGTCCTACTGGGACCGCACGCCGTACGTGGAGGTCGACGACGAGACCGGGCTGACCGCGTACGTCGAGCACCACCGCACCCTGGGCGACTGGGTGCGCGCACTGGCCGCGGCCGGCTACCGGCTGGTCGACCTCGTCGAGCCCGAGTGGCCCGCGGACCACGACCGGGTGTGGGGCGGCTGGAGCCGGATCCGTGGCCTGCTCACCCCGGGCACGGCGCTGTACGTCGCCGACCTTCGGCCCTGACGCACCAACGCCCCCACCAGGCAGTCAGGTGGGGGCGAGGTGTTGCACGGGTACAGCTCAGGGTGCTGGACTCAGGCGGTGGCTCCGGCCATCTCCTTGACCCGGGCGCCGCCGGTGGTCTGGCGACGCCGGCCCATCACGATGCCGGCCAGGATCGAGACCAGGCCCAGGACGAAGGCGAGCTCCGGTCCCGTCGAGCGGGCCAGCTTCAGGCGCGAGCCCTGGGCGCCGTAGTCGTCGACGTTCTTGCGCAGGGTCTTGTCGTCGTAGGAGATGACGGCCTTGGTGAGGGTGACTCTCGGCGCGCCCTGGTAGTCCATCGTGTTGAGCTGGTTCTCCTGGCGCTGGATGATCACGCCGGTCTCCGGCTCGACCCACAGGGTGCGCGTGTTGGAGTACATCTCCGGCGCCGTGACGTTGCTGTCGCCCGGCAGGCCGAGCAGGCTCAGCGGCACCTCCTGGGTGCCGTACTGGGTCGGTGCGATCGTCTGCTCGAACTTGTAGACCGTCAGGCCCTCCAGCTTCGAGGTGCCCTTGTAGTAGATCGGGTTCGCGGTGCGCAGGGTGCTGTCCCAGAACTGGTAGGTCTTCTTCTCGGTCTGGAACGGGAACTTGGCGACGAGGCCCTCGTGGGTCACCGGCACGCCCGGGGCGTCCTTCTCGTCGGCGATGAAGTCCTTGCAGCAGCTGCTGGCCTGACCGGTGCGCTTGTCGAACGACATCCGCTCGATCTCGCCGGAGAGCAGCTTGCCGTCCGAGGTCTTGGTCAACGTGGAGTTCACGTACGTGACGTCGTCGGGGTGGCTCTTCGGCGTGCTCGCGTCACCGTGCGTGATGACCTGGATCTTCAGGTCCGCGGTGATCGTCTTCAGCGTCGAGATATCGAAGACCTGCGCGCCCGTGGCCTGCAGCCCGGTCTCGGAGACCTGGTTCGCCGGCGCGACCGCGAGGCGCGGGTAGGCGTAGAAACGGATCATCGGCGCGAGGACGACAAGGAACGCCCCCACGGCGATCAGGACAACACTCAATCGGCGCATGACGCGCTCCCTCCCAGTGGTGCGCCGTGGGCTCCCATCCCGCGACGCGCTCCCGACAGTATCAGGAAACATGCCCTAAACCGGACATTCATCTCTTCGTAACCTGAAACATGACATTCACACCCGTAGCGGTCCAGACCACGGGGGTGTCGAGGGGGCGCCTCCACCCCCTCCCGCGCGGCGCGCGGCTGCTGCTCAGCCGGGCTTGCGCACCACGATCCAGAGGTTCCACGTGACCAGCTCGCGCAGGAACGGGATCCGCAGCAGGAACGAGGACCAGCGCGGCAGGTAGCGCGGCCGCAGGTCCAGCACGGCCAGGTCCGGGCGCGAGCGCAACCAGGCCAGCCCGTCGGCGACCGAGGCGGCGAACATCGAGGTGCCGTACAGGTTCTTGGGCGGCTTGCCGTGCTTGCGCTCGTAGCGCCGCGCGGCACGGCGACCACCGAGCAGGTGCCACGGCGAGGTCTCGTGGCCTCCCCACGGGCCGAGCCAGATCGTGTAGCTGAGCACCGCGACACCCCCGGGCCGGACCACGCGCACGATCTCGTCGCAGGTCGCGCCGAGGTCGCGCACGTGCTCGAGCAGGTTGGAGGAGAACGCGATGTCGACCGCGCCGTCGGGCAGCGGCGCGCGCTCGGCGAGGCCGACGACCGAGCCCGGCGTACGGCGTCCGTGCAGGCGGATCTCGTCGATGTCGGCGTCGATCAGGACCGTGCGCGCGCCGGCTCTCTGGAACGCAGCGGAGTAGAAGCCCGGGCCCCCGCCGAAGTCGGCGACCGTCGCGCCGGCTATCTCGACGTGCTCGCCGACCAGCGTGATCGCGTCGTCGGCGATCAGGCCGTAGAAGCCGTCGGGGTCGGTCTGCTCGGTCAGGAAGGAACGGAACAAACGTACGGACCGGACCAGACCGGCATCTCGGAACAAACGGACAAAGGGCACACAAAAATGTTACCGTCACCACACATTCGGTTTCGCACCGGGGAGGGAGAACCACAGTGCGAATCAGGGGGAGGGACGTTCAGGCTGCCCACGTGGCGGTGCTGAACTGGAGAGACCCGTGGCACCCGGAGGGCGGCGGCTCAGAGCTGTACGTCCACCAGGTCGCCCAGGAGCTGCGCGACGCAGGTCGCTCGGTCACCTGGGTCACTGCGCGCTACCCCGGTGCCGCCGGGGACGAGGTCGTTGACGGCATCCGCTTCGTACGCCGCGGCGGCCACCTGACGGTCTACCTGTGGGTGGCCTGGATGCTGCTGAGCGGTTCGCTCGCGCGCCGGGTCGGCCGCTTCGACTCTGTCCTCGAGGTGCAGAACGGGATGCCGTTCCTCGCCTCGCTGTGGACCCGCGCGAAGGTCGTCGTCCTGGTCCACCACGTCCACCGCGAGCAGTGGAGCGTCGTGGGCCCCGTGCTCGCCAGGATCGGCTGGTTCGCCGAGTCGCGGCTCTCCGTGCGGGTCAACCGCGGTCACCGCTACGTGGCCGTCTCCGACATCACCCGGCGCGAGCTCGTCGACCTGGGGGTCCGGGCGCGCGACATCAGCCTGGCCTACAACGGCCTGCCGCCCGTCCCGGCGTACGAGGTCCGGGCGCGCAGCGCCTCCCCCACGCTCGTCGTGCTGAGCCGGCTGGTGCCGCACAAGCAGATCGACCACGTGATCGCGGCGATGCCCGCTCTGGGCGAGCAGTTCCCCGGCCTGCGCCTGCGCGTGCTGGGTGACGGCTGGTGGGGCGAGCGCCTGCACGCCGCGGCTGCAGAGCTCGGCATCTCCGAGCACGTCGACTTCCTCGGCCACGTCAGCGACAGCACCAAGTTCGAGGAGCTCTCCGAGGCCTGGGTGCACGTGCTGCCCTCGGTCAAGGAAGGCTGGGGCCTCTCCATCGTCGAGGCCGGCCACACCGGCACCCCGTCGGTCGCCTACGCCAGCGCCGGCGGTGTCACCGAGGCGATCCTCGACGGCGTCACGGGTCTGCTCGCCGACGACGAGGCCGACCTGTCGCTCCGCGTCGCGGCCCTGCTGCGCGACCGCGGACTGCGTGAGGACCTCGGCCACAAGGCTCGCGTGCGGGCCAGCGAGTTCACCTGGCACGCCGCCGCGAGCACCATCGCCGGCGCCCTCGACGCCGCCTGAGCGTCCGAACCCGGCAAGACGAGCCTGAGAAGGACGAGCCTGGGAAAGACGAGAAGGTCTGCCGCACCAGCGGCAGACCTTCTCGGTGTACGGGACGTCGGCCCCGGCGACGCCTACTGCGCGTCGTAGCCCGGGGAGTTGACGTTGTGCAGGTTGGAGCTCGTCGCATCCGGCTGCGTCATGTTGGCGGCGACCTGAGTGGTCGCGACCGCGATGGCTCCCGCAGCGACTGCCCCACCGACTCCAGCAGCGACCATCGCACCCACGCTGAGCGTGGAGGCACCGGCTGCTGCACCGATTCCGAAGAAAGACATGGATTCCCTCACCTGTCGTAGACGTGCTCCCGAAGGCATCCTAACCCATTACGCCCCTTTTGGTGCGTATCCGCCGAACTGCCCCGAACGCGAGGTATGCGAGGACCGTCCCGGCGGCCAGGACGTCGCCGACCACGACGATCCAGGCACGGCCGAGGTCGTGGCGTGGTCGACCGTGCCCGAGGTCGAAGAGCTCGAGCTCGGGGCCGTCGTGCAGCACGGCGGCATCACCTGCGGCCACCCGGGCCGCGAGCGAGGACGCGTCCTCGCCGATCCGCTCGACGAGCAGGTAGCGGATCCCGGCGGAGTCCAGGACCGGGCGCAACGGATCACCGGCCGCCAGTGCGGCACCGATCCGCGCGGAGACCGGGTCCTCCCCCGCGATGGTGGTGCGACCGACCGGCAGGGCGTCGTCGGTGACCACCTCGCCCGGGAAGTAGCGCAGCGCAGGGTCGAGTGCGGCGCGCTGGTCGTTCCACGGCAGCCGGCGGTAGGCCGACCAGGGGAACACCGCCGTACGCAGGTCGGCGGCCGGCTGGTCCTCCAGGGCCGTGCGGGCCTGGGCCCACTCGGCCGGGTAGTGCACCGGCTCCAGGTGACCGGCGAGTCCCCAGGCCAGGCTCGGCAGCAGGATCACCGGGAAGAGCGCGACGGCCCCGAGCAGCGCAGGCGAGAGCGCGTCGTGACGTACCAGCCAGCCGCGCACCGCGTCGAAGCCGACCCCGACCCCGACGCAGACCGGAAGCACGAACAGGGCCAGCCACTTCTGGGAGTCGCGCAGGAGGCCGCCGCCCGGTACGTGCTCGACCAGGGCGCGCACCAGGTCGCGCCCGGGTCCACCGGTCGGCAGGACCGCCAGGAGGAACCCGATCAGCGCGAGCGCCAGCAGCCGCCGGTGCACGCCCGCCGCGGCGCCTTGTCCGGGACGTGAGCGCAGCAGCAGGACGACCAGGCCCGCGACGGTGACCAGCAGTGCGATGCCGACCAGGAACCACGAGTCGCGCTCCCCCGGCACGATCGAGGACTTCCAGATCCCGCCGAGGCTCAGCAACGAGCCGACGACGCCGAAGGGGGTGTCCGCACGCGCGGCGAAGGCGTTGACACCGGCCGGGTCACCGGCCTCGGTGCTCACGATCAGACCGGGCAGGAGCCACGGCAGGTTGAGCACGGCGGCGATCGCCACGACCTCGGCGAGGCGGCGCACCCGGCCGCGCTCCGCGACCAGGACGAGGGCGACGAGGCTCGCCATGATCCCGCCGGTGGGGCTGGCGAACGCGGCCACCGCCAGGCCGGGGACCAGGGCGAGGGCCCGGGCACCGTCGCGGCGTACGAGGTGGGCGGCGGCAGCCACCCACGGCAGCGCGGCGTAGGAGACGACCAGGCCCCAGTGCCCGATGGCCAGGCGTTCGAGCACCCACGGGTTCCAGAGGTAGAGCACTGCCGCCGCGGTCGGAGCGATCACGGCGCGCTCGCCCAGGAGCACGCGCACCAGGCGGATGGCGCCGACGCCGGCGCCGAGCAGCGCCCCGAGCAGGACCACCTTCTGCAGCAGGTCGCCTGGTACGACGTGCGAGAGCGCGGAGGTGAACGCGTCGGCCGGCACGGCGCGCGGCACCGACCCGTCCAGACCCAGCCACGCGCTCTTCCACGGCTGGTCCGGCACGAAGCTCATGTCGCCGACCAGCACGTAGCCGCGGGCCAGCACGACCGGCGCCAGCGCGAGCAGGGCCAGTGTCGCGGTGCACGCCGCCGGGACCCAGCGGCGCCCGGTCACGCCGGGTCCTCGGCGCCGGCGCGCCGCGCCGGCCGACCCAGCCACAGCGAACCGGCGCACACCCCGCAGCCGAGCGCGGCGAGCAGGTCGGCCGCCGTGCCGGGTGCCCCGGACGCGGTGCCGTCGACGCACGCTGCCACGACCGCCGAGGCGAGCACCAGGACCCCGGCACCGACCCCGAGCGCTCCGGAGGCGACCCGGCGCGAGGCCAGCGCGGCCACCAGCGCGGCGCCGCCGGCGACGGGGCCGCCGAGCGCACCGACCACGAGCAGTCCCACGACGTACCAGCCGGCGCCGACCCGCGGGGCCGTGGCCGACCCCGCGGCCGCAGCCGGGCGCAGCACCTCGAGCAGCAGCAGGAGAAGCACGACGAGCACGGCGCCGGCGCCGATCGCCAGGGCGGTGCGGTAGGTAGCCGACGGCGCGAACCAGATCTTCACCGACGCAGCAGATCCTGCCGGCACGACGAAGCCCTGCTGCCAACCGTCGACCACCTGGGTCTCGAGCTGCTTGCCGTCGAGGCTGGCGCGCCAGCCGGCATTGGCGTTCTGGCCGAAGGTGAGGACCGCCCGGGCACCGTGCGCCAGCGTGACCCGCATCGTCGACGCGAGCGGGCTCGCCGAGGTGATCGCTCGTTCGGTCGGTGCGACGAGCCGGTCCGCGCCCTGCGGGGTGAGCACGACCTGGGTGGCGCTGAACGCGCCGGTCGAGCCGACGTCGACCCGGTTGAGCCCGCTGAGGTGCTCGATCGGCTTGCCGCACGCCTTCCACGCCAGCGGCCGGCCCTCGACGACGTCGCGCAGCGTCCCGGTGATCGAGGTCAGGTGCGGAACCGCGTTGATCGTGAGCTGCGGTCCGAGCCCGCAGGCGGAGGTGAACGACTGGCTCTGCGCCACCGGCTTCGCGAGGTTCGCCAGGCCGTCCAGGCGCAGCTCCCCCACCCCGACGGGCAGGGCGCCCTGGGCGCCGCGGTGCGCGTGCAGCGTGATCCTGGCCGAGGTGACGCCGGCGATCGCGTCGAAGAAGCCGAGCCCGTCGCCGCCGACGGCCACCGTCCTGGTCTGCCCGCCCGCCTCGAGGACCGCCTCGTAGGGACGCAGCGAGGCGACCACGGAGGGCACCACCTCGAGGCGCGCGAGGGTGCGCGGTTTCTTCCACGTCAGCTCGATGCTCGGACGGAGGTCGCCCAGCCCGGCGAGCCACGGCGTCTCGTCACTGCCGTCCACCGCGAACATGCCCGAGACCGACGGGTCGTCGCCGAGCACGCTCGAGGCGGTCGCCGCCAGGGCGGTGCCAAGGGGCTGCAGCAGCTTCGCCGTGGCCGGTGAGGGCAGTGCCACCGCGTCGCCGCGCACGGTCCAGGTGCCCGTGCCGTCCACGTTGAGGTCGCGGTTCAGCGACGCCTGCTCGGTCCCGGGGTGCGCCGCGGCCACGTCGCAGGTGCGGCCCAGCGGGCTGCCGATGCACGGGCGCCGCGGCGCGTCGGAGGAGAAGACGAACGTGGTCCCGCTGTCGGCTCCGACCTCGGGGATCACGAGCCGTGGGCTGGCCGCGATCCCGGCGATCGCGATCTCGCGGATCGCGACCTGCGCGTTCCGCCGGTGTGATCCGACCGCCAGCACGCTGACGGTCACCGAGGTGGCCCGGACCCCGTCCAGCGTCGCCTCGGCACGGCCCTGGTCGTCAGGCTCGACGTCCACGTGCTTGCCCCCGGCGGCGATCCGCAGTCGCGTGACCGGGACGGTGCCGAGCTCCTCGCCGCCCGTCTCGACGCTCACACGACCGATCGGTGTGGGGTCCTCGACCGAGATCCGGACCGACTGCCCCACCGGGTCGGTGAACGGTGCCGAGACCCAGGCGGTGGCCGGGTCGCCGTCCAGGACGGAAGCCGGTCCCTCCTCGGGGCGCACCGGACCGAGGTGGTCGACGTACCCGGCCGAGGACGAAGCCGTCACCTGGTCGATCCCCCCGTACGCCGCGACCACCCGGGGCACACCGGGGACGCCCGAGAAGTCCGCGCGGGTGCGGGTGCTGCGCGCCGGCTCGTCGTACGTCATCACCTGGCCGACGGCGTCGTGGAAGGTACCGAAGCTCCGCTCGACCCGTCGGTACCCGTCGGTGACGATGTCGGGGGCCGAGCCGTTCGGGGCGCGAGCGACGACCGCATCGCCGTCGAGGACGCCCGCCTCGCGGGCGGTGATCACGTCCTCGGGCGCGCCGGTCAGGAGCGGCAGCGGGCTCGTGGTCGCCCGCGGCAACCCGGTGGATCCGGCGACGCGGTAGACCTGCAGCATCGGCAGGTCTTCAGCCGTGCGGGCACCGAAGGAGATCTCCTTCTCCAGGCCGTCACTGTTCGCCAGGGCCGCGGCGACCCGGACCGGGTCCGCGGTGTCGGCGGCGGCGACGTCGAGGTCGTTGCGCACCAGCACGCGGGTCACCCCGGCGGCTGCCAGGACCGGTGCGAGGGCGCTCGACCCGGAGCCGTCGGCCATCCGGTCCTCGATCGCGTCGAGCAGCCGGATCGTGGTCGCCGGCACCAGCGGGATCTGCGAACGCGTCGCCCATGAGGAGTCGAGGAGGGCCTGCACGGGCTCGTCGACCGTCCAGCCCCACGTCTGCTGGGCGATCCCGGTCGCGGGAAGCACCAGCGTCGTGCCCGGCCCGTCGTGGTCGATCCACGCGGCGGCGTCGCGCCACGGCTGCGGGACCGCGTCCCAGCCGGGGTGGCGCAGCTCGTTGCTGAACGCAGGCGCGGCACTGCCGATCACCAGCCCGAAGGCCAGCGTTCCGGCGATGCGGACGGGCCACGGTGAGCGCGTCCCCGGCCGGATCCGGTTGCGCTCGGCGGCGACCGCGGCCGCGATCCCGGCGCACACCACCCCGACGCCGATCGCCAGGGGAAGGCGGACCAGCGGATCGACCTTGTGGACGTTGCGGAAGGGTGCGAGCGGCCCGTCGAGGAGGTCGCGGACCCGGTCTGCGTACGGCGAGCCGGCCGGTCCGCCGTGGCCGGCCGTCGCTGCGACCAGACCGGTCACGAGGCTGAGCAGCAGCGGACCGCGGAAGGGGCTGCCGCGGCGCACCAGGCCGACCAGACCGACGGCCGCGATCAGCCCGCCCAGGACGACCAGCGCGGGCGCGGCTCCCATCGCGTGCGCGGCCGGCCACCACTGCCCGGGGCCCACGACGATGTAGCCCAGCCAGTGCTCGGCGCCGCGGATCGTGGTGCTCCACCCGGCCGTGCGCGTGGTGGTGGCGGCGCTCTCGACGTAGTCGAGGAACGGCGGGCTGTACTTGCCGAGCAGCAGCAGGGGCAGGGTCCACCACAGGCTGGCCAGGGTGGTGCACGCGACCCACCAGGCCGCGAGCTTCTTGCCCGGTCGCGAGCCGAGGCCGGAGAGCACCAGGAACAGCGGGAGCGGGAGTGCCGCGAGGTTCTCGGCCGCGTTGACCCCACCCATCGCGACGACGGCGAGCGCCGAGAGCAGGGCGGCTCGGCGCGGCGAGATCCGCCCGCGCAGCGCGTGCACCAGCGGCAGGCAGACCCACGGCAGCACGGCGCTGGTCACGATCTCCCCGGTGAGCACCCCGGAGAGCCCGACGATGCGCGGCGACAGCGCGTAGACCAGGCCGACCAGCACCGGGACCGCGACGGTGCCGACACCCATCGCGCGCGCCAGGCGGCGCGCACCGTCGTAGGCGACGACCAGCACCAGAGCCGACCACGACCGCTCCACCACCCACGCCGGCACGTGCGCGAGGTGGCCGAGCAGGAAGAACGGGCCTTGGGGGAACAGGTAGCCGTAGCCCTGGTTCGCGATGCCGCCGAAGTCGGACCGGGTGCCCCACAGGATCAAAGAGCGGTCGAGGAAGCGCGCGGGATCGACGGTCAGGTCGAGCTTGGTGTCGAAGGTCGTCTCCCCGACCCGCTGGAGGAAGCTGATCGTGACCAGCAGCAGCACCGTCCAGAAGTGGAGACCGGTGTGCAGGCCGGCCCGGAGCCTCGTCCGGAGCCTCGTCCGGAGCCTCGTCCGGAGCCTCGTCCGGAGCCTCGTCCGGGGCGACGGACGCGGCGTCGCGCCGGCCCGACGCCGGAACCTCCGCCGGGTCGGTTCCGGGATGCTCCCTGCGCCGCTCTCCTCCTCCGCCATCGCGCCCGACACTATCCGGGCGGCGTGCCGGTGGCCCGTAGGATGCGGCCATGGACGACGACTTCGCTGCCGCCTGGGAAGCCGCCGACCAGGTCCCCGGCTGGCTCAAGCAGGGCCAGGCGAAGATCCTGTGGGACGAGGCCTGCGCCCTGCCCGCAGGCGGGACGGTGCTGGAGATCGGCAGTCACCAGGGACGTTCGACCGTCGTCCTCGGGACCGCGCTGCGACCTCGCGGTGGTCACGTGATCGCCGTCGACCCTTTCGTCGAGGGCAAGCTCTTCGGCGGTCTGAGCACGCGGCAGAAGTTCGAGCGCAACGTCGCGGTCAACGACCTCACCGAGGTCGTCGAGCTGGTTCCCGAGTACAGCACCGCGGCCCGACCGTCGTGGTCGCGCGGCTTCGACATGCTCTACATCGACGGCAAGCACGACTACTGGACGCTCTCGGACGACCTGCGCTGGGCGGTGCACCTGCCCGAGGGCGGTGCGGTCGTGATCCACGACTGCTACTCCTCGATCGGTGTGACGCTGGGCATCCTGCGGCACGTGCTGTTCTCCTCCTCGCTGACCTACGAGCGACGCTCGGACTCCCAGGCCCTCTTCCGGGTACGCCGCCCGCGGCTCCGCGACCGGTTGCGGATCCTGCGCGAGATGCCGTGGTGGATCCGCAACGTCGGCATCAAGGTGCTGCTGCGGTTGCGGCTCAACGCCGTCGCCCGGCTGGTCGGTCACAACTCGCCGTACGACCCCTACTGAGGCTCGTCCGGTCCGCGCGAAGCCCGGACCAGCTCGCCGGCGACGAGCTCGGCGAACGTCGCGGCGTCGACCCGGCTGAACCAGCCGCGGCGCAGCCGCACGGTCACCGTGCTCCCGCGCTCGGTGCTCGCCAGACCGATCGCGGTGCCGGCCGGGCCGGCCGGCACCGGCCAGAAGCGCACCTGCTCCAGGTGCTCGCCACGGACCAGTCCGAGGTTGGAGACCAGCAGCGTGGAGCCGAGCCGACCGGAGAGCAGACGCACCAGACGCGGTGCGAGCCCGCCGCCGTCGGTCACCGGGAACGCCGGCTCGGGCACCGTGCGCCGGACCAGCTCGCGCGCCTGCGCGGTCGAGGTGACCTTGTCCGCCGGGAGGCGCACGTAGGCGGTGTCGCGGTCGGGTCCGGGTGTCGGGGTGCCGGATCGCCGGGAGAGGCCCATCGCGACCACCACGGGAGCGGCCGAGGACCGCTTCCGCCGGGCCTCGGTGTTCCAGCGGCGCACGGTGGCGACCGCGGTCATCAGCAGCGCGCCGCTGCTGGGTCGCACGTCGGTGACGGTGCGCCAGGCCAGCCAGTCCCCGGTTGCCTGCGGGCTCTCGCGACGAGCAGCGAGCCGGGCGGGCGGGCGCACCAGGGCCTCGACGAGGCGGCCGAGACCGGAACGCACGAAGCCGCCCGGTTCGGCCTCCCGCTCGATGCCGGCGGCCGACGAGGTCAGGTCGGTGCCGGCGAGACCCGCGCACGCACCGAGCAGCCCGAGGCCGTCGACGGCGCCGTGGTGAGCGGCCACCAGCAGGGTCCGTCCGTCCTCGGCCAGCGCCACCCGGAGCAACGGGTCGTGGTCGCCGTACGCCGCGTCGGCGAGGTCGCCGAGCACCTCGTCCTCCTGCTCGGCGGCGTACCGGAGCAGCGTCGTTGGCCGGCCCAGGTGCGGGTGCGCACCCGTGAGCGCGGTGATCGCCGCGGAGACCCCGTCCGGGGTGCGCGGCACCGAGAAGGTGCAGCCCAGCACGATGCTCCACGACACGTCCGGGTCGCCGTACAAGCCGAGGACACGTCGCGCCTGAACGACGGCTGAATCGACGTCGGGTTCGTCCGGGTAACGCCTCACCGGTCCAATGTAGAACCGTAGGTAGTCTGTCGCGGTGACTCAGGACGCCGACACGGCACGCTCGAACGCGGTCAAGGGCGGCAGCGCCATCGCC
>JBJMIO010000243.1:0-11618 GCA_045806765.1 Marmoricola sp.
CAGGTCGTAGCGCTTCGGGTTGAAGTAGTAGTTCTTCAGCAGCGTCAGCGCAGCCTCACGCGTCGGCGGCTCGCCCGGGCGCAGCTTGCGGTAGATGTCGAGCAGCGCCTCGTCGGGACCGGTGGTGTGGTCCTTCTCCTCGGTCAGCTGGATCGACTCGTACTGGCGGAACTCGGCCATCACCGACTCGTAGTCGTACGGCGCGCCGGTGTAGCCCTCCTCGTTGGCGATCGCCTCGAACGCCTTGAGCAGGACCGTGACGTTCTGCTTGCGCTTGCGGTCCAGACGGACACCGACCATGTCGCGCTTGTCGATCTCGAACTCGAGCCAGGCGCCGCGGGACGGGATCACCTTGGCGGTGAAGATGTCCTTGTCCGAGGTCTTGTCGGCGGTGCGCTCGAAGTAGACACCCGGCGAGCGGACCAGCTGGGAGACGACGACGCGCTCGGTGCCGTTGATGATGAAGGTGCCCTTGCGCGACATCATCGGGAAGTCGCCCATGAACACCGTCTGACCCTTGATCTCGCCGGTCTCACCGTTGGTGAACTCGGCCGAGACGTAGAGCGGGCGGGAGTAGGTGAAGTCCTTGTCCTTGCACTCCTCCTCGGTGTACTTCGGGTCGAGGAAGACGGGGTTCTCGAACGAGAGCGACATCGTCTCGGAGAAGTCCTCGATCGGCGAGATCTCCTCGAAGATCTCGTGGAGGCCCGACTTCGTCGAGAGCTCTTCGCCGCGTGCGTTCGCCTCGGCAACGCGGGCGACCCACTTCTCGTCGCCGATCAGCCAGTCGAAGCTGTCGGTCTGGAGAGCAAGCAGCTGCGGAACCTCGAGAGGTTCGGAGATCTTGGCGAAGGAGATGCGGTGAGGAGCTGCGGAGTTCCGTGCGGTGTTCTTAGAGCTGCGCGGGGCGGCCAAGAGTGGTCCTTCCAAGGCACAAGTGTGGAGCCGTCAGCCCACCACGAACCGACCACCGGACAGGAGGGAGCGCATTTGAGGGCAGACGCAAAGATGAAGAGTACCCGACGGGCATGCGAAATCACAACAGCCAAATTCGGGATCCATCCGCCGGGGCTGTCGGTGGCGTTCAGCATGAACGCACCGGGGGCCCCAGGTCAAGCAGATCGGGCCGAAACGGGACCTCGAACTTGGCCGGGCCCCCGCATCGAGCCGGGACCAAGCGGGGACCAGGCGGGGACCGGAAGGCTCAGAACTGGGCGATCAGGGGGTCGAGCTTGTCGACGAGCCAGGCGCCGTTCTGGCGGACCATGGTGATCTCGACCCGGTTGTCGATGACCTTGGCCTGCCCGCCGGCCTGCGCGGTGTTCTGGTTGACGAAGACCAGCACGCGTACCCGGTCCGGGGTGGCGTCGACCACTGCCGAGCTCAGCACGTCGGCGGAAACCACGGTCTTGGTGGACACGACACCCGGGAAGCCGGCGCTGCCGTTGAGCAGGCCGTCGAAGTTCTTCTCGTAGACCTTGCGGTAGGCCGGGGTCAGGAACTTCTCGGCGTTGGCGCGGCTCTGGCTCATGTCGCGGTAGTCGTAGGCCAGCACCGCCGAGGCGGCGCGCTCGGCCACCGAGGTCGCCGCCTCCCCGATCGAGGGCGAGTACGAGCTCGGGTTGTCCTTGGCCGCGTCGACCTTGTCGCCCAGGTTGATCCCCAGGACGATCGCGAGCACGAGCGCGCAGATCGCGAGCACCGCGAGGATCGCGAGACCCAGGGTGCTGGTCAGCGCCGCGACGCCGGGGATCCGGCGCGGCTCACGGGCGGTCGCCTCGGCAACGGGCTGCGGCGTCGCGGGCGCCTCGACGGGGTCGGCCTGCGGCGTCGCGGGCGGCTCGACGGGGTCGGCCTGCGGCGTCGCGGGCGGCTCGACGGGCGCGAGGCCCAGCTCCGCGTCGTACGCCGCGCGCTTGTCCGGGTCGAGCAGGACGTCGGCGGCCTCGTTGAACATCCGGAACTGGCTCCCGCCGCTGCCGGGCTCGAACTTGTCGGTGGCATCGCGCCACGCGGCCTTCACCTGCTCCGGGCTGGCGTCCGGGGTCAGGCCGAGGATGTCGTACCAGGTCGGGGTCATCAGCAGGCCTGCCCGGCGCGGTCGGGATCGCTGAAGCCGTCGACGAGCCACTTCCCGCCGACCTTGCGCATCGTCAGCGTCCACCGGTACGCCGAGACCGCCGACTGTCCCCCGGCGGCCGTGAGCAGGCTGTCGTGGGAGACCAGCACGGTGGCGCTGTCGTGGTCCAGGCTCGTGATGCCGGTCGCCCGGATGTAGCCCTTGTAGCTGAAGGAGGCCTTGCCCATGCTCTGGGCCAGCAGCGGGCCGGTCTTGTCGAACTGGGTGCGGCAGCGCGTGGTGAGCACCTGGTCCACGCTCTTGACGTAGCCGGTGACGTCCTTGCTGCTCAGGCTGTCCATCCGCAGTGCGAACTGCTCGGCGACGGCCTTGACCTTCGCGACGTCCGGGTTCTCCAGGGAGACTCCCGAGTTCGTCAGCGAGAACGGCTTGGTGGTCAGGTGGTCGTGGCGGTAGGCGAAGACCGCGCTCAGCGCCGCGCCGAGGACGAGCACGATCAGGAGTGCGAGCGCGACGAAGCCGCGGGCCCTGCTGGATACCTGGTTCAAGAGATCACATCACCGGGCGGAACAAGAGGTACTGCAAGCCGTCCTCCTCGGACATCGGCACGGTACCCGCGGTGCTGCGGGAGGCCGGGGCCCGGTTCGACCAGGCTGCCTTGTGCGTGTCCAGATCGTACGTGGCCACCGGTGAGCGGAACGCGGTGCCCGGAGGGGCGTTCTGCGCGCCACGGGCGTTGGTCTTCTTCGCCGCCTCGGTGCACTTGGCGTTCATGTCCATCGGCTTCTCGCCGGTCTGCAGCGGGGTGCGTCGCTCGCTGACGTTGTACCCCTTCGAGCAGACCATCGGGTTCTGGGTCAGGATGAAGCCGAACCGCGCGTTGTAGCCCTCGGAGTTCTTCGCCGCCACCGTGTAGCCACCGGCCACCATGTAGGGGTAGAGCACCAGGATCTGGCGGATGCCGGGCAGGTACTTCACGATCACGTTGCCGGTGGTGACCAGGTTGTTGATCAGGCTGCCCAGGTCGACCTGGTTCTGCTCCAGGAACGTCCGCAGCTCGTTCGCGGTCGCCGAGCCGTTGTCGATCAGCGCGCGCAGCTGGGTGTCGTTGGCCGCCAGCGTGCCGGAGAACAGGGCGAGGTCGCGCGCGAAGCTCTTGATGGCTGAGCCCTTGTCGGCCTGCGTCGCCAGTACCGTGTTGCCGTCCTTGATCAGCGCGGTGGTGACGTCGAAGTTGTCGTTCGCGGCGGCGATGAACTCGTTGCTGGTGTCGATGATCCGCGCGAGGTCAGGTCCGGTGCCCTGGAAGGCAGCGCCCAGCTCGTCGACCACGGTGCGCAGCGAGCCCTGCGGCACGGAGTTCACCATCTTGTCCAGGTTGGTCAGGATCTCGGTGGTGGAGACCGGCACGGCCGTGTCCTCGGGCGCGATGACCGACTTGTTCTTCAGGTACGGCCCGTTGTCGGACTTCGGGTCGAGCTCGACGTACTGCTCACCGACCGCGGACTTGTTGCCGACCAGCGCGAGGGTGTCTGCCGGGATCTTGTCGTGGCTCTTGTCGATGTCGAGCACGACGTCGACCCCGTTGTCGATCAGCTCCATGTCCGAGACGCGACCGATCCCGACGCCACGGTAGGTGACCTCGGCGCCGACGAAGATGCCGCCGGACTGGGCGAAGTGGGCGTGCACCTTGTAGGAGGAGTCGTAGACCAGGCGGTCCAGCCGCGCGTAGCGCGCACCGACGTAGGAGACCCCGACGAGGGTGATGAAGACGAAGGCGAGCAGCTGCTTCTTGGTGCGCGAGGTGATCACTTGAACGCCACCCCCTGGAGCAGGAGCGTGCCCAGGCCCGGGTCGTAGCCGGTCCCGGCGAGCAGGAACGGGTCGGACTTCGCGCTCGGGTCGTACGCCGCGTTCGGCGCCGCGCGTCCCAGACCCGGGAGCAGGCTGCCGAGCAGACCGCCGAGCCCGCCGCCGGTGGCGCCGGGTGCGCCGGTCACGCCGCCCAGGCCGGTGCCGGTGTTCGACGAGCCACCGCCACCGTTGCCGAGGCTGCCCTTGCACAGCGCCGGAAGCAGCACGCACACCTGGCGCAGCTGGGTGCCCGAGAGCAGGCTGCGGATGGTCGTGCAGGCCTTGCCGGTCGGGTTCTTGCCGCAGTTGCCGAGCAGGTCGGCGATGCTGACGCCCGGCGCCAGGCCGGGGATGTTGGGCAGGTTGAACAGGTCGAGCGACAGGTTGACCGACAGGTTCGTGAAGTCACCCATGTGCAGGTTGCGCGCGACCCGCGGGTCGCTGCCGACGGCCGCGTCGACGAAGGGATAGGTCAGCGCGACCTGCAGCGACTTCGGGAAGTTCTGCCCCGCCTTGCCGAGCTCGGTCAGGACCGGGGCCAGGCTGCGGAGCGCGTCGATGGTCGAGGCCTTCGAGGCCGAGATCACCTGGACGCCCACGCCGCTGAGGTTCTGCAGTGCCCGGAGCATCTTGACCAGGTCCGCGCGCTGGCTGTTGATCGAGGACAGCGCGGCCGGCAGGTCGTCGAGCGCGCTCTTGATGGTGCCGTCCTGGCGCCGGAGCTCTCCGGCGAGCCGGTTCACGTTCTCCAGCGCGGTCACGATCGCGGTCTTGTTCCGGTCCAGCTGGCCCATGAAGTCGGAGACCTGCGTGATGATCGAGCGCACCGAGGCCGAACGGCCGTCGAAAGCCTTGTTGAGCTCCTCGGAGATCGTCTTGAGCTGACCGACGCCACCGCCGTTGAGGAGCAGCGCGAGGGCCCCCAGGACCTCCTCGACCTCCGGGTTGCGCCCGGTGTCCTCCAGACCGATGGTGTCGCCGGAGGACAGCGTCCCCTGCGGGTCGGACGGCTTGCTCAGGGATACGAACTTCTCTCCCAGCAGGCTGGTCTGGCGGATCTCGGCGCGGGTGTTGTCCGGCAGGTCGATGGTGCGCGGCAGCGCGACGGTGATGTCGGCGACGTAGCCCTTGAGGTCGACCTTGGTGACCTTGCCGACCGTGACGTCGTCGACCTTGACCGTGGACTGCGGGACCAGGTCCAGCACGTCGCGGAACATGATGTGGACCTTGATCGGGTTCTTGCCCACGTCGGCGCCACCGGGCAGCTGCACGTCGTAGACCGAGCAGCTGCTGAAGGTCAGGGCACCGACGACGGCAAGGACCCCCGCGGTCAGCCGGGAGCGCGGCGTCATCGCGGAGGGCTTCATCGAGAACAGCCTCATCGGGTCACCGCCACGAGTCCGCCGAGCGTCGGGTCGGGCTGGGGCCCGGTCCAGGTACGGCCGTGGGTGTCGCGGCTCAGCGCCGGCGCACGTCCCAGGCCGAGGACGCCGAGCAGGCTGGACAGAGGGCCGCAGGCGTCAGGCACCAGGGCGCAGAGCACCACGCTGGGCTTGGCGGTCAGCTGGTTGACCGACTCCCCCACGTTCGCTCGGGTGTCCAAGGTGCCGGTGGTCTCGTTGTAGGCCAGCGACAGGTTGTTCAGCGCCTCGGGCGCGTCACGCAGCGACTCGTCGAGGGCGTCCCGGTTCTTCACGAACGTCTTGCTGATCTGGTTGAGGCCCTTGATGTTCGTCGACAGCGCGGCCTTGTTGTCGGCCACGAAGCTGCGTACCTGGGTCATCGCGACCGAGAGGTTCTGCAGCACCGCGGCCAGGTCCTGGCGCTCGTCGGCGAGCAGGCCGGCGCCGGCGGCGAGCGAGTCGTTGAACTTCCGCACGGTGCCGTCGTTGGCGGCCAGCGCCTTGGTGAAGGTCTCGACCTCACCGACGGTCCCGAACAGCTCGTCCTTGTTGTCGGCCAGCGTCTGGGTCAGCTTGCTGAGGTTCTTCAGGGTGGCGTTGAACTGCACACCCTCACCGCCGAAGTTGCGTGCGGTCGAGTCCAGCAGGCGGGTCAGCGCGCCGGTGCCGGTGGAGTCCGGCGCGTTGGCGCCCTCGGGGCCAAGGGCCTTGGTCAGGTCGTTGATCGAGCCGAAGATCTGGTCGAGCTCCAGCGGCGTCGCGGTCCGGTCGAGGCCCAGGGTGACGTTGTCGCCCAGGACCTTGTCGCCCTTCTCGAAGACCGGGGTCAGCTGCACGAAGCGGTCGCCGACGATGGAGGGCGAGATGACGGCCGCCTTCACGTCGTCGGGCAGCTTGTACTTGTCGTCGTACTCGAGCTTGACGCGCACCTTGGTGCCCATCGGGGTCACGTCGGTGACCTTGCCGACGGCGACGCCGAGGATCTTCACGTCCGAGCCCTTGTAGAGCGAGACCGTCCGCGGGAAGTCCGCGGTGAGAGTCTTCTTCCCGCTCCCGGGCAGGAGCAGCACCAGTGCCGCGATGACCAGGACCACGACGGCGACCACGGCGACGGCCGGGTTGACCGACTTCAGCGACCTCACTGCTTGCCACCTCCCAGCGCCGGGCCCGGAGGCAGGTTGGAGATCCAGGTGTCGAACCACGGACCCGTGCCGAGCGTGTTGGTGAAGACCCGGTAGAAGGGGGCCAGCAGGCGCAGCGAGTCGTCGAGGTTGGACTGGTTCTTCTTCAGGACGTCCACCACACCCGTCAGGTTGGAGAGGGCAGGCTTCAGGTCGGCACGGCTCTGCTGGACCAGCGCGGTGAGCTCGGTCGAGAGCTTGCTCGTCGAGACCAGCAGCGTGTGCACGGCGTCGCGACGCGCCACGAGGGCGCGGAGCAGGACGTCGCCGTCCTTCATCAGCCCGACGATGTCCTGGTTGCGGTCGGCCAGCACGCCGCTGACCTTGCGCAGGTTCGTGAGCAGGGTGTTGACCTGGTCGTCGCGCTTGGCCACGTTCGCCGACAGCGCCGAGAGGCCCTTCAAGGTGCTCTTCAGGTCGTCCGGGGTGTTCGCGGTCGCCGCGGCGAGCGTGTTCAGCGACGTCTTGAGCTGGTCCAGGTTGATGTCCTGCGCACGCTGGGCCAGGCCGGAGAAGGCGTCGACGACGTTGTACGCCGAGCTGGTCCGCGAGAGCGGGATCGTCGAGCCCTCCTTCAGCTGGCCGGAACCGGCCGGCGTGAGGGCGAGGAACATCGATCCCAGCAACGTCTTGACCTTGATCTGTGCACCGGTGTCGAGGCCGAACTTGGAGTCCGTCTTGATCTTGAAGGTCACCCGGACGTGGT
The DNA here is from genome assembly GCA_045806765.1 of Marmoricola sp. Taxonomy (GTDB): domain Bacteria; phylum Actinomycetota; class Actinomycetes; order Propionibacteriales; family Nocardioidaceae; genus Marmoricola. The sequence goes on from JBJMIO010000243.1 coordinate 7,225, forward strand.
CACCGTCGAGCTCGACGCTGTTGACCTTGCCGACCCGGACGCCGGCGATGCGTACCTCGTCGTTCGGCTTCAGCCCGCTGGAGTCGGAGAACGAGGCGTAGTAGGTGTTGCCACCACCGATGAGCGGGAGCGAGTCGGCCTTGAAGGCGACCAGCACGAGCAGGATCAGGAACGCGATGCTCGCCGCGCCGATCGTGACCGGGTTGCGTTCACGGAAGGGGGTGCTCATCCGAGGTGACACCTCCCGTTGTTGAGCGGGTAGGTGTTGTACGGGATCGTCAGCGGTCCTGTCGGCAGGATGATCTTCGCCTGGAACTGGCAGAGGAAGAAGTTGAAGAACGAGCCGTAGATCGCGGTGCGACCGATCTTGTTGAGCTTGATCGGCAGGATCTGCAGCGCGCGGTCGATCTCGCCACGACCCTTGTTCAGGTTGGTCGCGACCGTGCGCAGGCTCTTGATGCTCGCCACCAGGCCCGGCCGGATGCCCGTGGTCAGGTCGGCGGTCTGCTGGGTCAGCGCGGAGATCGCGTTCAGCGAGCCCAGGATCGCGTCCTTGTCCTTGACCAGGCCGCCGAGGAACGAGCGGAACTGGACGATCAGGTTCGACAGCTCGGCGTCGCGGTCACCGACCGTGGTGAGCACCGAGTTCAGGTTGTCGATGACCTGGCCGATCAGCTCGTCGCGGTCGGCCAGCGTCTGGGTGACCGAGCCGGTGCTGCGCAGCAGGCCCTCGATGTTGCTGCCCTCGCCCTGGAAGACCTGGATGATCTGGTACGAGAGCCGGTTGACGTCGGCGGGCGTGAGTGCGGCGAACAACGGCTTGAAGCCGTTGAAGAGCACGGTGAGGTCCAGGGCCGGTTCGGTCTGGGACACGGGGATCGTCGCCTTCGCCGGCAGATCCGCGGTGTCTCCGGCGCCCTGGGTGATCGAGATGTAGCGCTGCCCGACCAGGTTGCGGTAACGGATCGTGGCCGTCGAGCTCTTGGTCACCGTGGTCGCGTCGCGCACCGTGAAGGTCACCTTCGCCTGCGTGCGGTGGTAGATCTCGACGTTCTTGACGCTGCCGACCTTCACGCCGGCGACGCGGATGTCGTCGCCCTTCACCACGCCGGTGGCGTCGCTGAAGATGGCTTCGTAGGTCTGCGACTTCTCGAAGGACAGGTTGCCGATCAGGATGACCAGCACGCCGGTGGCCAGCGAGGTGACGACGATGAAGGTGACCAGCTTGATCAGGTCGCCGCGGGTGCGCTTGTCGAGCATCTTCATCACTTCTCACCCGCCTTCGCGACCAGCGGGCCGTAGAGCAGGGTGCCCATGTCCGAGTCGTCCTGGGTGGTGCCGAACGGCGCGACCCGCTGCGCGTCGCCACGCCCGAGGTTGTTCACGCCGTCGTTGAAGTTCGGCACGCCGGTGAACGGCACCTTCGGGTTGGGCAGGCCCAGGCAGGCGGGTCCGTTGTCCGCGCCGTAGACCTGGTGGTCCTTGGGGGCGTAGCCGCGCGGCTGCTGCGGGATGGTGATCAGGTCGATGTGGAACACGAATCCTCGGAAGGCGCTGGCCAGCAGGGGCGCCTGGTCGACCAGGCCGTTGAGCAGGCAGGGGAACTCGGGTGAGTAGCGGCTGAGCAGCTTGAGCTGCGGCTCGCTGATCTGCCCGAGACGGACGATGTTCGCGCCGTTGGCGTCCAGGAAGCCCTTCGCGGTGTCCGAGAACGACGCGACGTCGTTGAGGAACGCGTTGAGCCGGGCCTGACGGTTCTTCAGCGTGTTGCCGGTGATCACGGTGTTGCGCAGGGTCGCGGCGATCTCCGGCGCGACGTCGGCGTAGGTGCCGGTCACCTTGGAGAGCAGCCGGAGGTCCTGCACGAGCGCGGGCACCTGCGGGTTGATCCGCTTGAGGTAGGAGTTCAGGGTGTCGATGTTCTGCCCGATCGCCTCGCCGCGGCCCTCGAGCGCGGTGGAGATCGCGTTCAGGGTGTAGTTGAGCTCGGCCGGCTGGACCGCACGCAGCAGCGGGTAGAGGTCGTTGAGCACCCGCTCGACCTCGATCGGCAGCGCCGTCTGGGTGATGGTGTCCCCGGCGTGCAGCGACGGCGTGGCCGAGGTGGTCGACTGCGGGATCACCAGCTCGACGTACTTCTCGCCGAACAGCGTCTTCGGCAGGATCGAGGCGGTGACGTTGTTCGGGATCTTCTTGATCTTGTCCGGGTCGATGCCGAGGGTCAGCACCGCGCCGTTGGCGCCCGACTTCGCCTGGGTGACCTCTCCGACGATCACGCCGCGGACCTTGACGTCCGCGCGCGTGGGCAGCTGGAGACCGATGGTGTCGGTGTCGAGCTTCACCTTGTCGTAGGAGATGAACTTCTGGGTGAAGACGCCGTTGACGACCCACACCATGCCCAGCAGCAGCGCGATGAACAGGATCCCGAGCAGGCGGTTGCTGAAGAAGAGCTTCTTGGCCATGGCTAACCAGCCAGCCTGACCGTGGTCGTCGAGCCCCAGATGGCCATCGAGAGGAAGAGGTCGATCACGTTGATCGCCACGATCGAGGTCCGCACGGCGCGACCGACCGCCACTCCCACGCCTGCGGGTCCACCGGAGGCGGTGTAGCCGTGGTAGCAGTGGATGAGGATGACGACGACCGCGAAGACGAGCACCTTGCCGAAGGACCAGAGCACGTCCTGGGGTGGCAGGAACTGGTTGAAGTAGTGGTCGTAGGTGCCGGAGCTCTGCCCGAAGAACTTCGTGACCACGAGCCGGGTCGCGAAGTAGGAGGAGAGCAGGCCCATCACGTAGAGCGGCGTGATCGCGACCAGCCCGGCGACGATGCGGGTGGTGACCAGGAACGGCATCGAGGGGATCGCCATCACCTCGAGGGCGTCGACCTCCTCGGAGATCCGCATGGCACCGAGCTGGGCGGTGAAGCCGCAGCCGACGGTCGCGGCCAGCGCGATGCCGGCGATCAGCGGTGAGATCTCACGGGTGTTGAAGTACGCCGAGACGAAGCCCGAGAACGCCGCTGTGCCGATCTGGTTCAGCGAGGCGTAGCCCTGCAGGCCGACCTCGGTGCCGGTGAAGAACGCCATCGCGGTGATGACCCCGACGGTGCCGCCGATGACCGCCAGCGCACCGCTGCCGAGGGTGACCTCGGCGAGCAGCCGCAGGATCTCCTTGGGGTACCGGGTGACCGAGCGCGGTGTGGCGATGAGGGCGCGGATGTAGAACGCCAGCTCCTCGCCCATCCTGTCGAGGAGGCGGAGGGGCGCCTGGGCCTTGGAGAGCAGATCGGGCACCGGCGTCAACCCGTCTTCGGCGGGACGAGCTGGAAGTAGATCGCGCTCATCACGAAGTTGACGACGAAGAGAAGCATGAAGGTGATGACCACGGACTCGTTGACCGCGTCACCAACGCCCTTCGGGCCGCCACCGGCGTTCATGCCCTTGTACGCCGCGACGATCGCCGCGATCAGGCCGAACACGAGCGCCTTGGCCATGCCTTGGTACAGGTCGGGCAGCTGGGCCAGCGCGGTGAAGCTGGCCAGGTAGGCACCTGGGGTGCCGTCCTGGAGGACGACGTTGAAGAAGTAGCCGCCGCAGACGCCGACCACGCTGACCAGGCCGTTGAGGAACACCGCGACCAGCATGCAGGCGAGCACGCGCGGGACCACCAGGCGCTGGATCGGGTCGATGCCGAGCACCATCATGGCGTCGAGCTCCTCGCGGATCTTGCGCGCGCCCAGGTCAGCAGCGATCGCCGAGCCGCCCGCGCCCGCGATCAGCAGGGACGTCGCGATCGGTCCGGCCTCGCGCACGACCGCGAGGACCGAGGCCGAGCCGGTGAAGGACTGCGCGCCGAACTGCTTGATCAGGCCGCCGACCTGCAGCGCGATGACCGCGCCGAAGGGGATGGCGACCAGAGCGGTCGGCACGATGGTCACCGAAGCGATGAACCACGCCTGCTGGAGGAACTCGCGCATCTGGAACGGTCGCTTGAAGAGCGAACGCCCTACGTCGAGCCCGAAGGCGAAGAGCTTGCCGGCTGTCCCGATCGGAGCCAGGATCCGGTCCGCGGTGAGGGAGGACATCCGCGGATCAGGCTCCTGGGGCCATGGACATGTTCTCGGCGAACGAACCCGGAGGGGGCGTGACGTTGTTGTCGCGGCACCACTCGCCGGCGGCGCGCTGGGAGCGGCGCGGGATGCCCGAGGAGGGGTCCTGCTGCAGCGGGATCGGGGGCAGCGGGGGGAGGTCCTTGTCCTTCTCGGCCTCCAGCTCGTCGGCGTCCTTCTCCTCCGACATCCCGATCGGGCCCACGCGCTGGGCGTTGAGGAACTGGCGCACCACCGGCTCCTCGGAGCTCAGCAGCATCTCGCGGGGCCCGAACATCGCCAGGTGC
>JBJMIO010000244.1:0-18393 GCA_045806765.1 Marmoricola sp.
CGGTCACCACGACGAGTGCCCACACCGGGCTGATCAGGACCGACCAGCGCACGCGCGCGGAGTTCCTGGCGCTGGCCCGCACGAACCACTGAGGCCGATCGCGCGCGGCTCAGGTGCCGGCTGCAGGAAGGACCAGCTCGAACCGCGACCCGTGCGGTTCCCCGTGGTGGTGGAACAGCTCCCCACCGTTGGCCCGGGCGAGCTCGCGGCTGATGTAGAGCCCGATCCCGGTGCCCTGGACCTGGGCGGCCCAGGCCTCGTCACGCCGGTAGCGCTCGAAGAGGTGGTCGGCGAACTGGGGTGAGATGCCCGGGCCGTGGTCGACCACCGAGAGCGAGACCTGCCCGTCGCTGGCCCGTGCGGAGAGCAGGGTCGCGCCGCCGGCGTACTTGGTGGCGTTGGAGAGCAGGTTGCCCAGGATCTGGTGCAGGTGGCCCGGCTGGACGAGGGCGGCCAGCTCGTCGGGGCACTCGATGCGCGGGCGGGCGCGCTCGGGGAGGTCCAGCGTGGCGGTGCTCAGGCACGGCGCCAGGGCGACAGGCTCGGGCCGTGCCTGCAGGGTGCCGCGCTCGCTGGCCACGAGCTGGACGATCTCGGTCAGGACCGCGGTCGCCTGCTGCGCGTTGCGCTCGACCACCACGAGCGCCCGGGCCATCGCCTCGACGTCGTCCGCGGCCACCGCGTCGACGCCCACCTGGGCGTACCCCAGGACCGAGGTGAGCGGGTTGCCGATCTCGTGGCCGAGCATGCCCATCAGGTCGGACTTGAACTGCCCGGCGTGGTCGAGCTCGGCGTTCTTCAGCTCGAGCTCGTCGTTGAGCCGGGCGAGGTCGGCGTTCTTCGCCGCCAGCTCGTTGACGTCCGCCGCGCGCTGCTTGAGCGGTGCGAGCAGGGCGGCGTGCTGGACCAGGACGTAGACCGGGACCAGGAAGACGGTGAACCAGAAACCGGCCGACCAGACCATCGCGAAGAGCCCCCCGAGCAGGAGGACGCCGGTCTCGGTGGTGTAGAAAGTCAGGCTGGTCAGGGTCTCGCGCAGCCATCGCTCGTCCTCGGCACGGTTCAGCAGCGCGGCGCCGGCGAAGAGCAGGGCCTCGGTGCCCAGGAAGACCGCGCAGGCCAGGGACATCGTGAGGAACCCGCGGTGGCCGTCGCCCTGCGACCAGTTCGCACCGCTGCCCAGGAACTGGTGCCGGACGGCGGCCGCGCCCAGGCCGCAGACGATCAGGAACGCCCCGGAGCCGACCCACTTCCACAGCGGAACCCGGATCCCGCGCCAGCGCGCGTGCGCGTAGGTCACCGGGACCACCACGACCAGCCACCAGGTCGGCACGAGCAGCGAGGTCGCGAACGCCCACGCCGAGAGGGCCTTGTGCGGTTGCTGGGCGTGCGTGACGCCGCCGGAGAGCCAGCGCGAGACCTCGACGTTGAGCACCGAGACGGCGAGCAGCACCACGACCGTCAGCCACTGCGGTGAGTGCGGTGCGTGCACGGGGTGGCTCAGCACGAACGGCAGCACCAGGGCCGCGGCACAGACGAGCCCGACGTAGACGCGCAGACGCGCCGGAGTCCTCCAGAACTCCGACCGGCTCGTCGTTGCGCCGGCCGGCCTCGCAGGTTCCCCCGACCGCGCGTTCCCTCCCGCGTGACGCACGCGTCCCAGTGTGCGTCACGACGCCGGGCGTCCGCAGCGGGATCGGGCAATTCGGACCTTGGTCCCGGATGCCGCCCGGCGCCCGGTCGGCTCCGGGTGCACGCCTACGATTCCTTCGTGACCTCGACCGAACGCGCAGCCCTGCAGCCCGAGGACGGCAAGCTCGTCACCCTCGCCAGGGCCACCCGTGCTCGCACCGGCGCGACCGAGGGCGCCGCGCTGCGCGACCTGGACGGACGGACCTATGCCGCGGCAACGGTCGACCTGCCCTCGCTGAAGCTCTCGGCGCTCGAGGTGTGCATCGCGATGGCGATCGCCAGCGGCTCGAGGGGCGCGGAGGCAGCGGTGGTGCTGGGCGACGGCGCCGAGGTGTCCCTGGAGGCGTTGCGCGACTTCGCCGGGGACGGGGTGCCGGTCCACCACGGAGCTCCGAACGGCACGATCGCCGGGACCCTCGCCACCTGAGTCAGAGAGAACCTGCTTGCGGAGGCACCCTCCGTTCGGTCTAAGGTGAGCCTGTGACCTTGATCGGGACCTCGCGTCACGCGGCTGCCGTCGACCGGCTGCGGGCGTCGTACGCAGCCATCGCGCCGGGACAGCCGGTGCGGCTCGCCAAACGCACCACCAACCTCTTCCGGCAGCGGGCTGCGACCACCACGCCCGGCCTGGACGTCGAGGGCCTCGCCGGGGTGATCTCGATCGACACCGAGGCGCTGACCGCCGACGTGCAGGGGATGTGCACCTACGAGGACCTGGTCGCCGAGACGCTGCGCCACGGCCTGATCCCGTACGTCGTCCCGCAGCTGCGCACGATCACCCTGGGCGGCGCGGTCACCGGCCTGGGCATCGAGGCGACCTCGTTCCGCAACGGCCTGCCGCACGAGTCGGTCGTGGAGCTGGACGTCTTCACCGGCTCCGGTGAGGTCGTGACCTGCAGCCCCGAGGCGCACGAGGACCTTTTCGCGACCTTCCCGAACTCCTACGGCTCGCTCGGGTACGCGACCCGGCTGCGGATCAGGCTCGAGCCGGTCCCGGCGTACGCGGCCCTGCGCCACGTGCGCTTCCACGAGACCGACAAGCTGGCCGCCGCGATCGCCGAGATCGCCGAGTCCGGTGAGTGGCAGGGCGAGCGCGTGGACGGGATGGACGGCGTCGCCTTCGAGCCGGGGGAGTACTACCTCACGCTCGCGCGCTGGACCGAGGACAGCGGTGGCACGACCCCGAGCGACTACACCGGCCAGCAGATCTACTTCCGCTCGATCCAGGAGCGCGAGAGCGACCTGCTGACGGTGCACGACTACCTGTGGCGCTGGGACACCGACTGGTTCTGGTGCTCGGGCGCGTTCGGCGCGCAGAACCCGACGATCCGCCGGTTCTGGCCGCGACGTTGGAAGCGCTCGGACGCCTACATGAAGCTGCTCGCCCTCGACCTGCGCCTGGGCATCGCCGACAGGCTCGACAAGCGCGCCGGCCGGCCGCTGCGCGAGCGCGTCATCCAGGACATCGAGGTCCCGGTCGAGCGGCTCGGAGAGTTCCTGGACTGGTTCGACGAGGAGATCGGGATGCGGCCGGTGTGGCTCTGCCCCCTGCGGGCGACGCGGGCCTGGCCGACGTACCCGCTGGTGCCGGGTAAGACCTACGTCAACGCCGGGTTCTGGGGCACCGTGCACGTCGGCCCCGACCGGGTGGACGCGCCGAAGAACCGGGCGATCGAGAAGCGTGTGCACGAGCTGGATGGGCACAAGTCCCTGTACTCCGACGCCTTCTACGACCAGGAGACGTTCGAGGAGCTGTACGACGGGGCGAACCTGCGAGCGGTGAAGAAGAGCTACGACCCTGATGACCGGTTCATCAGCCTGTACGAGAAGGCGGTATCGCGACGATGAGCATCCTGAACCCCAACACCACGATCGCCGAGGCGTTCAGCTCGCTGCTGATCGGCGAGATCCCGTTCCGGTTCACGGCCTACGACGGCAGCAGTGCGGGTCCCGAGGACTCGCGGTTCGGCCTGGACCTGAAGAACGAGCGAGGGCTGTCCTACCTGGTCACCGCCCCCGGTGACCTCGGACTCGCCCGGGCCTACGTGATGGGCGACCTCGAGCTGGTCGGCGCCCACCCGGGCGACCCGTTCGCGGCGCTCTCGCACATCAAGGGCAGCAAGACCGGCCTGAAGTTCCGGGCACCCACCCCGCTGGAGGCGTTCGCCCTGGTGCGCACCGTCGGCCTGGGGAACCTCAAGCCGCCGCCGATCCCGGCCACCGAGCACGCCCCGCGCTGGCGCCGGCTGATGGACGGTTTCCTGCACTCCGAGGAGCGCGACGCCGAGGTCATACACCACCACTACGATGTCTCGAACCGGTTCTACGAGCTGGTCCTCGGGCCCTCGATGACCTACACCTGCGCCTGCTTCCCGACCGAGGACAGCACCTTGGAGGAGGCCCAGTTCCACAAGTACGACCTGGTCGCCCGCAAGCTCGACCTCCAGCCCGGTCAGCGGCTGCTCGACGTCGGCTGCGGCTGGGGCGGCATGGTCCGGCACGCGGTCAAGCACTACGGCGTCACCGCCGTGGGAGTCACGCTCTCGGCCGAGCAGGCCTACTGGGCGCAGCAGAAGATCAAGGAGGACGGCCTCGAGGAACGGGCCGAGGTGCGGCACCTCGACTACCGGCACGTGACCGAGAGCGACTTCGACGCGGTGTCCTCGATCGGCCTGACCGAGCACATCGGCGTCGACAACTACCCGGCGTACTTCGGCTTCCTGCGGGACCGGCTCAAGCCGCAGGGCCGGTTGCTGAACCACTCGATCACCCGCGCGGACAACAAGAGGACCGCCACCGGGGCGTTCATCGACCGCTACGTCTTCCCCGACGGCGAGCTGACCGGCTCCGGCCGGATGATCACCGAGATCCAGGACGCCGGCCTCGAGGTGCAGCACGAGGAGAACCTGCGGATGCACTACGCCCGGACGCTGGCCGGCTGGAACGCCTACCTGGTCGAGAACTGGGACGAGTGCGTGGCCGAGGTCGGCGAGGAGACCGCGCGGGTCTGGGGGCTCTACATCGCGGGGTCCCGGATGGGGTTCGAGACCAACGAGATCCAGCTGCACCAGGTGTTGGCCACCAAGACCGACGCGGACGGGGAGAGCGGCTACCCGCTGCGGCACACGTTCGGGGTCTGAGCCCAGGAGGGCGGGGGTAACGAATCGGTGTGTTCCGGCTCGAACCGGACGACGCTGACGCACGATGGACCGATGTCCTCCCGGGTCCTGGTCGTCCTCCCGCTCGTGCTCGCGGTGGGTCTGCTCGCCCCGGTGCAGGCGCGTCCGGCACCGATCGGGCAGGACCCGATCACACCGGGGCAGGTGTACGCCGGCGACTTCCCCGACCCCTCGGTGATGCTGGTCGGCGGCACGGCGTACGCCTATGCGACGACCAGTGACGGTCGCAACGTACCGCTGGTGACCTCGACCGACCTGCGCACGTGGCGCGCGAATCCCGGGACGAAGGCGAACCCGTCCGGGGACGCGCTGCCGCGCACGGCCGCCTGGTCGGACGGCGTCGAGAAGGCCGACGGCCGGTTCCGGGCGACCACCTGGGCGCCGTCGGTCGCCCGGCTGGGCAGGCACCGCTTCGTGATGGCCTACGCGACCTCGGTCGCCGGTTCGCCGTACCGGCGCATGTGCATCTCCCTGGCGCACGCGACCAGCGCACGCGGCCCGTTCACCGACACCACCACGAAGCCGGCGCTCTGTCCCGCGCGTGGCGCGATCGACCCGCAGGTCTTCATCGCACCGAGCGGCTACCCGTGGCTGGTGTGGAAGATCGACCACCAGCCCGCGGCGCTGTTCACGACGCGGATGAACGCGAGCGGTACGGCTGTCTACCCCTCGACGCGGCGCTTCCTGGCCCACATCACCCGGCCGTGGGAGGGCAACATCATGGAGGGCCCGGCGATGATCCGGTACCGGGGGCGGTTCTACCTCTTCTACTCCGCGAATTCCTACGCCTCGACGCGCTACGCGACCGGGTACCTGATCTGCCGGACCTGGTACGGCGGGTGCGCCAAGCCGAGCAAGGGCCCGCTGATGGCGACCGGGAAGTACCTCGCCGGTCCCGGCGGGCCGTCTCCGTTCGTCGACGCGGCGGGCCGGCTGCGCCTGGCGTACCACGCGTGGCGGGTCGGCGCGGTCGGGTACCCCTCGACCGATGCGTGCCGAGACACCGCTCTGGGGTGCGGCCAGCGCCGGCTCTACGTCGCGACGCTCGGCGTGCGGCCCGACGGCACGCTGAAGGTCGCCCGCTGGAGCTCCAGCCGCTCTCGATAGCCTGGTGGGGTGAACGCCCACCCGGACTCCCGCGCCCACAGCGGCACGGTGACCGCGCGCGAGGTGCTCGGCGAGCACCTGGTGCGGCTCACGGTCGAAGGGCTGGAGGGATTCACGAGCACCGGGATCCCTGACGAGTGGGTCGCGCTGACCGTGCCCGGGCAGTACCAGAACCGCTACTACACGGTGCGCTCGTGGTCCGAGGGGCGCCTGGTGCTCGACGTCGTCGTGCACGACGAGGGCCTGGTCACCGAGTGGGTGCGGACCGACGTCATCGGCGACGTGGTCGGGATCTCCGAGCCGAAGGGCTCCTTCGACCTTCCCCCGGGGGCGGCCTGGGTCGTCCTGGTCGGCGACCTCACCGCGCTGCCGGCGATCGCGCGGATCGGCGCCAGCCCGCAGGTCGCGGGCGCGCAGGTCCCGGTCACCGCCTACGTCGAGAGCCCCGACGTCGCGCTCGAGGGCTACACCGACCTCGACGTCACCTGGGTCGCGCCGCCGGCGCCCGAGGAGAGCGGCCTGGCCGAGCTCGTGCGCGGGCTGGACTGGCCAGCGGGCGAGGGCTACTTCTGGATGGCCGGGGAGTCGGCGCAGATGCGCGAGATCCGGCGGCACGTCCGCCAGGACCTGGCGTGGCAGTCCTCGGCGTACGACGTGATGGGTTACTGGAGCGGCTCGCGAGGGCGGCAGCGACGTGCTGCCGATCCGCCGGCGGCGTACGCGAACCGAGGGGGCAGCAATGGCTGAGACCGAGTACCGCAGCGGCTTCGCCTGCTTCGTGGGTCGCCCGAACGCCGGCAAGTCGACGCTGACCAACGCGCTGGTCGGCTCGAAGGTCGTGATCACCTCCTCCAAGCCGCAGACCACCCGGACGGTGGTGCGCGGGATCGTGCACCGCGACGACGCCCAGCTCGTGCTCGTCGACACCCCCGGCCTGCACCGTCCCCGGACGCTGCTCGGGGAGCGGCTCAACGACCTGGTGAAGGCGACCTGGTCGGAGGTCGACGTCGTCGCCGTCTGCTTCCCGGCGAACGAGAAGCCAGGTCCCGGTGACCGGTTCATCGTCAACGAGCTGGCCAAGGTGCGGAAGTCGGTGAAGTTCGCGGTCGCGACCAAGACCGACCTCGTCACCTCCGAGGAGCTCGGCGCGCACCTGCTCGCGATCGCCGAGCTCGGGCGCGAGACGGGGACCGAGTGGGCCGAGATCGTGCCGGTCTCGGCGAAGGCGGGGGACCAGGTCAAGCTGCTCGAGGACCTGCTCGTGGGTCAGCTCCCGGCCGGCCCTCAGCTCTACCCCGACGGCGACCTCAGCGACGCGCCCGAGGAGGCGATCGTGGCCGAGCTGATCCGTGAGGCCGCGCTCGAGGGCGTGCGCGACGAGCTGCCGCACTCGATCGCGGTGGTCGTGGAGGAGATGGGCCTCAAGGAGGACCGCCCGGCCGACAAGCCGCTGCTCTACATCCACGCGAACCTGTACGTCGAGCGCGACTCCCAGAAGGGCATCATCATCGGCCACAAGGGCTCGCGCCTGAAGGAGGTCGGGATCGCCGCGCGCCAGCAGATCGAGGCCATCCTCGGCACCCCGGCGTACCTCGACCTGCGCGTGAAGATCGCCAAGGACTGGCAGCGCGACCCCAAGCAGCTGCGCCGGCTCGGGTTCTGACCCCGACCCGGCGTTGCTGCGCAGATCCGGTACGCCGACCCGGCGCTTGTGCGCAGATCCGGTACGCCGACCCGGCGCTTGTGCGCGGATCCCGTATGCCGACCCGGCGCTTGTGCGCGGATCCCGTATGCCGACCCGGCGCTTGTGCGCGAGCTCACAGAGTCACAGGACGCTCGACGCGGTGGTTCCCCACAGTGCGAGCGCGGGTGCTGCGGCTGCACCGCCTCGGCGGCGACTCTGTCGCCATGCACAGGATCGACTCTCTCGAGCTTCTGTTGTCCTCAGGACTCGATCTCTCGAAGCCATTCAGCACGTCCACGGCGGACGAAGCGGGTGTCGCCCGCAGCCACCGGACGCGACTCCTCGCCGAAGGATTGCTCCGAACGCCGATCCAAGGCGTGATGTATGCCGCCCACCTGGACGACACGCTCGATCTCCGGCTCGAGTGCGTTCGCCTGGCCGTGCCCGCAGATGCAGTCGTCACCGACCGGACCGCAGGTTGGCTGCACGGCGCGTCGATGGTCCTTGCCCCGGGTGATCATCTCCGGACACCCCGGGTTGCGGCGTTCCAGCCGCCCGGGAAGCGGCTCCGCAACGGCCTGACGGACAGCGGCGAGCGTGGGCTGACCAGCGAAGACGTCGTCGTCCTGGGTGGCCTGAGGGTGACCACGGCACTGAGGACGGCGTGCGATCTCGGGCGTCTCCTGCGACGCGATGCGGCGTGGGCAGCCTTGGACTCGATGCTTCGTCTGGGTGCCTTCTCGCAGGCCGCTCTGATCGCGGAGGTCGAGCGGTTTCGCGGGTACCGGGGCGTGCGTCAGCTCCGCGTCTTCGCACCGCTAGCTGACGCGGATTCGGAGTCGTTCGGTGAGTCGGTCCTTCGACTTCGCTGGTACGACGCAGGACTCGCGGCCCGTCCGGAGACCCAGGTGGTGGTGCGGTTCGAGGACGGACGTCACGCCAGGCTCGATGTGGCCTCGCGCGAACGTCGCTACGCGGCCGAGTACGACGGCGAAGAGTTCCACGGCGAAGCCGCCACCGAGCACGATGCCCGCCGGCGCGCTCGGATCAGCGACGAGGGCTGGGTGATCGACGTGTTCACGAGGCGGAACGTCTTCGGGCGCCAGCAGGACGCCATCCGCACGTTGAGGACCGGCTTCCGGCGGGCGTCGCTCATCGCTGCAACAGCGCCGGGTCGACGTACTTGATGCGAGCAACAGCGCCGGGTCGACGTACTTGATGCGAGCAACAGCGCCGGGTCGACGGAAAGACACACTGACAAATGTCATGGCCGGGTCGTGACGGTCGGGCGAGGCGCTTGTCCGACGGCTCGGGCAGGCTAGGGCCATGAGTACTTCTCTCCCAGCAGTCAGCCTCTCGGGCGTGACCAAGGACTTCGGCGACGTGCACGCCGTCCGCGGGATCGACCTGACCATCCAGCCCGGCGAGGTGGTGGCCTTCCTGGGCCCCAACGGTGCCGGCAAGACGACCACGATCGACATGATCCTGGGCCTCTCGCACCCCACCTCCGGCACCGCGACCGTGCTGGGCATGGACCCCCGCGAGGCGATCGCCCGCGGCCTGGTCTCCGCCGTCATGCAGACCGGCGGACTGCTCAAGGACCTGACGGTCCGCGAGACCGTCGAGTACACCGCGAGCCTGTTCGCGGACACCCGCCCGGTGGACGAGGTCCTCGCGATCGCGGGCATCACCGGCATCGCCGACCGGCTGGTGCAGAAGGCCTCGGGTGGTGAGCAGCAGCGGCTGCGCTTCGCGATGGCCCTGCTCTCCGATCCGGCGCTCCTCCTCCTCGACGAGCCGACGACCGGCATGGACGTCGAGGGCCGTCGTGCTTTCTGGTCCTCGATCCGCCAGGACGCAGCACGCGGCCGCACGGTCCTGTTCGCCACCCACTACCTCGAGGAGGCCGACCAGTACGCCGACCGCATCGTGCTGGTCAGCCACGGCAAGATCGTGGCCGACGGCAGCGGTTCGCAGATCAAGTCGCTGGCCTCCGGTCGCACAGTGCGCGCGACGCTGCCTGAAGCCGACACCGACGCGATCGGAAGCCTCGGCGGCGTGGACAGCGTGGAGCTCCGCGGCGACACCGTCTACGTGCACACCAAGGACAGCGACGCCGTCGCGCGCTACCTGCTGACCGAGACCCGTGCGCGGGACCTCGAGATCACCGCCAAGGGCCTCGAGGAGGCCTTCATCAACCTGACCGGCGACCACGCACAAGGAGCAGACCTGTGAGCACCGCAGCGATCGACCCGACCACGCGACGGGTGCCGCCGATGGGTGGCTTCAACCCGACCATGCTCCGCATCGAGTTCCGGCGGATCTTGCGCAACCGGCGCACCGTCATCTTCACGCTGGTGATGCCGGTGCTGCTGTACCTGATCATCGGCACCAACTCCGACTACGTGAAGGAGCGTGCGGGCCACGGCAACGTCTCGGCGTACATCCTGATCAGCATGGCGGCGTACGGCGCCGTGCTGGCCTCGACGAGCGGTGGCGCGATGGTCGCCAACGAGCGGGCTCTGGGCTGGTCGCGCCAGCTGCGGCTGACCCCGCTCTCGCCGATCGCCTACATCGCGGTGAAGTCGATGGTCGCCCTGCTGCTGGGTCTGCTCTCGGTCGTCGCGGTCAACGTCGCGGGCATCCTGACCAACAAGGCCGAGATGCCGACGCACATCTGGATCGCGGGTGCCGTGATCGCCTGGGTCGGCTCGATCGTCTTCGGAGCCTTCGGACTCTTCATGGGCTACCTGCTGCCGAGCGAGAACGTGATGCAGGTGCTGGGTCCGGTGCTCGCCGGCCTGGCTGCTCTCGGTGGCCTGTGGTTCCCGATCAAGGACCACAGCACCCTGGGCCACATCTCCTCCCTCACCCCGATCTACGGCCTCGCGCACCTCGCGCGCTGGCCCCTGGAGGGCGGCCACGCGCACGTGGTCTGGGTCGTCAACCTGGTCTTCTGGCTCGCCGTCTTCGTCGGTGGCGCGGCGTGGCGGATGAGCAAGGACACGGCCCGGGTCTGAGCGCCACTAGCGTGACGACCATGAGCCCGACGGTCACCGTTCCCGCTGTCGAGCGGCCCAACGGCGCTCGGCGGTGGGGCAGCGTCTTCGCACTGGTCTGGCTCTTCTACCTGCTCAAGCCGCTCCAGGAGGCGTGGAGCCAGCGGGACTCGGTCTCCGGCTGGATCGGGATCATCGCCACAGTCGTCTTCGCGATCGTCTACGCGATCGTCTTCATGGTGCTGCGCTGGAGCCGGCCGGAGGGGACGCCCTTCCGGGCGACGCACAGCCCGGTGATCGGGTTCTCCGCGGTGGCGCTGCAGATCAGCCTCGCCGTGATCATCTGCATCGCCATCGGCCAGGCGGGCACCGCCACCGCGGTGTACGTCGCGGTCACGGCGATGATCTGCTTGACGAGCCGGTGGGCCTGGATCGTCGTCATCCTCGTCGCCGGGGCGACCTACGCCGCGACGGCACTCGTCAGCGGCTGGACCGCCGACCTCGGCCTGCTCTTCGGTGTCCTCGTCGCCGGGCTGGCGATCTGGGGCATCTCGCAGGCGATCAACCGCAACATCGAGGTGCTCGCCGTCCGTGAGGAGAACGCGCGCCTGGAGCTCGACGACCAGCGCAACCGGTTCGCCCGCGACCTGCACGACATCCTCGGCCACTCGCTCACCGTCATCACGGTCAAGGCCGAGCTGGCCCAGAAGCTGATGGACGTCGACCCCGAGCGCGCCCGAGCCGAGGTGGCCGACCTCGAGCGGCTCTCGCGCGATGCGCTGGCCGACGTACGGCGTGCGGTCGAGGGGTACCGCGAGCTCACGCTCCCCGGAGAGCTGGCCCGCGCCCGGATGGCTCTGCAGGCCGCCGAGATCGAGGCCGACCTGCCGAACTCCGCCGAGGAGGTGCCGACCTCGGTGCGCGAGCTGTTCGCCTGGACCGTGCGCGAGGGGATCACCAACGTGATCCGGCACAGCGATGCGCGGCACTGCGCGGTGCGGTTGACCGCGACCAGCGTCGAGATCGTGGACGACGGCGCGGGCCCGGGCTCCTCGGTGCCGGGCAACGGGCTGACCGGTCTGCGCGAGCGGGCCGCCGCGGTCGGGGGAACCGTGATCACCCAGGCGCTGCAGCCGGGCTTCTCCCTCAAGGTGGTCGCGGCATGACGATCCGGATCCTCCTGGCCGACGACCAGGCCCTGGTGCGCGGTGCACTCTCGGCCCTGCTCGCCCTGGAGCCCGACATCGAGGTCGTCTCCGAGGTCGGCACCGGGGACGCGGTCCTTGGCGCCGTCCGCGAGCACCGTCCCGATGTCGCGCTGCTCGACGTGGAGATGCCCGGGATGGACGGGATCACTGCCGCTGCCCAGCTGCGCGACGAGTTCCCGGGCGTGCGGGTGCTGATCGTGACCACCTTCGGCCGTCCGGGATTCGTGCGCCGGGCGCTCCAGGCCGGGGTCGCGGGGTTCGTCGTCAAGGACACCCCGGCGGCCGAGCTGGCGGACGCCGTACGCCGGGTGCACGCGGGCCTGCGGGTCGTCGACCCGGCGCTGGCCACCGACAGCCTGTTCGTCGGGGAGTCGCCCCTGACGCAGCGCGAGACCGAGGTGCTGCGCGCGGCCCGCGACGGGTCCTCGGTGGCCGTCATCGCCGGTCGGCTGTTCCTCTCCGAGGGCACGGTGCGCAACCACCTGAGCAGTGCGATCGGCAAGACCGGGGCGGGCAACCGGGCCGAGGCGGTCGTCATCGCGAACGAGAACGGCTGGCTCTAGCCCGCTAACCTCGACCCGTGACGTGGGACGAGCTCTACGACGACGGCGCCCGGGCGCGGCTCGTCGAGGAGCCGGTCAAGCGGGTCCCGGCACCCGCGCGCACGCCGTTCGAGCGGGACCGGGCCCGGGTCGTGCACTCGGCGTCGCTGCGCCGGCTGGCGGCAAAGACCCAGGTGCTCGGTCCGCAGGCCGACGACTTCGTGCGCAACCGGCTCACCCACAGCCTCGAGGTCGCCCAGGTGGCGCGCGACCTGGCGCACCCGCTGGGCTGCCACCCCGACCTCGCCGAGACGGCCGCGCTCGCGCACGACCTGGGGCACCCGCCGTTCGGTCACAACGGTGAGCAGGTGCTGGCGCGCCTGGGCGCTGCGGCCGGCGGGTTCGAGGGCAACGCCCAGACCCTGCGGATCCTGACCCGCCTGGAGGCCAAGTCGGTCGACGGGGACGGACGCTCGATCGGGTTGAACCTGACCCGCGCCACCCTGGATGCCTGCACGAAGTACCCGTGGGCGCGCGACGAGGGCCCCGCGCCGACCGGCAAGTTCGGCGTCTACACCGACGACCTGCCGGTCTTCACCTGGCTGCGGGCGGGAGCCGAGCCCGCGCGACGCTGCCTGGAGGCGCAGGTGATGGACTTCGCCGACGACGTCGCCTACTCGGTCCACGACCTGGAGGACGGGATCGTCGGGGGACACGTGGACCTGGCGGTGCTCGACGCGCCGGCCGAGCTCAGCGGGATCTGGGAGACGGTCCGCGACTGGTACCTGCCGCACGCGAGCGACGGCGAGCTGGAGGCCGCGCTGGGTCGGGTCCGCGCGGTCGGCGGGTGGCCCTCCGCGGCGTACGACGGGAGCCGGCAGGCGATGGCGGGGCTGAAGAACCTGACCAGCGACCTGATCGGCGTGTTCTGCGGGAGCGTGCACACGGCGACCCGCGAGAAGTACGGCGAGGAGCCGCTCGCCCGGTACGCCGCCGACCTGGTCGTGCCCGAGGAGACCGTCCACGAGATCGCGGTGCTCAAGGGCATCGCCGCGCACTACGTGATGCGCTCACCCGAGCGGATCGCGGTGATGAGCCGCCAGGAGACCCTGCTCGAAGAGCTGTTCGGCGCGCTGGTCGCGTCCGAGGGCACCGACCTGGACGCGAGCCTGGCGGGGGACTGGCAGGCGGCCGAGGACGACACCGCGCGAACGCGGGTCGTCCTCGACCAGATCGCCTCGCTGACCGATGCCAGCGCGCTGACCTGGTACGCGCGACTGGTGACGGGCGAGGCTGTCCCGAACGCCTAGGGCGTTGCCCGCTGGTAGGGGTTGGAGAGCCCGTTGACCGTCTCAGCGGCCGCCTGCTCGCCGTGGGTCACCTTCTCGGCGACCTTGTCCACCAGGGCCGAACCGTGCTCCTTGGTGAACTCGGCTGCCTGACCCGCGACGTCCTGGACGTGCGGGTCCTCCTTGATCCGCAGCGCGGTGCGCCGGATCTGCTCGTAGCGCTCGCGGCCGGCTGCGGCCCCGGCGACGTAGCCGGCGCCGAACGCGGTCAGGGCGATCAGTCGCTTCATCATCACGAACCCCCTCAGCGCAGCAGCTTGCGCAGGATGACCACTCCGATGAACGCCGCGACAGCGCCGATCAGCAGGCCCTTGCGGCCGCGCTCGTCCCCGGCGGTCGTCCGGAGCTCCTCGGCGCTGGTGGTGGCCCGCTCCTTGAGCGCGTCGGTGATGTCGTGGGTGTCGATCTTCTCGGTGAGCGCGCCGACCGTCTCGGTCAGCGCGCTGACCGTCTCGGTCAGCTTGTCCCGCTGCTGGGCGATCTGCGCGCCGAGTTCTGCGGTCCTCGAGGACATGGTGGACCCCTTCCCTTCGTCGGATGTCTTGCTCCTACCCGCTCCGGGCGAATCGACACCTGCTGGCGCTGTCGGGAGCCCGTCGTGATGGTCGCTGCGCTCCTCAACGTCTCCTCGCTCGGCACAAGCACGAGCGAGCTCGGCTCGACCTCGCTCGGTCGACGTAGACTCACCGCCGTGGCGGGCCGGATCAGGGAAGAGGACATCGCGACGGTGCGCGAGACCGCGCGCATCGACGAGGTCATCGGCGCCTACGTCACGCTCCGCAGCGCCGGGGGAGGCAACCTCAAGGGCCTCTGCCCCTTCCACGACGAGAAGTCCCCGTCCTTCAACGTCACGCCCTCGCGCCAGCTCTACCACTGCTTCGGCTGCCAGGCCGGTGGTGACGTCATCAAGTTCGTCATGGAGATGGACGGCACCTCCTTCACCGAGACCGTCGAGCGGCTGGCCGAGAAGTTCGGCGTCGAGCTGCGCTACGAGGAGGGCAGTGGTCCCCAACGGCCCAGCAGCGGCCCGCAGCGCCCCCGCCTGGTCGAGGCGCACAAGCTTGCTGCGGCCTACTACACCGAGCACCTGGCCGGCGCGGACGCGATGACCGCGCGCCAGTTCCTCTCCAGCCGCGGCTTCGACAAGGACGCCGCGGAGACCTTCGGCGTCGGTTTCTCCCCGCGCGGGGGCGAGGAGCTGACCAAGTACCTGCGCTCCCAGGGCTTCAAGGACGACGAGCTGGTCACCGCGGGCCTCTCGGGTCGCAGCGAGCGCGGGATGTACGACCGCTTCCGCGGCCGGCTGATGTGGCCGATCCGCGACGCCAGCGGGGACGTGGTCGGCTTCGGTGCCCGCCGGATCTTCGACGACGACCGGATCGAGGCCAAGTACCTCAACACCTCCGAGACGCCGATCTACAAGAAGTCCCAGGTGCTCTACGGCATCGACCTGGCCCGCCGCGAGATCGCCCGCGCCAGCCAGGCCGTGATCGTCGAGGGCTACACCGACGTGATGGCCTGCCACCTCTCGGGCGTGAAGACCGCGGTGGCCACCTGCGGCACGGCGTTCGGCGACGACCACAGCCGGGTGATCCGCCGGCTGCTGCAGGACCACGACGAGTTCCGCGGCGAGGTCATCTTCACCTTCGACGGTGATGCCGCTGGTCAGAAGGCCGCCCTGCGCGCCTTCGAGGGCGACCAGAACTTCGCCGGCCAGACCTACGTCGCCGTCGAGCCCTCCGGCAAGGACCCCTGCGACCTGCGGCTGGCCTACGACGACGTGGCCGAGGGCGAGGCCGCCGTGCGCGAGCTGGTGGCCCGCAGGGTCCCGCTGTACCGGTTCGTGCTGGGCAACGTGGTCAGCCGCTACGACCTGGACCGTGCCGACGGCCGGATCGATGCGCTGCGCGAGGCCGCCAAGCTGGTGACCGCGATCCGGGACCGCTCCAAGGTCGACGCCTTCGCCCGCGAGCTCGCCGGGATGCTCGGCATCGACCCGAACGACGTCCAGCGCGAGGTACGCCGGGCCGCCAACCGGGCCCAGCAGGGAGCGACCCCGGCGGCGGCGCCGGTCGCGATCCCTGGGCTGCCCGACCCGCGCGACCCGCGCATCGCCCTGGAGCGCGAGACCCTCAAGCTGGTCGTCCAGCACCCCGAGACCATCGCGCCGTCGCTGGCCGAGGTCGGTGAGGACGACTTCACCCACCCTGCGTACAGGGCGGTGTGGGCGGTGGTGACGCTGGCTGGGGGAGTCGCGGCCGCGGACACGATGTGGGCCTCGCGGCTGCAGGCCAACACCGCCGACGAGCGGGTCCAGTCGCTGCTCAGCGCCCTGAGCGTCGAGCCGCTGCCGACCAGCCGGGTGCCCGACGCTGCGTACGCAGCCCAGCACGTGCACCGGTTGCGCGAGCTGACCGCGATGCGCCGCATCGCCGACCTGAAGTCGAAGCTCCAGCGCACCAACCCGGTCGAGGAGGCTACCGAGTACAACCGGATGTTCGGCGAGCTCATCGCCCTCGAGCAGCACCGCCGCACCCTGCGGGAGCTCTCGATGGAGCAGCAGGCGTGAGCTTCTTCAGGCGCGCCGAGCGGGCCCCCGAGCTGGTGCTGGCGGCTGCCGGGCTCGGGAGGGGTGAGAAGGTCCTGGCCTTCGCCCAGGACGGCGACCGCTGGCTGCTCGGGACGCGCGCCGCGCTGGTCCTGGTCACCGCCGGTGAGGAGACCGTCCGGATCGTCTGGGAGCAGGTCCAGGCGGCCGACTGGGACCTCGAGGCCGAGACGCTGACGCTCAGCGAGGTCGGCGAGTTCGGTCAGGAGCGCGGCTCCTACGTCTTCAAGCTCGACGACCCCGTCCTGCTGCTCCAGCTGATCCGCGAGCGCGTGACCGCCAGCGTCGTGCTCCAGCGCGGCTACCTCGTCGACGGCAAGAAGGGCTTCAAGGTCATCGGCCGGCGGTCCCCGGACGGCGGGCCGATCGCCTGGATGCACGAGTACGACGCTGGCATCGACCCCGAGGCTCCGGAGGTGGTGGCAGCGGCCGCCGAGGCCCTGACCCGGGCCCGCGCGGACGTCGGGGAGTAGGCCGGGCGCCACGTCGCCCTCCGATTAGCAACCCCGCCACCGGCCTTGCTAATCTTTGCGGGCGCGATCCCCTGTAGCTCAATTGGCAGAGCATTCGACTGTTAATCGGAGGGTTGTTGGTTCGAGTCCAACCGGGGGAGCCAGCCGAAGGTCCGCACCGTCGAGGTGCGGGCCTTCGTCCCTTTTCGGCCAGGGGTGTCCTAGTCGCCCCAGCCCATCGGGAACACCTCGAACGGCGCCGCGAACGCCGTCCCGATCCGCTGGCCGGTCGCCCGGGAGATGCCCTCGAGGAACTCGCGGGGGTCCCAGTTCTCCCAGCCCAGGCCCTCGATGTAGGCCGCGTGCGCCTTGAGCGACTCCACCCCGGCCTCGAACGTCTCGGTGGTGTCCACCGCGTGCCTCGAGTCGGGCGAACCCGCGGCCCAGACTTCGCGCACCCCGCCCCAGGGCTCCAGGCCGTCGGTGAGCTGCTCGGGGAAGACCCACCGGTTGCCGGCGTCGCGCACGGCGTCCAGGGTCGCCTTGCCGACCGAGATGTGGTCGGCCTGGTTCAGCGCCGCCCCACCCCAGGTGTCGCGGAAGTTGTTGGTGATCACGATGTCGGGCCGGTGCCGGCGCACCTCGGCGGCGAGCACGCGGCGCAGCGCGACGCCGTACTCCAGGATGCCGTCGGGCTGGCCGAGGAAGTCGACGACGTCGACCCCCACGATCCGGGCGGAGTCGACCTGCTCGGCCTCGCGCACGACCCGGCATCGCTCGGGCTCCAGGGAGTCGATCCCGGCCTCGCCGCTGGTCACCATCGTGTAGCCGACCCACTTGCCCTGTTCGGTCCAGCGGGCGACGGCGGCGGCTGCCCCGAACTCCATGTCGTCTGGATGGGCGACGATGCACAGCGCGCGCTCCCAGGTCTCGTCGAGGATCTCCAGCGGCGGTGGCTTGTCCATGTGTCCGAACGTACGTGCCGCGGACCCGGTTCGGAATAGGTCTGCGCGCCCGGGGCCACTACCCTTGATCGGTGACCGAGACTGCAGATTCCCTCACGTTCGACGACCTCGGTCTTGATCCCAGAGTGCTCAAGGCCATCAAGGACGTCGGGTACGAGACCCCTTCGCCGATCCAGGCCGAGGCGATCCCTCCGCTGCTCGCCGGCGGGCACGTGGTCGGCCTCGCCCAGACCGGAACCGGCAAGACGGCCGCGTTCGCGCTCCCGATCCTCTCCCGCATCGACCTGTCCCAGAAGACCCCGCAGGTCCTCGTGCTCGCCCCGACCCGTGAGCTCGCGCTCCAGGTCTCCGAGGCCTTCGAGAAGTACGCCGGCCAGATCAAGGGCCTGCACGTGCTCCCCGTCTACGGCGGACAGGGGTACGGCGTCCAGCTCTCCGCGCTCCGGCGCGGCGTCCACGTCGTCGTCGGTACGCCGGGCCGCGTGATGGACCACCTGGAGAAGGGCACCCTGGATCTCTCCGAACTGCGCTTCGTGGTCCTCGACGAGGCCGACGAGATGCTCAACATGGGCTTCGCCGAGGACGTCGAGCAGATCCTCGCCGGCACG
>JBJMIO010000245.1:0-8703 GCA_045806765.1 Marmoricola sp.
GACCTGGCCACCGAGTTCGCCGTGGACGAGGTGATGGTGCACCCGGTCGCCGGGGCGGTCTCGGGAACGCCTGTCGACGCCTCGCCGGCGCGCGAGGAGTCGCTGCGGCTGCTGGCCGAGCAGCTGCTGGGGTAGCAGGGGGCATGAGCCCGACCTACCGCGCGCCGACGCGCTCCCGTGACGACAGCGTTCCGGGGTCGGCCGGTGCCGAGCGCGGGTTGCGCCACGGCGTCTGCGGGGTCGGCGGTCGGTTGCACCAGGCACCTGCCGACCTCGCCGAGGCACTGGTCGCGGTCCAGCGCGAGCACGACGAGCGGGTGGCGGCTCGACTTCGACGGTTCGCCGAGGTCCCGGACGGGGCCGTGGTCTGGACCCGCGACACCCGAAGTGCGTTCCACCGAGGCGTGCTGAGCGGGCCGTGGTCCTACGACGCCGACGGCTTCGATGTCGACCTCTGCCACGTGCGGCCCACGACGTGGGTCGAGGTGGCGGAGGACGACGTTCCGGCGGTGGTGCGGGAGTCGTTCGCGCGGGGTGGGCGCAACTTCCAGCGGGTGCGGGCGGTCTGAGGCGCGGGGTTCAGGGCCCATCGTCGTTCCGGTGACGTTGCGGCTGTTCGCGTTCCGTATGTGTCGGGGGTCCCCTCTAGCTTGTTTCCATGACCTCGGGCGCCGCTACCAACCTCGACGCAGCATCGGCGCTCGCCCGCGCCCGCCGTCACCGCGCGGAGGCCGACGCTGCCGAGGCGGTCCTGCTCTCCGACGTCCTGGACTGGGCGCACGCGCACGTGACCACCGACGAGCTCGAGGTTGCGACCTGGGGTGAGGCTCCCGTCGCGCTGGCCGGCGAGGGGTCGCCGCAGGTCACCGAGTTCTGCGTCTGCGAGATGGCCACCGCACTCGGGCTCTCGCAGGACTCCGGACGTCGGCTGATGGCCGACGTCCTCGAGCTCGGACACCGGTTGCCGCGCACGTGGGAGCGGGTCGGGACCGGCACGCTCCGTGCGTGGAAGGCACGCCGGATCGCCGAGAAGACGCAGACCCTGTCGTTCGACGCCGCTGCCTGGGTCGACTCCCAGGTCGCCGCGTTCGCGCACCGCGTCTCGTACGCCGCCCTCGAGCGCCTCGTGGACGCAGCGATCGCAGAGTTCATGCCCGAGCGAGCCGCAGAGATCGCCCGGGCTGCTGCTGACGGTCGCTTCGTGGAGATCAGCCACCAGCACGTCTCCTTCCAGGGCACCAGCCTGATCAGCGGCGAGCTCGACCTGCGCGACGCCATCGACCTAGACCAGGTGCTGCAGGCCGGTGCCGCCCAGCTGAAGGACCTCGGCTCCGCCGATTCGCTCGGGGCCCGCCGCTCGATCGCCCTCGGTGCCCTGGCCCGCGGCCAGGAAGGCCTCGACCTCCGACTGGCCGACGAGGTGGTCCTTCACGTCCATCTCGCTCCGGGCGCAGACCTGGCGGCCGGCGTCGCCGAGCTGGAGGACGCAGGCACCCACCTGCTGTCCGTCGACCAGGTCAGGACGTGGTGCGGAACGGCTGCCAAGGTCACCGTCAAGCCCGTCATCGACCTCGCTCGGTCCATCACCTGCAGCAGCTACCGGCCCTCCGATCAGCTTCGCGAGCAGGTGGTCCTACGCGATCGCACCTGCGTCTTCCCCCACTGCGGTCGCCGCGCCCGGTGCTGCGACCTCGACCACGGCCGCCCGTACGACCCTGGCGGCCCGCCCTGCCAGACGTGCAGCGAAAACCTCGCGCCGCTGTGCCGGCTCCACCACCGCGCCAAGACGTTCGGCGGATGGAGCTACACCGTCCTCGAGCCAGGGACCTACCTCTGGCGATCACCCCACGGTTACAGCTACCTGCGCGACTGCACCGGCACGCGCGACCTCACGCCGCGGCCGCTCGAACCGCCCGGCAAGGGCTGATTCCCGAGCGCACCACACCCCGGCGGATCACCGCCGGCGCCGCTGCATCCCGCGAAGCTCATACCAACGGCCCCGGAAGCTCAGCAGAGCTTCCGGGGCCGTGGGAGCCGGTGAGCCTGTCAGCTCCCCGTGCGGACCGTCACTGTGCGGATCCGAACGCCGTTCTTGAAGATGGCGATCTTGTAGGTGCCCGTTCCCTTGTGGAATCCGCGGTGCCACCGGGCAGTTTCGCCGGCGTGCATGTGCGCGGTGAATGACCGGATCGTGATGCTGCGGTGGTGCCGGGTGTTCGTCACGTTGACCGCGAAGGTGAGCAGCTTGCCTTCGAGGTTGTCCCCGATCAGCCGGTTGGCGGTGAAGTCGACGCGGACCGCGCGGTTGACCTTGAAGACCTTGGCCGAGCCGGTGACCGCCTGACGTGCTGCGTTCGTGAAGGTGTAGGTGTCAGCGCCGTAGGTCAGGGACTTCAGGACGCCGTCGATGTCGGCGCCGGAGGCGAGGAACCCACCGGTACTGATCGTCGCACCCGGGAACGCGGCCGCCCACTGGTCGAGGGTGCCGTGGTACAGCGAGCCGGATCCGCTCCCGACGACCGGCGCATTGGCCTGCATGTCGGGGTAGTCGCTGGTGAGCCAGACGTCATGCGAACCGTAGGCGGTCTCGGCGATCAGGTAGCCGTCGATGTCCGGGTTGCTGTCGATGTTGACCCCGTAGAACTGCGACGGCGAACCAGACCCCGGCGCGCCGATCCACGGGATGTGGAAGTCGTGCACGTTGGCGAGCGGCTTGTTGACGGCGAACTCGATCGAGGTGTTCTCGCTGCTGGCGCTGTTGATGTGGATGCCTTCGTGCAGGAACTGGAACGTCCCTTCGCCGGCGGCGCCCGTGGTGGCATCGGTCAGGTTGGCTGCCCGGATGTCGTGCTGGAACTGCGTTGCTGCGCTGGCCGGCTGGCCGACGAGGCCGAAGCCTGCAAGCGCGGCAGCGGTGATGAGTGCCGCGGCTCTGTTGGAATGACGCACGAATGTCTCCTCAGGTGGACGAGCGAAAAAGACATGGGCGTCTCCCCCGTGTTCGCATGGAACTGGTGCTCCGAACTGTGTACCCAGGACCGAGACATGCACACCTGAGCGCTCGAGTCGGAGCTCGCAGTCGTGGGAAGAACCTGCCTCGGATCGTCGGCGCGACCCCGCACTGCTGTCACCGTGCAGTCGGCCTCACGTCCGCCGGAACCGCAGCACCCCACCGTCCCGGTAGGCCGTGAGGTGCCCCGGGAGCTGGATCTCCTTGCCGTTGCCGGCCTCGAGCACCGCGAGCACGTGCTCGTAGGTGAGCTCGGTGACGATCGCGCCCGCCTCGATGGCGGCCAGGCGCACGACGCGCGTCGCGATCGCGCGGGGAAGCGCGAGCACGGTCGCGAGCGGCAGCACGCCGTCGGTCAGCGCTCCCTGGAGCTCGAGCGTGGCGTGGTCGTCGAGGAAGTCCATGTCGGCGCGCAGTTGCTCCCCCGTCCGGGCCAGCGCCGCCGCGACACCGGGACCGAGCTCGGTCTCCAGCACCGGCAGGACCGTACGACGCACCCGGACCCGGGCGAACCCGTCGTCGCTGTTGTGCGGATCCTCCCACCAGGCGATGCCCTCGGCCCGGCACGCAGCCTCGGTCTGGGCACGGGTGATGCCGAGCAGGGGGCGGCGTACGAGCACGCCGTCGAGGTCCCGCTCCGGGTGCATCCCCGTCAGCGAACGACCACCGGATCCCCGGGCGAGCCCGAGCAGGACCGTCTCGGCCTGATCGTCTCGGGTGTGCCCGAGCAGGACCAGGTCGGCGCCGAGGTTCGCCGCGAGACCACCCAGGGCGGCGTACCGGGCCTGACGTGCGCCGGCCTCGATGCCCACCGAGCCGGGGTCGACGGTGACCCGGACGGTCGCGGTCTCGTCGACCCCGAGCGCGGCCATCTGCGCCACCACGGCCGCGGCGTGCTGGTCCGAGGCCGCCTGCAGTCCGTGGTCGACGGTCGCGCCGATCACGCGCACCTCACCACGGCGCGTCTCGAAGACGGTCGCGGCGAGCAGCGCCAGCGAGTCCGCCCCGCCCGAGCAGGCGACCAGCACCGTCCGTGCCTCGCCGAGCCCCCGCCGTACCGACAGCCGGATCGCTGCCAGGGCAGGGTCGAGAGCCATCAGCCGTGGACCCGCTTCAGCCACGCCGCGGGGTCGTGGATCTCCGACTTGGTCGGCAGGTTGGCCGGCTCGGCGAAGACGGCGTTGAAGCCCTCCATGCCGACCGCGTCGACCACGGCTCGCACGAAGACTGCTCCGTCGCGGTACTGCGCCATCTTCTGGTCCAGGCCCAGCAGCCTGCGCAGCAGCTTGTCCAGGGTGCCGATGCCCTTGCGGCGCTGGGTGAAGCGCTCGCGGATCAGCTCGACCGACGGGATGACCTCCGGTCCGACGCCGTCCATCACCACGTCGGCGTGACCCTCGAGCAGGCTCATCACGCCGGTGACCTTGTCGATGACGACCTTCTGCTCCGGCGTGGAGAACAGGTCGAGCAGGCTGCCGTCGGACCTGCCCGACAGCACCTCCCCGACGCGGGAGAGGCCCTCGGAGAGCAGCGCGGCCGGGTCGGTCTCGACCTGGCCGACGATCTGGCCCATCAGGTCCTGGAGGTGGTCGCGCATCCACGGAACCGCGGTGAACTGGACCCGGTGGGTCTCCTCGTGCAGGCACACCCAGAGCCGGAAGTCGTGCGCGTCGACACCGAGCTCGCGCTCGACGTGGACGATGTTCGGGGCCACCAGCAGCAACCGGCCGGCCGCTCCGGGCGCGGTGTGGAAGGGGTCGAACTGGCCGAGCACCTTGTTGCCCAGGAAGCCGAGCATCACTCCCAGCTCGGCTCCGGTGATCCGCGAACCGATCGCCTCGGCGACCGCCGACGGCGGGCCCTTGCGCTCCTGCAGCTTCTCCACGATCGGCGCGATCACGACCGCGAACCCGTCCGCGTTGGCCTGGATCCAGCCGGGGCGGTCGACGACGAGCACCGGCGCGGTGCGCTCCTCGGCCACCAGGCCGGTGAACTCACGGACCAGCGGGCTCGACTTCTCAGCACCCGCACGCAGCTCCGCGACCGCCGCGGACGCCTCGGCGCGACCGACCTGCGGGCCGTCGCCGGCCAGCCGTGAGCCCACGCGGACGGCGAGGTCCCAGTCGATCATCGACGAGGACGGGGCCGCGTTCCGGCTCGGTGCTTCGGTCATGGCACGACCCTACGAGACGCTGCCTACCCCCGTACGCCGCACCGGCAGGACGCCAGCGCCGCCGCCATCAGGTCCAGGTCGTGCTGGGCGAGCAGCTGGTCGGGCGCCGCGACCCGGTCGGCGATGATCACGAAGGCCATCAGGTCGCCCTGGGTGTCGGTGGCGAACCCGGCCAGGCCGTGCACGCCGGTCAGGGTCCCGGTCTTGGCCCGGACCCGCCCGCGCGCGTCGCCAGGCCCCTTGTCGAAGCGCCACTGCAGCGACCCGGTGAAGCCGGCCACCGGCAGTCCGGTGATCACCTCGCGCAGCTGCGGACGGGCAGCCGACGCGGCCACCTGGAGCACCCCGAGCAGGGCCGCCGGTGTGAGCCGGTCCTCGCGCGAGAGCCCGCTGCCGTCGTAGATCCGGGTCCCGGCGAGCGGGACCTTCAGGCCTCCGAGCACCGCCCGCACGCCGGCCGCACCGCCGGTGAACGAGGCGTCCCCGCTGACGGCGTGGCCGACCTGGCGCGAGAGCACCTCGGCGGCGTTGTTGTCGCTGACCGCGAGGGTCTGCTGCACGATCTCCCCCAGCGGCGCGCTCTCCACCCGCGCGATCTCGGGAGCGTCGCTCGCCGCGGTCGCGGGCCGCACGGACCCGGCGGTGCGGATGCCGGCCGCGCGCAGCGCCGTACGGAAGGCCTCACCGGCAGCCGCTGCCGGGTCCGGGACGTAGTGGCCGTTGCTGTCACGGCCCTCCTCGACCCACAGGGCGCTGATCGGCGGGACCACGTCCTCGGGCACGTAGGTCGAGGGCCAGTGCGGGTCCACGGCCGGTCCGGTGAACAGGCTCGCGTCGTAGGACAGCACCACCCGCCTCACGCCGTGGGCCTTCAGCGCGGCCGCCGTACGCCGGGCCAGGGTGAGCAGGTCGGCACGCGCCGGGTACTGCCCGCGCCCGTGGTGCGGCGCCGAGGCCAGGAACGGGTCGCCGCCGCCGACCAGCGTGATCGCGTTGCCGGACCCCACGACCCGGGTCGCGAAGCGGGCCATCGGCCCGAGCTTCTCCAGTGCGGCGGTGCTGGTGAGCAGCTTCATCGTCGAGGCCGGCGTCACCGCGAGCGCTCCGCGCTGGAAGACGACCTTGCCGGTCGAGACCTCACTGACCGCGATGCTCGCGTGCGGGCCCAGGTGCGAGTCCGTGACGAGGCCGGCCAGGGCCGCCTTCACGGCGGCGGGATCGATCCGACCGGGACGCTGCGGCGTCCCGACCGCCGGGGCCGGAGCGCCGGCGACCAGGTCGAGGCCGAGCGGAGCTGCGACCGCGGAAGGGTTCCCCTGCGGGTCGGCCAGCGAGAGCCCGAACCACCGGTGGCCCAGGTGCCACTGCGCGTTGCCGTAGGCGCTGAGCAGGATCACCAGCACCAGGACCTCGGGCAGCCAGCTCCACCAGCGCCGAGGACGGGCGCGCGGGCGCTCCGCGTGGCGTTGCTCACGCGCAGCCATATTTCGCCTCCTCGGTTGGCGGTTCTCAGGCATTGTGCGGGAGACTAGCCCGGTCGGGTGCAGCAGCTGCGACCAGCACGCGCCGGCGCCGACCCCCGCCCTCGCGCACGCATGCTCTGGAAGGAATCACCGTGGAGTTCGATGTTCTCGTAGAGATCCCCAAGGGTTCGCGCAACAAGTACGAGGTCGACCACGAGACCGGGCGGATCCGCCTGGACCGGATGCTCTTCACCTCCACGGCCTACCCCGAGGACTACGGCTACATCGAGAACACCCTGGGCCAGGACGGGGACCCGCTGGACGCGCTCGTCGTGCTGCTGGCCCCGACGTTCCCCGGCTGCCTGATCCGCGCCCGCGCGATCGGCATGTTCCGGATGACCGATGAGGCCGGCGGCGACGACAAGGTGCTCTGCGTCCCGACGCACGACCCGCGCATGGAGCACATCCGCGACATCAACCACTTCCCGAAGTTCGACCTCCTCGAGATCCAGCACTTCTTCGAGGTCTACAAGGACCTCGAGCCGGGCAAGTCGGTCGAGGGCGCCAACTGGGTCGGCCGTACCGAGGCCGAGGCCGAGGTGAAGGCCTCCTTCCAGCGCTTCAAGGCCGCCGGCGGCTCCGCTCACTGACCCTTCGTCGACCGGACCCCTCCGTACGTCGCGTGGGCCCGATCAACGTTTGACGCCGCGGAAGTAGGCGATCGCGCCTGACTCCTTCAGGGTCACGTCGGTGAAGCCCGCCTCGGCCATCCACGCCTTCACCTCGGCCCTGGTCGCGCTCGGGCCGAGCAGACCGGAGAGGCGCCCGAGTCCGCGGACCGGGATCGTGCGCAGGTCCCCGGTGTCGTTGAGCAGCGCGCTGCCGGTCAGGACACCACCGGCGTGGGTCACCCGCCCCATCTCGATCACCGCACGGTGCGGGTCGGGGAAGCAGTGCAGGCCGGTGAAGGAGACGACGAG
This sequence comes from Marmoricola sp., assembly GCA_045806765.1. Lineage (GTDB taxonomy): Bacteria > Actinomycetota > Actinomycetes > Propionibacteriales > Nocardioidaceae > Marmoricola. The sequence continues at coordinate 7,627 of JBJMIO010000245.1, forward strand.
GTCGAACTCTCCGTCGCCGTACGGCTGGTCGCCGACATCAGCCAGTGACGGTTCGACCTGGTCGGCCACGCCCCGCTCTCGCGCGGCGTCCATCGTCCGGTCGAGCATCGCCTGGGCGATGTCGGCGGCGACGTACCGGACGCCCTGACCGGGCCGCAGGCCGCGCAGCGCGACCCCGCCACCGCACGGCACGTCGAGGACCGCGGAACCGGCGGGCTGGCGGCCGATCTCCGCGGCCGCCGAGTACAGCAGGCGCAGGTCGCTGCCGATGCCGAGCCGCCAGACGGTCCCGCCGGCCCGGGGGTGCTCCACGGACCAGTCGTAGAACGAGGCCCACAACGGGTCCTCGCTCCAGCCGCCCAGTCCGGGCACCCGCAGTCGTTCGAGCATTCAGTCCTCCTGGCGCAGCAGCTCAGCGGCACGCATCTCCGCCGGCACGCCGAAAGCGTCCACGAGGTCCTGCGCGATCGGCCGGAGCCGACGGCACAGGCTACCGATCTCCGCGGTGATCGCCTTCGAGCGCTGCGAGGAGAGACGTCCGTGCTCCATCCACCACGCCCTGCCCGACTCGATGGTGGTCAGGGCGTGCAGGTCGCAGAGCAGCGCGAGCGCTTCGCGGTTGTCGCCCTCGGGAGCCGCCCGGACCTTGTCGACGAAGGCTTCCAGCACGAGCCGCTCGACGTGCGCGCGAGCCAGGGCGATGACGTGGTCCTGGCAGCGGCTGAACACCTCGGCCGGCTCCAGGTGGCTGTCCATGCCGCGCTTGAGCCGCCGTGCGACGCCGGAGAGCATGTGCTCCTCGCGCCAGCGGAACATCGCCAGCTGGTACTCGCTGTCGAGCAGCCCGGCCTCGGAGTCCCACGCGTCGTCGCCCCCGGGCAGGACGTCCTTGATCCGCTCGAGGAGCTTGTGCACGGCAGTCCGCTCGATCACGGTGTCGACCGCGAGTCCGGCGACGAAGCGCACCATCCCGAGCTGGTCGAGCTCGCCGAAGGAGGAGGAGAAGTCGGTGAGCAGGCCCTTGGCGACCAGCTGGAGCAGGATGTGGTTGTCGCCCTCGAACGTCGTGAACACGTC
>JBJMIO010000246.1:0-10323 GCA_045806765.1 Marmoricola sp.
GGTGCCGCTCGATGCCGGCGAGGTAACCGGCGGCGGAGAACGTCGTCTGCGGGATCACCGCGCCGCCGACGTACATGACGCTGAGCAGCCCTTCGACGTACCCGAACATGTGGTAGCAGGGCAGCGAGAAGAGCACCCGCCGTCCGTCGTCGTAGGCCCGGGTCAGCGCGGAGGCGTACGCCGTGCGCAGGACGGCGTCGTGGGTCACCAGCACGCCCTTCGGGGATCCGGTGCTGCCCGAGGTGTAGAGCATGTCGCCGACGTCGGTGGGCTGGTGGTCCGCTGCGTCGGCGGCGCCCGGGTTCGCATCGCCCAGGGCGGCGAGGCCCGCGACGTCCAGTGCGCCCTCACGCACGGGGGCGTCCTTGCCCAGCTGGATCAGGTGCCGCAGGCCCGGGGGCGCGACCTCGTCGAGCATGGCGAGGTAGTCGAGGTCGAGGAAGCTCGTCATCGTGATCAGGACGGAGCACCCGGACTGCTCGAGCACGTAGCCGAGCTCCTCGGTCCGGTAGAGGTAGTTGAAGGGGATCGCGATCGCGCCGGTGCGGGCGATCGCGAACTTCAGCGGCACGAACTCGGGGTGGTTCGCCATCAGCAGGCCGACACGGTCCCCTGGCCGGACGCCGAGCGTCGCCAGACCGTCAGCCAGGCGGCGGGACTGCTCGGCGACGTCGGCGTAGGAGTACGTGACGTCGTCGGTGATCACGAGCGGGCGGTCTGCGTAGGAGGCGGCACAGACGTCGAGCCAAGCGTCGAGCGTGCGCGGCTGCCACGTCGCGAACCGGTCCCGCAGGTCGTGGCGCCGGGCCTCGATCGATCGCATCCGTCCTCCTTAATCAAGATTAGAATAAGACTCTAGCAGGACGGTGGCAAGCCCGGTTCGCGCTCAGGAGAACTCCACGCCCGGCAACCTTTGAATTTCAACTCAATAATTGACGCCCGTAAATTATTTGTCTACGGTGCAGCCATGCTCCGAACTCTCGACGCCACCAAGGACCTGCTGCTCGGCCTCTCCCCCTGGGTGCCCGGACATGGCCGCTACGGCCTCGACTCGCTGAGGACCGAGGAGCTCGAGGTCGCGGTGCGCGGCCCGGTGACCGGCGCGCGGTTGCACGGCCACCGCGTCGAGATCGACTCGAAGGGCACGACCGACCGGGCGCGGCTGCACTTGGACTGGAACGACATCGGCCGCAACGCCGGCCTCCCGCCGACGGCGTTCGCCAAGGGCACCTCGTCCGGGCTGGCGCCGCGCGGGATCGTGTCCGGCTTCGGGTGCCACACCTACGAGACGCGCTTCTTCCAGCAGATCCAGCCGGCCGTCGCCGACCTGACCATCACGCCGTACCTGAGCAGGTCGGGGATCGGCGGGCGCTACGTCGCGGCGTTCGAGGACCTCGCGCTGCGCGGGGACGTGCGCTTCTTCGACGCCGACGACGAGTGCCCGCTCGAGCACGCCGAGGCGATGATGGACCTGCTGGCCACGCTGCACGGACGGTTCTGGAAGTCACCTCGGTTCACAGGCGACCTGGCGTGGCTCGAGACCTACTCCCGCCGGCCCGGCTACCCGTTCATGGCGCAGGCGTTCAAGCTGTCCGAGCGGAAGTTCATGGCCCAGGACCGCGAGGTCCCCGACACCGTACGACGCCTGACGAAGACCTACGTACGCAACCAGCCGGCTCTGGTGAAGGTGTGGGAGGCGATGCCGCAGACCTTGTGCCACGGCGACGACCACCTGGGCAACACCTTCTCCAACCCCGACGGCACCGCAGGGATCTACGACTGGCAGGTGTTCCACAAGCAGAACGGCTTGCGCGACGTCGCGTACTTCCTGATGCACTCGGTCCCCACCGAGCTGCGTCGCACGCACGAGAAGGCCCTCCTCGAGCGCTACCTGCACGGCCTCGCCGAGCACGGTGCGGGCACCGAGGCGCCGTCGCTGGCCGAGGCCTACGACACCTACCGCCTGCTGACGATCGACGGCTGGATCATCATCGTCTTCACGCTGGCCGCCGGCGGCATGCAACCTGATGATCGCATGGAGGTCACCGCCGTCCGCGCCGTCAACACCTTGGTGGACCTGGACGTCGAGCAGGCGATCTCGGCCGCGCTGGCCTAGGTTCGTCCCGTGGTGACCAAGGGCGACCGCCGTCGCGAACGCATCCTCCAGGTCGTCTCCGACCTCCTGGAGGAGCACGCGTACGACGACATCTCGATCGCCGAGATCACCCGCCGCGCCGACGTCACCCGCCCCGGCTTCTACTTCTACTTCCCCACCAAGGGCGCTGCGGTCGCCTCGCTCATGGAGGGCCTGTTCGCGCAGTTCATGGACGCCGCGGCCGTCTGGTACGAGCACCGCGAAGCCGACCAGCGCGACGGCATCCGTCTCGGCATGAGCGCCACCATCGACCTGTGGCGCAAGCACGCCGTCGTCATGCACGGGATGGTCCAGGCGGCTGCATCGGATCGGGAGGCGGAAGCTCTCTGGCAGCAGTGGGTGGCCGCCTTCAACGCCCGCGCGCTCCCCGTCGTCTCCGCCGACACCCGCGGCGCCGAGCACCAGCGCGCGGCTCTGCTCACGACGTTCCTGGTCGACGCGACGTTCGCGGCGATGCAGCGCGACGTGCGCAGCATCGTCGAGACGGGAGAACCGACCCCGGACCTGCTGGAGACGATCGTCCAGGTGTGGACGCGCACGCTGTACGGGACCTGGACCGCCACGACGGGAGGGACCTAACCGGCGAAGGTCGCGAACGTCCAGTGGTTGCCGTCGGGGTCGGCGATCGTGAAGTCCCGCGACTCGTAGTCGGTCTGGTCCACGATGTCGTGCACGATCTCCGCACCCAGGGCGTGTGCCCGTGACAGCACCGCATCCGGATCGGCTGTCACGACGTGCAGCGAGCTGGTCCCGGGCCGGCACGGGGTGCTCCGCTCACCGGTGCTGGAGAGCAGGATCCTGCCGCCCTCGGGCCAGTCGAGCTGGCAGTGGTGGACAGAGCGCTCGTGCTCGCCGGGGACCAGGAGGTCCTCGGTGAACCCGAGGTCGATCAACCAGTCGTGAAGAGCCTGGGCGTCGTCGCTCACGACGCTCGCCCAGATGCTCTGCTGCCGCACCCCGCTCGTCCGGACCACCATGTCGCCATCGTAGGAAGGCCGTCAACGTCGCATCGCAGGACGGTGCTCTGCGGACCTGGTCGCACCGAGGCGCTCCCAGACCTCGCCAGGCTCAGGCCTCATGACGCACCACGCTGCGCGTGGCCGCGGCGTCGAGGGTGATGAGCACGATCATGAGCAGGCCGGCGACCACCGCCGCCCACGCTGCCGCACGGTCACCGCCGTTCCAGCCCGCACCCAGCCCGAGCGCGCCGATCACGGCCATGGCGGAGCCGAGCACCCGGAACAACGGCGTGTGGAACGCCGAGGCGAAGGGCAGGAAGTGCAGCCCGACCGCCGCGACGATCAACGCGGGCTGGAGTCCGCTCCTCCCCTGGTGATCCAGGACGATCGACCCGACGCGGATCAGCGCGAGCATGCCGACGACGCTCCCCAGGTAGACCCGTCCGGCTGAGGGCCGCACCGGCGCGGGGGGAGCGAACTGTCGCGGGACGACGAGGACGAGCACGACGTACGCCGTGAGCGCGACCACCAGGAGCGCCAGTGCGATCCCGGGCCAGGGAGCGTCCAGGTCGGACCGGCTGGTCAGGACGAAGTCCGTACCGCCCGCCGCGCCGATGAAGGTCCCCCACACCCGCGGGTCGCCGATGCGGACCGCGCCGCGAACAGCACCACCACTCATGCCCCGAGACTGCCACCGGGGGTGGCGACGGTCTTCTCAGACCTCCCGCACGTGCCCCGCACCCACCTGCTCGGCCAGCGCGAACTTCTGCACCTTGCCGGTCGGGGTGACCGGGAGCTCCTCGGCCACGAACCACCGGCTCGGGACCTTGTACGGCGCGAGGTGCTCGCTTGCGTAGGACCGGAGCTGATCGCCCAGGTCGGCCGGCTCCTCGCCGCGCACCTTGATCACAGCCGCGACGACCTCACCGAGCGCTTCGTCGGGCAGGCCGATGACGGTCGCCTCCAGCACGAGCGGGTGCCCGACCAGGCACGACTCGATCGAGGCCGGCGCGATGTTCTCGCCACCCCGGATGATCAGGTCCTTGAGCCGACCGGTCAGGGTGATGTACCCGCGTGGATCCATCGAGCCCTGGTCACCGGTGTGCACGAAACCCTCGGCGTCGACGCAGGCCGCGGTCGCCCCGGGATCGCCGAGGTACTCCATCAGCTGCTGGTAGCCGCGGGCGCAGATCTCGCCGGGCTCGCCGAGAGGAACGACCGAGCCGTCCGCCCCGACGATCTTCACGTCGACCTGCGGCAGCGGGTGACCCACGGTGCCCAGCTGGTCCTCGCGCGAGTCGCTGCCACGGGTCGCGGTCAGCACCGGTGAGAGCTCGGTCTGGCCGAAGAGGTTGGTCACCTCGGCGCCGAAGACCTGCTCGACCGCCTCGATCATCGAGGCCGGGAGCGTCGCCGCTCCCCCGATCACGCGAGCGATCCGCGGCGGAGGTTCGTCACTGAGGCGCTGGGCCTCCAGGAGCGCACCGAGCACGGCCGGCACGTTGAACAGCACGTCCGGCTGCTCCTTGCGCAGCAGCGCGAGCACCGGACCGGGCGCGAACTGCTCGACGAGGATCTCGGTTCCACCGAGCCACAACGGACCGAGCGTGCCGATCACGCACGCCGCGGTGTGGAACATCGGCAGCGGGTTGACGGTCACGGCGCCGGGCTGCACGCCGACGAACTCCATCGTCAGCTTGGCGACGTTGACCAGGGAGCGGTGGCGCAGCAGCACGCCCTTGGGGTTGCCGGTGGTGCCCGAGGTGTACTGGAGCATCACCGGCAGCGACGGGTCGCTCGGCGCTGCCTCGACGACGGCCTGGTCGACGACCTCGGCGCGCCACGAAGCGCGGTCGCTCAGGCTGATCGCGCGCAGGTCGGGGAAGTCGGTCGCCACCCGGGCGACGACCTCGGCCAGGTCGTAGTCGCGGCTCCGGTCGGCGTGGATCAGCACGCGTGCACCGGAGTGGCGCAGTGCGTAGGTGAGCTCGGTGGCGCGGAGCACCGGGTTGAGCGCCACCAGCACCACGCCGGCCATCGCGGCGCCGTGCTGGATCACCGGCCACTCCACCACGTTCGGAGCCCACAGCGCGACGTGCTCCCCGGGCGCCGCGACCTGCGCGATCGCGCTCGCCACGTGCTGGGCCTCGCGGTGCAGCGCCGCCCAGGTGTAGGTGACCTCGGCGCCGTCGCCGTGGCGGGTGCCCACCAGGGCAGTGCGGTCGCCGTACTCGCGAGCCCGCTCGGCGAGCAGCGCCGGGATGGTGAGCTCGACGAGCGGGAGCGAGTCGTCGGCCGGGCGGTAGGAGGTGGTGAGCACCGTGGTCATCCCCCGAAGACGGGCGTGCGCTTCTCGTGGAAGGCGGCGACGCCCTCGGCGAAGTCGTCGGTGTCGAAGAGGTCGGCCTGCGTCTGGACCTCCAGGTCCAGCACGTCGTACGGCGACCGCGGACCGGAGAACATCGCCTTGATCGCCCCGAGTGCCAACGGAGGGCCGGCAGCCAGGCGCTCGGCATCTGCCAGCGCCGTCGACAGGGCGGTGGCGGGTTCGACCACGGAGTCCGCCAGCCCGGCCTCCCCCGCCTCGGCTCCCGACAACCTCCGCGGCAGCATCATCAGCTGCTTGGCGCGCGCCGCGCCGATCCGCGCCGGTAGCGAGGCGAAGATGCCCATGTCGCCGGCCAGACCCACGGCGGTGAAGCTGGTCGAGAAGACCGCGTCGGAGGCGGCCACCACCCGGTCGCAGGCCAGCGCGAGCGCCGTACCGGCCCCGAAGGCCGAGCCCTCGACCGCAGCCACGACGGGCTTCGGCGTACCCCAGATCGCGCGCACCACCCGGGCCGCGGCCTCGGCGCGAGGCAGCGTCTCCTCGCGTGACTGGCGCACCATCGAGGAGATGTCGCCGCCGGAGCAGAACGAGCCGCCGGCGCCGGTCAGGACGATCACGCGGACCGAGACGTCCGCTGCGACGGCTTCCAGCGCCTCGGCGAGGGCGACCCGCAACGGGAGGTCGATCGCGTTGCGGACCTCCGGACGGTTCAGCGTCACGACGCCGATCGGCCCGCGGTTCTCGCTCAGCACCAGCGATGTCATGACCCGGTGAACCTCGGAGCGCGCCGTTCGATCACCGCGGCCAGACCCTCCCGGGAGTCCGCGGTTCCCGACAGCTCGGAGACGACCCGGGCTTCCTCGGCCAGGCGCCCCTCCACCGAGGACCCCAGGCCACCCCAGACCAGTCGCTTGGTCGCGGCGAGCGCGAGCGGCGGCTGGGCGGCGAGCTGGAGCGCGAGCTCGACGACGGTCTTCTCGAGGTCCTCGTCCGGGACCACCCGCGAGACGATGCCGAGATCGCACGCCTCGGTGGCCGTCAGCGTCGGGTTGGTCAGCAGCAGGTCCATCGCCTTGCGCAGACCGACGAGCTGGGTGAGCGTCACGGTGGTCCCGGCATCCGGAGCCATCCCGACGCGGACCGCTCCGGAGAACAGCTTCGCGGACTCGGCCGCGACCACGAGGTCGGAGGCGCACACCAGCCCGAAGCCGGCACCACCGGCAGCGAAGCCGTGCACCGCGGCGATCACCGGCGCCTTGAGCTGGATGAGTGCGGAGGTCGCGATCTGGAGCCAGGCGGTCGCCTCGCGCAGGTACTCCGGCAGGTCCTCGCCCTTGGAGGCGAACGTCTTCACGTCACCGCCGGCACAGAAGTTCCGGCCTTCGCCGGAGAGCACGACCACGCGCACCGATGGTTCCGCGTGGCAGGTGAGCACCGCCTGGTGCAACGCCTTGAGGAGGGGGACGTCGACGCTGTTGGAGGCCTCCGGCCGGTTCAGGCGGAGTCGCGCAACACCGTCCTCGACGTCGAGCAGCGCCGGGCCGTCAGCGATCAGCGAGGTCATGGTCAGGCTCCCTTTCTCGTCGAGCTCTGCCGCTGGAAGGCGGAGACGCCCTCACCCCCGGCGTCACCGGCGATGTGCTGCACGACCGCCTCGAGCTCTCGGGCCAGGCCGGCCTCGAAGCCGGCCGCCTCGCCGTAGCGGACCAGGCGCTTGATGGTGGCCAGGGCATCGGGACGACGTCCTGCCAACCGTACGACGAACGCCTCGACCTCCGCATCGAACTCAGCCGGCGCGATGGACCGGTGCGCCAGTCCCCAGGCGACCGCGGTGTCCCCGTTGATGCGCTCTCCGCTGAGCAGGTGGGCCAGCGCGCGCTGCCGACCGACCAGCGGAGCCAGGCGCTGCGACCCGCCGCCGCCGGGCACCTGGCCGAAGTTGACGTGGTTGTCGCACAGGCGGGCGTCGGAGGCGACCAGGACGACGTCCGCGGCCTGGAGGAGCTCGAAGCCGCCTGCCATCGCGACGCCCTCGACGGCAACGATCACCGGCTGGTCGATCTCGGCGACCGCCCGGCACGCGGCGCCGAAGTTCTCGAACAACGGCGTGAGCGCCTCGATCCCCGCGGCACGCAGCCGCTGGACCTCCTCGAAGTCACCCCCGGCGGAAAAGTTGCCACCGGCCCCGCGCACCACGATCACGTGCACGTCCTCCCGCGCACCCAGGTCGTGCAGGGCGTCGCGGAGCTCGGCGCCCAGCGCGACCGTGATCGCGTTGAGCTGCTCGGGACGGTTGAGCGTGATGCGTCCGATCCCGTCGGCGACCGACGTGATCACGCTGTGCTGCGGAAGGACGGTCACATCCCTCGCCCCCCGGCGACCTCGAGGACCGTGCCGGTCATGTAGCTCGCCAGGTCGGAGGCCAGGAAGACGACGGCTCCGGCGACCTCGGCCGGCTCGCCCGCGCGCCTCATCGGGATGGTCGCCTCGGTGGCGGCGAACGCCTCCGGCTTCATCGCCGCGGTCATCGGTGTCTTGATGAGACCCGGCTGGATCGCGTTGACCCGGACGCCGTGGTGGGCGAGCTCCTTGGCCGCCGCCTTGGTGAGCCCGACGATGCCTGCCTTGGCCGCGCTGTAGTTCGTCTGACCGGGGTTGCCGACCTTGCCCGACATCGAGGAGATGTTGATGATGCTTCCCGCCCTGGCCTCGCGCATGACCTCCGCCGCGGCGCGCACACCGAGCCAGGTGCCGCGCAGGTGCACGTCGATCACGGTCTGGAAGTCCTCGACGGTCATGTTCCGCAGAGAGGCGTCCTTGGTGATGCCGGCGTTGTTGACGAAGATGTCGAGCCGACCGCTCGCTAGCACCGCGGACTCGACCAGGGCGGCCACGTCGGTCTCGCTGGTGACGTCGCAGGCGGCACCGACGGCGCCGGGACCGAGCCCGGTCCCGTTCAGCACGGCGGCTGCCGACTCCGCGCGGTCCTTGTCGAGGTCGGCCAGGACGACCCGTGCGCCGTGGGTGTGCAGCAGCCGTGCGATCTCCAGGCCGATGCCCTGGCCCGCTCCGGTCACGATCGCCGAGCGCCCCACCAGCAGGCCGCTCATCGGAAGAACCTCGCGATCGACGTCACGACGGCCGCCGGCTTCTCGACGCCCTCGATCTCGATCGTGGTCGCGAAGACGACCTGCACCGTGCCCTCGAGCTCGATGACCTCGGAGATCGAGGCACGGGCGCGGACCTTCGAGCCGACCAGGACCGGCGAGACGAAGCGGACCTTGTCGAGGCCGACGTTCACCGCCATCCGGACGCCCTCCACGGCGTACAGCTGGTGCTGGAGCACGGGGAGCACCGAGAGCGTCAGGAAGCCGTGCGCGATCGTCGCGCCGAACGGCCCGTCCGCAGCGCGCTCGGGGTCCACGTGGATCCACTGGTGGTCACCGGTCGCGGCGGCGAACGTGTCGATGCGCTGCTGGTCGATCTCCAGCCAGTCGGAGGCACCGAGGTCGGTGCCGGCCGCGCCGGCGAGCTCGGCGATTCCCTGGAACGTCTTCACTGTTCAGTCTCCGCTTCACGGGGTAGTCTCTTGAATCGAATCTAAATTAGACTAACTGCTAGGTCAAGGCGACCGGCGTCGATCGCGGAGGTGCGGACGGTGGAGCTCGGACTCAGGAACGCGCGGGTGCTCGTCACCGGCGGCGCGTCGAACATCGGCCGCGGGATCGTGCACGCCTACGCCGCCGAGGGCAGCCGGATCGTGCTGTGCGACATCGACGAGGTCCAGGCCGCGAAGGTCCGTGCGGAGGCTCTCGAGCGGGGGGCCGCCGAGGTCGAGCTCGCCGTCGTCGACCTGACCGACCCCGAGGGCGCCGCTCGCGCCGTCGCGGTGGCCCTCGAGGCCTGGGGCGGGCTCGACGTGCTGGTCAACAACGCCGGGTGGAGCGTCCCCGGGTTCGTCACCGAGGACACCGACCGCGCCCGGTGGCAGAAGCTGGTCGACGTCAACTTCTTCGGCGCCGTCGCGGCCACCCAGGCCGCCCTCGCCGTGATGGTCGAGCAGCGCTCCGGCGCACTCGTCTACGTCGCCAGCGAAGCGGCGTTCGGGCAGATCCGTCAGGCCGTCTACGGCGCGACGAAAGCCGCGGTCGTCGCCCTCGCCCGGACCACCGCCCGCGAGCACGGGCGTCACGGGATCCGCGCCAACATCGTCTGCCCCGGCCTGGTCGTGCCGGAGAGCGCGGACGCGGTCGGAGCCGACAGCCTGTGGGCCGTCGGGGCGGACAACGTGTTCAACGACAAGCAGAAGGAGTTCCTGCTCAAGGACACTCCCCTGCGCCGCCTGACAACGGCGGAGGACGTGGCCAACGCGGTCCTCTGGCTCTCCTCGGACACCGCCGCCCGCCAGGTCACCGGCCAGCTCTTCTCGGTCAGCGGCGGCTACACGATGCCATGAGCACGCCGACGAACGCGGTGACCACGGAGGAGGCGGAGACCGGAATCGGCGAAGGCACGCGGCAGCGGTTGCTGCACGCCGCAGCGGTCATCCTCAGCCGGCGCGGCTACACCGAAGCGCGGCTGGGCGAGATCGCCGCTGCCGCCGACCTCAAGGCACCCGCCATCTACTACCACTTCGCCGGTCGGGACGCGCTGATCACAGCCGCCCTGCGCGAGGGCCAGGTGCTGGTGCGTGAGCACGTGCTCGCAGCACTCGACCTCCTGCCGCCCCAGACCACCGCGCAGGACCGGATCCTCAGCGCCGTCGAGGCCCACCTGCGCGTCGAGCTCGAGCTCTCGGCATTCGCGAACGCCGTCGTCCGCACGGCCGGTCACGTGCCACCGCAGATCCGCGCGGACATCGAGGGCGAGATCGCGGCGTA
>JBJMIO010000247.1:0-4145 GCA_045806765.1 Marmoricola sp.
GCACAGAGCTTCTACGGCCACTTCTACATCGAGCACAACCGCGGTCACCACGTCCGCGTCGCCACTCCGGAGGACCCCGCCTCGAGCCGGATGGGTGAGACGTTCTACCGGTTCTGGCCGCGCACGGTCTCCGGCTCGCTGCGCAGCGCGTGGAATCTGGAGAAGAAGCGCTACGCCCGCAAGAACCAGCACCCGTTCCGCATCGGCAACGACGTGCTCAACGCCTGGGTGATGTCGGCGGTCCTGTTCGGCGCGATCATCGCGGCGTTCGGCTGGGGCGTCACGCCGTACCTGGTGATCCAGGCGATCATGGGCTTCTCGCTCCTCGAGGTCGTCAACTACATGGAGCACTACGGGATGCTGCGCCAGAAGGTCGGCATCGGGGAGAAGCAGCGCTACGAGCGCGTCGACCCGAGCCACAGCTGGAACAGCAACAACATCGCGACCAACGTGCTGCTCTACCACCTGCAGCGCCACAGCGACCACCACGCCAACCCGACCCGGCGCTACCAGACGCTGCGCGACTTCGAGGAGTCGCCGGTGCTGCCGACCGGGTACGCCGGGATGATCGTGATCTCGCTGATCCCGCCGCTCTACCGCCGGATCATGGACCCGCGGGTCTACGCCCACTTCGGCGGCGACCTGACGCTGGCCAACATCCAGCCGCGCAAGCGGTCCAAGATCCTGGCCCGGTGGGGCGTGGAGGAGCACGGGCACGAGACCGTCTAGGAGGTCACCGCCGCCGCGGCCGCCTCGCTCGAGGTGCTCGCCGCCAAGTGCCCCGGCTGCGGCTACACCTACGAGGTCGCGGTCGGCAACGAGCTCGAGGGCTTCGCTGCCGGCACCGCCTGGGCCGACATCCCCGACGACTGGTGCTGCCCCGACTGCGGTGTGCGCGAGAAGATCGACTTCGTCCCGGTCGAGCCGACGCGGGTGAGCTCATGAGGATCGTGGTGGACCGCGACCTGTGCGACGGGCACGGGATGTGCGAGGCGATGGCGCACGAGTACTTCGAGCTCGACGACGACGAGGTGCTGACCATCCTCGACGAGAGCCCGCCGGAGTCCGACCGCGCCAAGGTGCACGCCGCCGTCCAGTCCTGCCCCGCGCTTGCACTGACCCTGCAAGACTGACGTCATGACGTCCGAGGTGACCCCGCGCGCAGGGCTGAGTGCCCTGCTGCCAGGGTTCTCCGGCGGCGGTACGACGACCAGCAGCGCGTGGCGCGAACGGCTGCTGGTCGAGGCCTCCGAGCTGACCCGCGCCGGAGGCTGGCAGGCCATCACGATGGCCAAGCTGGCTGACCGCGTCGGGGTCAGCCGTCAGACGGTCTACAACGAGATCGGCTCGAAGCAGCAGCTCGCCGAGGCGATGATCATGCGCGAGCTCGAGGTCTTCCTGCGCGACGTCGACGCAGCCTTCGCCGCCCACCCGGGCGACCTGGTCTCCTCGATCCGCGAGGCGGCGACCGGGGTGCTGCGCGACGCGCGCACCAACCCGCTGCTGCACGCGGTGCTCTCGGCCAGCCACGGCGCGGAGAGCGCGCTGCTCCCGCTGCTGACCACGCAGGTCGAGCCGATCATCGCTGCGGCGGGCGTGCTGATCCGCGGTCACCTGGTCACCTACGAGGTGCCGGTGCCCGAGGAGCGGATCGACGCGCTGGTCGACATGGTGATCCGGCTGGTGCTCAGCCACGTCACCTCCCCGGCTGACTCGCCGGAGAAGACGGGCGACGACATCGCCTGGATCGCCGAGCAGGTCCTGAACCGCCAGGCGTAGACGAAAGTCGGTACCGCCGTGTCGGTGCTCCTGCCTACGGTGACCGGCATGACGCTGATGATCGAGGCTCGGGGCCTGGTCCACGAGTTCCACACCAAGCAGGGCCGGGAGAAGACGACCGTCCGCGCGGTCGACGGGGTCGACCTGGAGGTCGCCGAGGGTGAGGTCGTCGGGTTCCTGGGGCCCAACGGCGCCGGCAAGACCACGACGCTGCGGATGCTGACCACGCTGCTGAGCCCTGACGAGGGCACCGCGAAGGTGGCCGGGTACGACGTCGTCTCCCAGTCCGAGCAGGTACGCCGCAGCATCGGCTACGTCTCCCAGACCGGCGGCGTCTTCTCCGGTGCACGTGCGGGGGACGAGGTGATGGACCACGGCATGCTCTACGGCCGCAGCCGCGCCGAGGTCGAGAAGCGCGGCAAGGAGCTCTTCGCCCAGCTCCAGCTCGAGGGCCTGTGGACCCGGATGCCGCGCAACATGTCGGGCGGGCAGAAGCGCCGCCTCGACATCGTGATGGGCCTGATCCACGAGCCGACCCTGGTCTTCCTCGACGAGCCGACCACGGGGCTCGACCCGCAGGCACGCGCCAACCTGTGGGAGCACATCGCCGACCTGCGCACCAAGCGCGGTGCCACCGTCGTGCTGACCACCCACTACCTCGAGGAGGCCGACGCGCTCTCGGACCGGATCGTGATCATCGACCAAGGGCGGATCGTGGCCAACGACAGCGCAGCCAACCTCAAGGCGCAGGTCTCCGGTGACCTGGTCATCATCGAGGTGGCCGACGCGACCCGGATCGGTGCAGCTGCCGACCACCTCAAGAGCCTGGCCGGCGAGGTCGAGGTGGAGGGCAACCAGGCCCGTGGTCGGGTGGCCCGCGCCGGACGGGCGGTGCCCGGGCTGTTGCGCGAGCTCGACCGGACCGGGATCGAGCTGGAGTCGATCGAGGTCGCCCGCCCGACCCTCGACGACGTGTTCCTGACCCTGACCGGTCGTTCGCTGCGCGATGCCGAGGCGTCGACCGAGACACCTGAACAGTCCACCGCCGAGGAAGGAGCGGACCAGTGAGGTTCCTGCGCGAGTGCTCGATCGTCTTCCGCCGCCAGCTCCGGATGAACCTGCGCAACCCCGCGTGGGTGATCATCGGGATGCTGCAGCCGGTGCTCTACCTGGTCCTCTTCGGACCGCTGCTCAAGCCGTTGGTCACCCAGTTCGGTGTCACCAACGCCTACACCTTCTTCGTGCCCGGCCTGCTCGTCCAGCTCGGCATCTTCGGCGCGTTCTTCGCCGGCTTCAGCCTGATCGGTGAGTGGCGCGAGGGCGTCATCGAGGCCGAGCGGGTGACCCCGGCGAGCCGGACGGCCCTGCTGGTCGGGCGTCTGTGGCGCGACGTGCTCCAGCTCTTCGTGCAGGCCGTGATCCTGGTGCTGCTCGGCTGGGCGTTGGGGATGAACGCCTCGTTCAAGGGTGCCGTCTTCGGCATCCTGCTGACCCTCGTGGTCGGCGGCGCGTGCGCCGCGGCGTCGAACGCGCTCGGTCTGGCGACCAAGTCCGAGGACGTGATGGCGCCGGTGATCAACATGGTGATGATGCCGGTGCTGCTGCTCTCCGGGATCCTGCTGCCGATGACGATCGGCCCGCACTGGCTCCTGCGCACCAGCGACTTCATGCCGTTCCGGCACATCGTGGATGCGGTCCGGACCTCCTTCCTCGGCAAGTTCGACGGCTCGGAGATGGCCTGGGGCAGCGGCTGGGCCGTGCTGCTCTGCGCGCTCGCGGTGTGGTGGGGCACCTCGACGTTCCGCAAGGAGAGCGCCTGAGAAGTGCCTCAGATTGTGGCCGTTTTGTCCGGGTAGGTCCCAGCCCTGGATACGATGGGGTGCTCGGACGACGGGGGAGAAACCTTGACCGGAGGCAGGCGTGCGCTGGCCGCTGCGCTGACGGCTGCCCTGGCGACGGTGCTCGCCGGGTGCGGTGGTTCGGCCGTCAAGGAGCCGGCTCCCGCCAGCGCTCCGCTGCGTTCCGACCTGCCGCCCTCCCTCCAGCCGGTGGCGATGGAACGACCGGGCGCGTTCACGCTGAAGATCAAGTCGGCCGACGTGCTCGTGCAGAGCCAGCACCCGTTGCCGGCCTCGCTCCTCGCCCGGGCCAAGCGGATGAAGCACGTCGTGGCCACCGAGCAGTTCTCGCTGGCAACCTTCTACCGCGAGGAGCAGGCGGTCACCTACGCCGCGGTGAACCCGGCCACCTTCCGGCGCTTCACGCCCGGTCCGACGGCCACCCTCCAGGCGGTGTGGGACCGGATCGCCGACGGCGAGATCGCGCTGAGCCCCGACCTGAAGTCGAGCCTCGCGCTGCAGGGCGAC
>JBJMIO010000248.1:0-7245 GCA_045806765.1 Marmoricola sp.
GAGTGCCTCCGAAGCAACCACAGAGCTCCACCGAGCAGAGCTGCCGAGAGCAGCACGAGCCAGCCGAGCTCGATCCACTGGAACGTCCAGTACCGGCTGCCCGGCTGGTAGCTGGTCACCTGCACGTACCCGTGCTGGGCCAGGTACTGCAGCGGGTCGGTCCCGCGCCCGGGGGTGGCCTCGGCGCGGATCCCGTTCCCGCTGATGTGCGCGCCCGTCCCGGCGAGCAGGTTGTTCAGGGTCTCGTAGCCGACCCGGACGCCGCCCTTGGTCCACCACTGGGTGATCTCGACGTCGTGCGTCCCGATCCCCCCGCGCGTCGTGGTCAGCGGCGCGAGGTAGTGGAAGCGGAGCACGTTGGCGAGGTAGGCCAGCCCGAACCACACGGCGAACGACGCGGCGAGCGCGGGCAGGACCTTCCGCACGAGCATCCCGGCGAGCACGCCGGCTGCGAAGGCCGCCAGCGTCCACCCGATCACCACCGGCCCCGCCGTCGGGAAGACCGACGGCTCGAGGCGCTGGCGCACCCCGCCGTCGTAGAGGGGCTTGTTGTGCCAGGCCTCCAGCAGGCCAAGCCCGTAGACGATGAGCGCGCTGCCGATCGCCGCGGGGACCAGGAGCGCGACCGCGAACCTCATCCGCCCCACCCCCTGGGTCCAGGAGTAGCGGAAGACGCCGGTCTCCAGCTCGCGCCCGAGCAGCGGTGCACCGACGAAGACACCGACGATGCCCGGCAGCAGGAGCAGGACGGGACCCAGGAAGCCCGGGTCACCGTGCGCGTCGATGAAGTTCATCCAGGTGAACTGGCACGCGCCCGAGGTCGCGGGCGGCTGGCACGGGCTGGCGGCGGCGTACGCCGTGCGCAGGTGCTCGCCGCTGATCAGCAGGTACGTCGCGAGGGCGGCCACGAGCGCGCCGAGCCCCAGCAGCACCGGGCGGTAGCGGCGCCAGACGACCCAGGTCAGACGGCTCCACGGGATCGGTCGCGTGACCGGGGCGGGTGCGACGACGAGGGTGGCCATCACGCCACTCCTTCCAGCTCGGGGGACGGTGCTCGGGTGCCCTCGCGCAGGTAGGCCATCGCGAGCTCCTCGATGCCGACCGCGCGCGTCTCGGTCCCCGGTGGCAGGGCTGCGCCGGGCGAGGTCAGCCGCACGAGCTGCGACGTCTGCGCCGGCGTGCCGCTGGTCTCGACGACCTCCCAGGCGTGCGACCGGTCGTCGAGTCCCGAGGCGGAGGTGACGAGCCGGTGCTGGGCGACGAGGTCCTCCACGTCGCCGTCGATGCGCACCCGGCCACGGGAGATCAGCACCAGGTGGTCGGCGACGCGTTCCAGCTCGACCAGGAGGTGGGAGGACAGCACCACCGAGACGCCGTCGTCGGCCATCGCGGTCATCACCGTCGCCATGAAGTCGTGGCGCGCGAGCGGGTCCAGCGGCGCGGTCGGCTCGTCGAGCACGAGCAGCCGCGGACGCCGGGCGAGGGCGAGGGTCAGCGCGAGCTGGGCGCGCTGGCCGCCCGAGAGCTTGCCCGACTTCTGCTTCGCATCGATCCCGAACTCCTCGAGCCGGCGGCGAGCGTAGGCGTCGTCGAAGGTCCGGTTCAGGTTGCGGGTCAGGTGCACCATGTCGGCCACCGAGAGGTTGCGGTAGAGCGGCATGTCCTGGGCGACGAAGGCGATGCCGTCCAGCGCGCCGGTCGAACCCGCGAGCAGACCGCCGAGCACGGTGACCGCGCCGGTGGTCGGCGTGGCGAGTCCCATGACGAGGTTGATCAGCGTGCTCTTGCCCGCTCCGTTGGGTCCGACCAGCGCCACCAGCCGTCCCTCGGGCACCGTGAGCGTGCAGTCGCGCAGGGCCCAGGTGCTGCCGTAGCGGCGACCCAGCTCGGTGGTCTCGATGACGTTCATGCCGCGCCTCCCGCCGAGCCCGTACGCCGGGCGCCCTCGTCCGCCGGGGTCGCGCGCCGCTCAGGAAAATCCCGCAGGGTGCTCGCGACCAGCGCCAGGATGCCGTCGTCGTCGAGCCCGGCCGACTCGGCGGACTCGACCCAGCGGCGCAGCGAGCGGCGCAGCTCGCTGAGCTCGGGGAGGGTGACCGGCTCCAGGGATGCCTCGACGAACGTGCCGGAGCCCGGACGGCCGGAGGCCAGGCCCTTGTGCTCGAGCTCGCGGTAGGCCTTGAGCACGGTGTTCGGGTTGATCGCGAGGCCGGCGACGACCTCGCGGACCTTGGGCAGCTGGTCTCCCGGCTGCAGGAAGCCGAGGCGCAGCGCGTGCTCGACCTGCTGGACGAGCTGCAGGTAGGTCGGGACGCCCGACGCAGGATCGAGGCGGAACTCGATCGGGCTTAACCCTTTATCTACTGTCATAGTTAAAGCATACATGCACACCAGGATCGCGCAAGGCCCCGCACCGGTCGAGCGAGCGGCCTGCGCCGGGCGGGGTGCGGATCGAGCGGCCTGGGGCCTACGCCGGTCCCTCGAGCAGCTCGCGGGTCTTGGCGATCGCGAAGCCCCAGCCCTGCTCGAGCGTCGGTCGCGGCGGGACGGCGACCTCGTCGGGATCGGTGACCACGTCCAGGAGCACCGGGCCCGGGTGCGCGAGGGCGTCGCGGACCGCGTCGTCGACGTCGTGCGGATCGGTGACCCGTACGCCGTGCAGCCCCATCGCTCGGGCGACCGCCGCCAGGTCCGGGTTGTGCAGGACCGTGCCGTGCTCGGGCAGCCCGACCTGCTCCATCTCGAGCTTGACCATGCCGAGGCGTCCGTTGTCGAAGACCACCAGCTTGACCGGGAGCTCGTAGGTCACCGCGGTGAGCAGGTCGCCGAGCAGCATCGTCAGGCCGCCGTCGCCGCAGAACCCGATCACCTGCCGGTCGCGGTCCAGGAAAGCGGCACCGAGCGCCTGCGGCATGGCGTTGGCCATCGAGCCGAGGTTGAACGAGCCGACCAGCCGCCGGCCTCCCGTCATCCGGACGAAGCGCGAGAGCCACACGGTCGACATGCCGGTGTCGGTGGTGAAGACCGCGTCCGCACTCGCGTGCCGGTCCACCGCGGCGGCGACCAGCTCGGGCCGCACCCGGCGGTCGGGGTTGTCCACCTTCCGGCGCAGGAGGCCGACCGGCTTGTGGTCGTAGTCCGGGTCGGCCAGGTGCTGCTGACGCTCGCGCCACTTGCCGTACTTCTTCAGCGCCGAGGCGAGGTGGGACTCATCTGTCTTCTGCTCCAGCTGCGGGAGCAGGGCCTCCAGGGTCAGCCGCGCGTCGCCGACCAGGGCGTGGTCCACGCCGACCCGGCGGCCCACGTGGGCTCCGCGCACGTCGAGCTGGACGACCTTCTTCCCGCTCGGCAGGAAGTTCTTGTAGGGGAAGTCCGTCCCGACCAGGAACAGGGCGCCGCAGTCCTCGAAGGCCGCGGCGGTCGCCGGGTTGCCGATCAGGCCGGACTGGCCGATCTCGTGCTCGGCGACGTCGTCGAAGAAGTCCTTGGCCTTCAGGCTCAGCACCATGGGCGCGGCGAGGCGACCGGCCAGCGCGACCACCTCGTCGTGCGCGTGCCCGGCGCCGCGACCGACCAGCAGGGTCACCTTCGAGGCCTCGTTGAGGACGGTCGCGACGTCCCGCACGGCGGCCGCATCAGCGGAAGCCGCGGGCCCCGGCCCGACGAAGGACGGAGCTCGGACATCGCGCGGGAGCTTGAGCCCGCCGACGTCGCCGGGCACCGAGAGCACTGCGACCCCGGACTCGGCGAGAGCCGTGCTCACCGCCTCCTCGAGCAGCCCGGGCAGCTGGTCGACATCGGTGACGGTGCGGTGGAAGACCGAGACGTCGGCGAAGAGCGCGTCGTTGTCGACCTCCTGGAAGAAGTCGCTGCCGATGTCCTCCCGCGGGACCTGCCCGCAGATCGCGAGCACCGGGGCTTGCGACTTCTTGGCGTCGTAGAGGCCGTTGAGCAGGTGGATCGCGCCAGGACCGACCGTCCCCATGCAGACCGCCAGCTCACCGGTCAGCTGTGCCTGGGCGCTGGCCGCGAACGCACCTGCCTCCTCGTGGCGGACCCCGACCCAGGTGATCCGGTCCTCCTGCCGGATCGCGTCGGTGAAGGGGTTGAGCGCATCGCCCACCACCCCCCACACGCTGCGCACCCCGTGGTCGGCCAGGGCGGTGATGGTCATCTCGGCAACGGTGGTCATGGTGGTCCTCTCAGGCGATGAAGCGGTCGGGGTCGGCGATCTTCCAGTCGCGCCTCCACGGTTCCGGCGTCTGCGATCCGAGCAGCTCACCGTCCTCGAGGTGCGCGAAGAGCTCGGTGTAGCTGAGCGTGTCCCGCTCGCTGACCCGGCGGCGCAGCATGTGCGGTGCGAGCTGGCCGGGCGCGTGCACGCCCATGGAGGCCATCACCTGCATCGCCTGCGCGACGCACTCGCGCTGGTAGGAGACGACCCGCTGGGTCTTGTCCGGTACGACGAGCGCGCGCATGCGCTTGGGGTCCTGGGTCGCCACGCCGACCGGGCAGGTGTTGGTGTGGCACAGCTGGGCCTGGATGCACCCGACCGCCATCATCATCGAGCGTGCCGAGTTCGTGTAGTCGGCGCCCTGGACCAGCCGCTTGACGATGTCGATCCCGGTCGCGACCTTGCCGCTGGCGCCGACCTTCACGCGGTCGCGCAGCCCCGTGCCGACCAGTGCGTTGTGCACCGTCATCAGCCCCTCGGTCAGCGGGGTGCCGATGTGGTCCTCGTACTCCATCGGAGCCGCACCGGTCCCGCCCTCGCCGCCGTCGATGACGATGAAGTCCGGCGTGACGTCCTCGGCGAGCATCGCCTTGCAGATCGCCAGGAAGTCCGATCGCGAGCCCAGGCACAGCTTGAACCCGGTCGGCTTCCCGCCGGCCAGCTCGCGCATCCGGGCCAGGAACAGCACCAGCTCGCGCGGGGTCTCGAAGACACGGTGCGCCGGCGGCGAGACGCACTTCTCCCCCCTCGGGACACCGCGCGCCTCGGCGATCTCGGCCGAGACCTTCGCCCCGGGAAGCACCCCGCCGATCCCGGGCTTCGCGCCTTGGCTGAGCTTGAGCGAGACCATCTTCACCTGCTCGGCCGACGCGGTCTCGCGGAAGCGCGCGGGGTCGAATCCTCCCTGCGGCGTACGGGCCCCGAAGTAGCCGGTGCCGATCTCCCAGACGAGGTCGCCCCCGTTGCGGTGGTAGCGGCTCAGGCCACCCTCGCCGGTGTCGTGCGCGAAGCCGCCGAGCGCGGCGCCGCGGTTGAGCGCCTCGATCGCGTTGGCGCTCAGCGCGCCGAAGCTCATCGCGGAGACGTTCATCAGCGCCATCTCGTAGGGCTGGGTGCAGCCGGGCCCGCCGATGAGCACGCGCGGCGGCACGGGCGCCACCTCGACCGGGCGCGTGGAGTGCACCAGGTACTCGTAGCCGGGCACCTCGACGTCGCGCTCGGTGCCGAAGGCCTGCTCCTCCTTGGTGCCCTTGGCGCGCTCGTAGATCGTGGTCCGGGTGTCGCGGTCGAAGGGCCGGCCGTCCCAGTTGCGCTCGATGAAGTACTGCTGCAGCTCGGGGCGGATCGCCTCCAGCAGGAACCGCATGTGACCCAGCACCGGGTAGTTGCGCAGGATCGAGTGCTTCTTCTGCACGAGGTCGTGGATCGCGACCAGGAGCAGCAGCACACCGAAGGCCGCCAGCACCCACCAGCCCGGACCGCCGACCGCGCCGGCGAGGACGGTCAGGACACTGATCACGAACAGGGTCGCGACGACGAAGAAGCGCAGCACGAGTGACCGGTACCCGCGCGGACCCGATGGCACCCCCCGATGACCTGAGAATCCGCCGAGACTTGGGCTCGGTCGGGTCGGCTAGCAGCTCCTGACGAGCCGTGCCATCTCGAAGTGCATCGGGTCGGTGTAGTGCCAGTAGCCGCCCCAGTTGAAGCCGCAGCGGGCGAAGATCGAGACGACCGTCCGGTTCATCTGGCCCACGGTGCCGCGCTCGTTGCCCGGCACGTTGAGGTCGATCGCGGTCCCCCAGGTGTGGAAGGAGAGACCCTGGGCCGGGTTGTTGGCGATGTAGCGCGGCACGTAGCACCCGCCGTACTCGCTGGCGTGGATCTCCTTGGCCAAGCCGGTCTTCACGACCTCGTTCAACGCCATCCGCAGCTGCGGGATCATCGCCTTGTTGCAGGTGACCGCCCCGATGATCGGCACCTCCTCGGTGCGGATGTACTGCGAGATCCACGCCGGGTCCGGGTTGACGGTGCCGTTCTTGTTCGCGGTGTAGGTGAAGGACCCGACCGCCTGGGAGACCGAGCCGCCGGTGAGGACGGCGGCGTTCAGGGTCGAGGTGTCGAAGCCGAGGGCCAGGGACTGCACCGACCCGGTCTTGCCGACCAGCTTGCGCAGCCGCTTCACGACGTCGTTGGGGGTGTGCTTGCCGGTGGAGAGCAGCAGCGCGTTGCCCTCGGGCATCCCGAGCCGCGCGGCCCAGCGCTCGTTGATCAGAGCGCCGATCTGCGAGCGCACCACCAGCGGTGCGTAGGCGCCGATGTGCGCGCGGAGCGAGCCCTGGTCGTTGCCGAGGTCGATGTAGTCGCCCTGCAGCGCGAGGCTCGACTTCAGGTCGGGGCTCAGCGCGATCTCGCCGTCGGCGATCCGGTCCCACACCGCCTGGAGGGTGGCCGTCGGACCGGGCGTGAAGCGCCGGAAGGTGGCCGGGTTCACCGCGGCGTAGGTGACCGCCTGCTCCTCGCGGTAGAAGGTCGCCAGCGAGAACTGCTCGGTGGCCACGACGTGCTTCATCCGCTTGGCCCGGGCGAGGAGCGAGGCCGGCAACGGGTGCTGGCTCTGCACGAGCACGTCGGCCGACTTGATCTTCAGGGTGAACGCGCCCGGTCGCTCCATCGCCACCGGCTGGAGGGAGGGCGGCAGGTCAGAACGCAGCGGAGCGCTGGCCCGAGGAGGCTCCTTGACGGCCGAACCCCCGCACCCCGCGAGCGCCGTCACCAGGGCAGCCGCCAGCGCAGCAGCCAGCGCACGCCTGCCTCCGGTCAAGGTTTCTCCCCCGTCGTCCGAGCACCCCATCGTTTCCAGGGCTGGGACCTACCCGGACAAAACGACCACAATCTGAGGCACTTCTCAGGCGCTCTCCTTGCGGAACGTCGAGGTGCCCCACCACACCGCGAGCGCGCAGAGCAGCACCGCCCAGCCGCTGCCCCAGGCCATCTCCGAGCCGTCGAAC